>JBBQJD010000037.1:0-33229 GCA_038325595.1 Bacteroidales bacterium | reverse complement strand
CTATGAAAAGATTGGGGGAATTGCTAATATGATACTTCAATCGACTAATAAAGCTATGGGTTTGTTAACAAATCTTATGACATGGGCACAATTGCAATCCGGCAGAATGGAATATAATCCTGAATATTTTGAAATGACAACACTTATAAAAGAAGCAACTCTTCTATTAAATGTTATTGCCGGGCAAAAATCTATCATAATTGAAAACGAAATTACGACGAACCATCAAATATATGCGGATAAAGAAATGATTAGTACTTTTTTAAGAAATTTGATTTCGAATGCTTTAAAATTTACTAACAATGGTGGAGTAATTAATATTAATGCATGGGAAAATACTGAAAATGTAACAATTTCGGTTTCCGACAATGGAATTGGCATAGCACCTGATGATTTAAAGAAACTTTTTGATATAACTGAAGTTCTTACAACCAAAGGCACAGCAGGAGAAACAGGAACAGGTCTGGGATTATTGCTCTGTAAAGAATTTGTAGAAAAGCATGGTGGAAAAATCTGGATCGAAAGCGAAGTTGGAAAAGGAAGCAGGTTTGTGTTCACATTACCATTGGGTAAGAAATGATATGACTCTCAGAATAAGAAGATGTATTAATGAGTTCTTTGATACCCATAACCAAACAGAAATTGAGTCCAAAGAACTTATCAGGGGATATAAAACAGGCGTTACAAAATATGCCCGCATTACCGATCCCGGATTTCAATGGCAATCACGTTATCACGATCATATAATTCGTGATAAAACAGAATTCGAACGCATACGGCATTATATCATTAGAAATCCCTCAAACTGGAAAGAAGACGGTAAACATAATTAACGTAAGCCCGCAATATTGAATTTCTGGAATTTCTGAACATCGCATTGTACCTGATTTTTCCGAAAGTATTTGTGCATTTAATGAAGTGATAATTATGTGTTTCCCTAATTATCTATCTAAACATAATATCTTCGCACCTGAAATACTGCAAACAAGATCTATGAATGATCATATTATTAAACTACTAATCCTATTCATAATCATTTTTATTATAAATCTTCCTTTTGGATTTTTAAGGGGTGGTGTAAAAAAATTTTCTTTTAAATGGTTCTTGTACATTCACTTACCAATTCCATTTATCCTTCTCCTGAGAATTTACAGTGATATCGGCTTTGCTTTTTATACTTACCCTGTTTTTGTGACCGCATTTTTTATGGGCCAGATAGTGGGAAAGCGATTTGCAACAGTCAAATTATCTTAATGTGGTATCAATTTTTTCAGCATAATTGATCTTATATCCATAACCTTCGATCCGGGAATCTCAATGGCTTCCAGAGTCAATTCACCAACTCCTTTTTCCAGATGGATTGTGCCTATAGTTAATGATTTAAAGTCCTTTACATATGATTCCTTTCGCACTACCCGGTCGTTTTCCATTCCTCTTAAAGGCGGATCATGAGGCTCAATAATTTTTGCTATTAATTTATCTTTGCCAAATGATAATTGGAAAACAGATCCTTTATCCTGCTTCGGGCATGTATAATAAATCTCCGCCTCGTAATCTCCTTCTGACAATACTTCCACATTCCACTTTATCCTATCCTTTGTGGTTGTCCAGTTTGTCAGAAAACTGCTGTTTGGAAACTGATTTGATCTTTTTATGCTTCCGGTGAATTCCCCGTCCCTGGCTGGCAGTTGCGTGTAGCTGAAGTCAGGGTGACCTACAGGAAATCTTCGATTATCCGGTTGAATATCTGAAAGTATTTCATTCCGGAATTGTTCCGCAACAGATTTCAATTCCTGAGTAACATCAGGCATCTGTTCTGATAAGTCCTCTAATTGACCCGGATCTGTTTTCAGATTAAACAATTTTTTCTGTGAATCCAGAAGATAGTTTTTGCTTCTCACACTTAATTTGCCATTCCATGATGAAATTAAACTGCGATTACCCAATTCCGGATTTTTCGTAAACAGCAGGCTTTTCAGACTGATCCCATCCAGGGAATATTGTGTTTTGCATTCAATTCCTGCCAGTTCAGCAAGTGTCGGCAGCAAATCAATCACACCGGTAATTTCTTCTATCCGGGATCCAGGATCAATTGTGCCCGGCCATCGTAGAAATAGTGGTGACCTGACTCCCCCTTCATCCGTTGATCCCTTTATGCCTTTCATTCCTCCGTTCCATCGCCATTCAGCCGGCCCGTTATCGCTGAAATATATTACAATAGTATTTTTTTCGAGGTCTGATTTCTTTAACTGGTCAAGAATCCGACCGACATTCCAGTCAATGTTTTCACACATTGCCAGTGCTGCCCTTGTAAAATTTATATTTTCCTTCTCCGGATCATCCGCCAGCATGTCAATTTTTTTATCCTTGAATTTATCCCACCACAGGTCAGGCACCTGCATAGGCGAATGAGGTGTGTTATAAGGCAAATAAAGAAAGAATGGCCTTTCCCTGTTATTTTCTATGTAAGTCATGGCTCTTTCAGTCAAATCATCCGGGAGATAACCATTACCCTGCACAATTTTGTCATTATATTCAAGCAGCTGCGGACTGAAATAATCTCCCCAGTGACCTGAACAAAATCCATAAAATTCATCAAATCCTCTTGCGAGCGGATGGTAAGGATATTGCATGCCGTTATGCCATTTCCCAAAAATTGCCGTGCTGTAACCAGCCCTTTTAAAAACCTCTGCAATGGTTGTCTCGTCAGTATTCAGCCGCTCACCACCTGAAGAAGTGCTGTAAACTCCGCATCTGTTATGGTAGCGGCCGGTAAGCAATTCTGCCCGGGTCGGTGAGGATACTGGACAAACATAGAAATGATCAAATACGACTCCGTCTCTGGCAAGTTTATCAATATTCGGTGTTTGAAGGTTTTTATTTCCGTTCAGGCCAAGGTCTCCCCATCCCTGATCATCAGAAAGGATCATCACAACATTTGGTCTTGGCAATTTATCCTCGTTTTGAATGCCAGCGCATGAATTGAATAAGATACCTGTAACAGGGATCATCAAAGAGTTAATCAGATTTACTGGCTTCACCTTATATTTTCTTTCCACTTATTGGGATAATCATCCATCTATTGCACGGCCTTTAATCTTAATAAATCCATCAGGATTAAGAAGAACCTCCGGAGTTTTGTTTGTTGGTAAAATATGAACTGCTTCGATCATACTTAATAGATTAATCAGGTCTCTTATCTAAGATTCTGTTAATCAAATGTCTGAAATATACTTTAATAAACAAAACTTTGCTGGCATAATTCTTGATCAACCCGGAGGGCACACTCACTTAAAGAAAATTTTCCTGTTGGTGCAGTACCCCGGGAAAATCACCCTGAACATAGATCCAGTATCTCCTGCCACCCCTGCAAGGACAACACATGTCTCAAAAGTTAAATCCGCCTTCTTCTCTGTGAAACTCTGTGACTTCTCTGTGAAACTCTGTGTAAGTATGATATTCAAAAACATGCCTTCTTCTCTGTGAAACTCTGTGACTTCTCTGTGAAACTCTGTGTAAGTTCTTCAATGGTTCTGTTTCCCGCATTTTTTACCCCTAAATCCCCCGAGGGGGACTTTGCTACAATTCAGCTTACTTTGCGGTTTAAAAAGACATTTGAGACACCCTCTTATTCTTAGACTTACCCTTAACAAAACAAGTTTATTACTTACCAAACCTGTAAAGATATTGCTCAGTTCTCAATATCACCGAATTCCTGAGAATAGCAGGTGTAGCCCAGATACCTGAATCCATCTTATTCTGAGCAACTACTTCATATTTCCTGCCGGCTTTTATTGCAATAACATCGCCTTTTACGGAAAAGAACCAGATATTCCCATTAACGTAAACCGGTGAAGAATGGAAACTGGCTTTCTGACGCTCTGACCATATTTCCCTGCCAGTGGCGGCATCAATACACATAAGGAAATTTCTTGTATTAACAGTATAGATCAATCCGTCTTTAATGACCGGAGTAAGTATCTGTGTCTGTGTCTGATTGTCGCGCTTTTTCCATAGTATATTTGCAGCTGTTATATCACCTTTCCCATCAGGATTAACTGCCAGGATCTCTGTGTAATTGGGAGCTTCCGCGTCAACCATAAAACCGGTGTAAAAATAGATGATACCTTTTTCAGAAACTGGCATTGGAACTGTTGATTCTGCTCCTCTTACTACCTGCCAGATCTCTTTTCCTGTTAATGGATCGTATGCACAACAAACGGCCGATCCGTTTGAAATAAGCATATCGCGGCCTTTTACATTAACTATAATTGGTGTAACATAAGCTTTTCTCCCTATCTCCGGCAAGGCTTCATATGGCTTTTCCGGACGTTCAGTGCGCCATATTTCCTTTCCTGTAGCCTTATCCAGAGCGACTATAAACCTCACATCAACGCCTTCATAATGAAGAATAAGCAAATTCTTATAAAGTATCGGGGACGATCCGGGTCCCTGAACATGATTGCATTTCAGATCAGTTCGTTTCCATACAATCGAGCCGTCAGAAGTTTTGATACAAGCAGTACCGAGACTTCCATAATGAACGTATATAAAATCCTTTTCAATGCATGGAGTAGGGCTGGCATATGTGTTGATTGTGTGTTTTCCTATCGTTTCATCAGGTACAAGAACTTTAATATTATGAATAACCGCACCTGTCTGATAATCGTGGCACAGGGCATATAGTTCCTTCCCGTCGTCAGCAGCTGTCGTTATCCAGATCTGGTTATTATACACTACCGGCGATGAGTAACCTTTACCATGGATTTCAGATTTCCATGCTATATTACTTTCATCCCAGTTCAAAGGAATTTTTTCTGTTAATGCTATTCCGTCGAGATTACTTCCCCTGAAATGAGTCCAGTTTTTGCCCTGTGCTACGATATTCTCAAATAAAAAAAGAAACATAAACAAGAATATGAGGGTCAGGATAGAAGCTATTCTTTTCATATGGGCTTTTGGAATTAAGACGAAATATAAATCAAATGAAGGAAAATTTTCCCGATTTACAAAAGAGCTTAATTCAGGGGAGAGTAAGAAATATTTTTGTTATTTTTGGATATTATTATTCCAGCTCCAACTAAATAAAAACATACATGACTGATTTCGAATTCTATAATCCGGTTAAAATCTTTTTTGGCAAAGATCAGGTAATAAAGATCAGATCTCAGATACCTGTAGGCAACAAGGTTATGCTGTTGTATGGCGGTGGCAGTATTTTGAAGAATGGGGTTTATGATAAAGTCAGGGATGCCCTTAAAGGATATGATGTAACTGATTTTAGCGGTATCGAACCTAATCCAACTTATGAAACATCAATGAAAGCCGTTGAGATCATTAAAGAAAAAAGTATTGATTTTCTTCTGGCAGTCGGAGGCGGATCGGTTATTGATGCTACGAAATTCATTGCTGCCGCAGCACTTCATACCAAAGGTGATCCCTGGATAATCCTCTCGAAAAGTTATCCGGTTGAATCCTCTCTTCCTTTTGGCACGGTGCTTACCCTTCCGGCAACAGGTTCGGAAATGAATAAGAATTCTGTTATGAGCAGAATATCCACAACTGAAAAATTTGCATTCTCTTCACCATCTTCTTTCCCGAAGTTTTCCGTACTTCTTCCTGAAGCTGCCGGTACGCTTCCGCGCCGTCAGGTAGCAAACGGAGTAGTTGATGCATTTGTGCATGTTATTGAGCAATACCTGACTTATCCGGTCAATGCCCCTATCCAGGATCGCTTTGCAGAAGCCATTCTGATTACACTCATAGAAGAGGGTCCGAAAGTCTATGCCAATCCTGCCGATTATGAAGCTATGTCAAACCTTATGTGGAGTGCCACTATGGCTCTCAATGGCATCATAATGTGCGGTGTGCCGGGTGACTGGTCTGTTCATTCCATTGGTCATGAGCTCACTGCCCTGCATGGTATTGATCATGCAAGAACCCTTGCAATTGTTTTACCGGGACTATGGAAAGCCCTCAGGGAAGAAAAGAAACAAAAACTGCTACAATACGGACAAAGAGTGTGGAATATCACTGCCGGAACTGAAGAAGAGCGTGTAAATGCAGCCATCAACAAAACCACAGAATTCTTTGAGTCGCTGGGAATTAAGACCAGGCTGGCCGATTATGGTGTAAAGCAGGATACCATTGATACTATCGTCAGCAGGTTTGAAAAAAGAAAATGGAATTCTTTGGGAGACAGAAGCCTGACTACGACGGTGATTACCAGGAAAGCACTGGAGAACCAACTATAAAAATCCAGTGACCGCAAAGTGCCACAAAGGAACAAAGACACCAAGGTTTACCAAGAACTATGATGTCAGTGATATAACCTTGGTGTAATTTGGAGCGTTGGAGTCTCCTATATAACTCTTTAATGGAACTTCATATATTTGTATCTTTTAAACCCCCTTTCCCGTTTCCAGGGGGCAAGCTAATAGCATTCTGAAAGATTGATAAGATGCACTCCTTCCCCGCTTGCCTTGCTCCGCCGAAGCAACAACCATCATTACCATAAAACTATAAGAAGGCTACGCGAAGGCGAGGGGGGAAGGCTGGGATGGGGGTCTTTAGAGTTACAAGGTTTGATGTTCCTAAAATGTACATTTGGAGAATAACCTGGTGGCAAAAAAATTATATGGAGCTACACCAGCTTTTTGTATTTGATCCTTTCGGGAGTAGTATCTGCTACTCTTTTCCTGTAATTTTCCTCATAATCGGAATATGTTCCCTCGAACCAGACCACCTTTGAATTGCCTTCAAACGCAAGCATGTGTGTGGTAACCCTGTCGAGGAACCATCTGTCGTGCGAGATTATTACCGCACATCCTGCGAAATTCTCAAGGCCTTCCTCAAGCGCCCTGAGTGTATTCACATCAATATCGTTTGTAGGCTCATCAAGCAATAAAACATTTGCACCTGATTTAAGTGTAAGGGCTAAATGGAGGCGGTTTCTCTCCCCTCCTGACAGTACACCGCATTTCTTCTCCTGATCAGCTCCCGTGAAGTTAAACCTGGCTACATAAGCCCTGGCATTTACAAGCCTGTTTCCTACCATAACATCCTGCTGACCTCCTGAAATAACTTCGTAAACAGTCTTAGCCGGATCAATAGCGGCATGTGCCTGATCAACATATCCAAGAACAACCGTCTCTCCAATCCTGAATGTTCCATTTGTTGGCTTCTCCTGACCCATTATCATCCGGAACAGAGTTGTTTTTCCGGCACCGTTTGGCCCAATTACTCCAACGATTCCATTGGGTGGCAGGCTGAATTCAAGATTTTCAAAAAGCACCTTATCATCAAAAGCCTTTGCAACTGCCTGTGATTCAATCACTTTATCGCCAAGCCTGGGGCCATTGGGAATAAAGATCTCCAGCTTCTCTTCCTTCGCTTTAATATCTTGGTTCAAAAGGTTTTCATATGCTCCCAGCCTTGCTTTGGATTTTGCCTGCCGGGCTTTTGGAGACATTCTCACCCATTCAAGTTCCCTCTCGAGGATCTTCCTTCTCTTAATATTTCCTTTTTCCTCGGATTCAAGTCTCTTTGCTTTCTGCTCCAGCCACGATGAGTAATTGCCTTTCCATGGTATTCCTTCTCCCCGGTCGAGTTCAAGGATCCATCCGGCAACATTATCGAGAAAATACCTGTCGTGTGTTATACAAATAACAGTTCCCTTATACTGCCTGAGGGTTGTTTCGAGCCACTGAACGGATTCAGCATCAAGGTGGTTGGTAGGCTCATCGAGAAGAAGAATGTCGGGCTGTTTCAGAAGCAGCCTGCAAAGAGCAACGCGTCGTCGTTCACCTCCTGACAGAACATTTACTTTTGCACTGCTGTCGGGACACCTGAGGGCATCCATGGCACGCTCGAGCTTATATTCAATATTCCAGCCATCATTTAAATCGATTTTTTCCTGTAGTATGGCCTGCCGGTCAATCAGCTGCTGCATCCTGTCGGGATTTTCAAATACTTCCGGCTCACCAAAACTATTATTGATCTTCTCAAATTCCTTAATTGTATCAATGGTCTCCTGAACGCCTTCTTCAACAATTTCCCTTACTGTACGGCTTTCCTCAAGAAGAGGATCCTGCGAGAGATGACCGACAGAATATCCGGGTAAAAAAGTAACTTCTCCCTGAAACTCTTTTTCGAGGCCGGCAATTATTTTAAGGAGTGTCGATTTTCCTGATCCGTTCAAACCAATTATTCCTATTTTGGCTCCAAGGTAAAAGGATAGTGAAATATTTTTTAGGACCTGACGGTGAGGAGGGAAAGTTTTTCCTACCCTGAACATTGAAAAAATTATCTTATTGTCTTCAGCCATGGTATTATGGATTTATTCATTTGGCAAAAATACGTAGAGACGCCCAATTTGAGCATCTCTACCGAAACAATTTTAAGGTATTGTTTTATTTTTTTTCAAATAACGCGATTGTGTCGTTCTGAAAGAGCACCCACAAAGAATAGACTCCCTTTAATGTCCCGATCGGAATATTAAGTAGCCCGATGATATCAACAACGATCACAAGATATCTTGCCCAGGATTGCATGGTAAGAAGGCCGACACCACCAATTATCCCCAGTGTTGAACTGGCGCCAATGATCAAAGGAAGACTTACAAACAGGATCTTCAGGAAATACACAACTGGTTCCGGTATTTCATTATAAGGAATAAATCCTCTGGCTACACTTAGCCCAAAGTAAATAGCAGCAGCTGCAATAAGTCCGATAATTCCGAAGCCAATATGAATCGCTCCGACCACTACCACATGTTGTCGCATTTTCTTTAATTCCTTTGTAACAATCTTTGAATCTTCCATGACAATTATTTTTTATGCAAGTTAAAAAAAAAATATTCCTGCCTAAATGACTTGATTTTTAGTAAACTGATGCATCATCATGCTCTAAATTTTACCTGACTTGCCCTTTTTATATCTAATGAGTATCGGGAATCAATAATAAAAATAAAATAGCTGCGCCAGCAGAGCTGGACTCGTTTCTTCGCACCCTTTAGGGTCAGGGGCAGACGAAGAACCGGATCGAAGCGGAGCTCGACGAAGTCAAAATCAATAAAAGCATATTATTCATTCCAGACACTCTTTTTATATTTAATTCATCCTCCGGGAAGAGAGATTTACTATATTTGAACTATAATAATTAACTTACGGCTAAGATATTTGCATTCAGTTTCTTTAAGTAATACAATCCGGTTAAACAAAAAACGCTTATAATATGAAAAGAAAAGTATGGTTTGGAGCTGCGTGCCTGTTATTAGCAGTTGCTGCAACTTCCTGCGAGGACCTTGGCGGATGTGAAGTTTGTAAAATGGTTACAAGAAGCAGTGGCGGAGATATAACTGATTCCGGTTCTGACACTGAGTATTGCGGTGCTGATCTTGCCAGAATTAAAGTAACACCTGCTGTTACAAATCCTGTAACTGGCAGTGTTACAGATTATGAATGCCGTTAGTACCTTACTCCTATTAAAATAACATCATCTACCTGGGGACTTTCACCTTTCCAGTTTTCGAATATTTCATTCATACGCTCTCCCTGCTGCAACATTGGTTTTCCTGACAAGCTTACAAGCGTTTCCTTAAGCTGCATTGACATAAATTTCTTCTGTCTGGGACCTCCAAACTGATCGGAGTATCCGTCAGAGAAAATATAGAATGTATCTCCCTTCTGAAGTTCAATCCTGTGCAAAGTAAAAGGATCCATCTTATAATGAATTGCAACAGGCATCTTATCAGCCCTGTAATGTATAAGTTCTCCTCCGCGTACCAGGTAAAGGGGGTTGTTGGCACCCGAATACCAGAGAAGATTCTTGTCGAAGTCAACCACGCAGACCGAAATATCCATTCCATCCTTTACGCTGTCTTCTTCTGCAACCTGTTTTAATGACTTGATTATCCCCTGCCTCAAATGATCAATTATCTGATCAGGCATTAAGATATGCTTTCCGTTTACTATTTCATTCAGCATAGTAACTCCCAACATGCTCATAAAAGCTCCGGGAACTCCATGCCCTGTACAATCTGCAGAAATTATTACTTGCAGATTACCCTGTGCACTTACCCAGTAAAAATCACCGCTTACAATTGCAAGAGGTTTATATAAAACAAAATGCTCGAGCTTATCACTGAATAATTCAAGAGAAGGAATAAGGGCAGTCTGGATCCTTTTGGCATACATAATACTGTCGGTAATATGCTTTTTCTGGTATGCAATCTGATCTCTCTGGGCAGCTGCAAGATCCCTTTGCTTTTCAATTTCATCCTTTTGCAAGGATATTGTCCTGTTTTTTTCTTCAAGCTTAATATTGGCTTCCTTTTTAATTCTGTAACCCCGGTAAATATAATAACCCAGAAAGCTGACAAGCAGAAGCGCCAGAAGAACAAAATAGAGAATCAGCTTTTGTTTTTCGAGGGTCGCCAGCTGAACCCTGATCTTACCTTCCTGTTCTTCAATTCTTTTCAATTGCCCGTCTATCATGGCAATCTGATGTGATATCTTTTCCTTTTGATTAGTCAATGTATCTTTCTGTACCTGAACCTCTTTCTGCTGAACCAGAATAGTTTGTTTCTGACCTGAGATCTCACGTTGCTGGCTGCTTATCTGTGCAAACTGCCTGTCAAGTACTTTCTGCTTTTCGTTAAGAGTTCTTTCCTTCTCAATTATCTGTTTGTCAAGGCTGTCAAGAAGAGCTTTCTGTTTCAGGATCTCTTGTTTCTGAACATCGATGGTTGCCAGTTGCTGTCTTATTGTTTCTTTTTGTTCTTCGATCTGCTTACTGGCAATATCAAAAAGGTTCTGCCAGTCTTCCTTGGTCTTAATGGCTGTGAACAACAGAGTCTGCGGCACTGACATTCCTTCTTTCTTTATATATTCTTCATTAATGTCATATCGTGGCTTGCCATCCACCACAATGAAATTTATCATTGATTCCC
This sequence comes from Bacteroidales bacterium, assembly GCA_038325595.1. Classification (GTDB taxonomy): domain Bacteria; phylum Bacteroidota; class Bacteroidia; order Bacteroidales; family VadinHA17; genus LD21. The sequence continues at coordinate 22,278 of JBBQJD010000037.1, read as the reverse complement.
TGAATTCATATCCTTCAGTAACCAGCATTGTTTGTTTCCCGGCTATCTTTTTCTTTATATCAGCAAGGTCAAATCCGGCACTCTTGTTAACGTAAAGAACTTGTGTATGCGTCAGACTCTCAAGCCTTTTAAATCCCATTACAGACACAGGCTTATCCTGAATTCTCTTTCGCGTTTTTGCCAGGTTTGCCATTTCATTAATTAGGTCATAATCTCCAACAAGAACTCCTATATCAAAAGATGAAGAATCTTTGAAACCAGGTCCAAAATCCACATATTTGCCAACAAGATCAAAAATATACAACGCTCTTGTGGAGTTATCAAATCCACCCTGACTCATTCCATTATTTATAAGCAGAATTACAAATGCAGAAATAAGCAGAGCTTTAATAAAATGATGTCTAACCATTGTTTTTTGGATTTATTAATACGAATTTGCACATTATTATTCATGTTACCAAATGAGCGTTTTGAGTCAAATTCTCAAAGTGTTGATAAAATGTTAATAACTGGGGAAACACGGAGGTATGAGGTGCCTATCTTATATTAATTTTATACATGCTTAAAATGATCCCTTAAATGACCTTGAATATCAGCAATTTGGAGCTTAGTGCCAAAAAGATTGTGATAGTAGAGGATGACCTTCCCTCCATAAGGTACTATGAAACTCTCCTCAGAAATTCAGGGGCCGATGTAACAATCCTTCATACAGGCAAAGAATTCGTTGAATATATAAATCAGGAAAACTGCAATATAGATATTGTATTCATGGATTTTTTAATACCCCTGATTAACGGAATTGATTGTATAAGGATGTTCAGAAAATTAAAAAAGGGAATTCCGGTAATAATGATCACGGCATATTCATCAGAACAGGCAAAGACTGAGGCTTATCTGGCAGGGTGCAATGAGTATGTACTTAAGCCGGTCTATCCTGAAAAGATATTTTTTCTTCTTGAAAAATATCTACGGAATGAGACTGTTACAATCAAATATTAAAACTGCTTTACCTCGAAGAAGGCTGAAGAATCCTTACATAATTACCATAATAACTTTCGAGCCTTTTATTAATCTCATCAGCAATTTCTGTTTTGCCATTTGTTGCACATGCATTTGCTACCCGTGATGTGTACTGTATGGCTGTCTGAATTTCAAATTCGGCCGAATTAATAATGAATGGATCCTGCCTGAGAAAATAGTCAAGCTTTTCATAATAATACTCACTTAGTGCTTCAGACATTTCAACTGCTTTATCAGTACCTCCTGCGGCAAAATAAGCTTCTATGATGTCAGGAATATAAGGATCGTAAGATATTGTTTCAATAGGCAGGGTCTCCATGCAATAATCAAGTACTTCGATCGCTTTTTCATTTTTACCCTCTCCCGAAAGTGCTTTGGCCAGTCTTGCATAGTTCATCCGGGCTTTAATAACTATTATTGTACGTTTATGATTATAATCGATATTTACTTCCGGATCATTGGCCCCTCCCCAGGCAAACTTTTTCATCATATTCTCATACAGTATATCTGTATCGATCCTGCCATATTCAAGCCAGCTTTTATTTTCCGATTTAATAGGAACAAGCCTGTATGCAAGTCCCTCTAACTGAAAATATTCTTCCAGGCCCAAAGCATCATTATGGTAGCCGGTCACAAAATAGATGGGTCTTTCCCAGTTGTTATGGGCAAGAATATCCATTACAATAAGCTGGCTTTTCAGTATTGAGCTTCCTTTCAGAGTTATATCAATATATGGAACTATTTTGGCAGAATCTTGCGGTTTAACGGTTCCGGAAGCAATAACCTTCTGAGCATCAACAGGTATTCGTATCGTTCTTGAAGGTATTATGTCAATTATTTCGTCTTCAGAAATCTTAATCTTGGTACCAATGTTCTCGCTGTTCACCCAATCGATTATTGTAGAGATATCTACCGGGTCCTTTGTCTTTTCTACAATGAAAACCTGATTATTTATGCCGTCATAATATTTTTTTACGGGAAGTGTAACAGGAAGAGGTTCTGATTCATATACCTTTTTTTTCATCTGGTTAATATACCAGTCGGTATTAAGAAGCATGAGGTTACTGACCCTTATATCTGTTCCTTTTCCTTCTACTTCCTGGGCATACCATAAAGGGAAAGTATCATTATCTCCATTTGTAAAAAGAATGGCTCCCGGGGCACAGGAATTCAGATAGTTAAAAGCCACATCCCTTGCCAGGTATCTTCCAGACCTGTCATGATCATCCCGGTTTTCCGATCCCATAAGTACGGGAACAGCCAGTAAACACAGCAATCCTGCTATCGGTGCAGCTAGTTTTTCTTTTAAAAAGCGGGAAAAAGCTTCAAACACAAATAATACTCCGAGTCCAACCCACACAGAAAAGAAATAAAACGAACCTGTATATGCGTAATCCCTTTCCCTGGGCTGGTTGGGATATTGATTCAGGTAAAAAACAATAGCCAGTCCGGTCATGATGAAAAGGAGCAATATTATTCCCCAGTTTCTCTGATCACGGTTATAATGGTAAAACATTCCTGCCAGACCCAGAAGGAATGGCAACAGATAATATTTATTCCTCGAAGTATCATTTTTCATGTCTGCCGGCATATCAGAAGTACCAACTCTTGGCTCGTCCAGGAATTTAATACCGGTAATCCAATTCCCGTTAACTGCGCCTCCTGATCCCTGTGTATCGTTCTGCTTCCCGGAAAAGTTCCACATGAAATATCTCAGATACATAAAACCAACCTGGTAAGAAACCATAAATCTCATATTCTCTCCGAAAGTTGGCTTTTTGATGACTCTCTTTTCTCCTGACTGATCAGAAATCTGTATTGGAATTCCCTTGATCTTACCCCATTCCTGATAAAGTTCTGCATGCTCGTTCTGATCGCTCCACATTCTTGGAAAAAGAGTAATAAACCTTGGATCATATTCACGCTCAAGATTATGACCGGTAATTACATACTTGTCATTTTCCAATGCATATTTGGGTTTCCCGTCCTTATAATCGATAACCGGAGCATTGAAAACAGCTCCTTTGAATAATGGCCGTTCTCCATATTGCTCACGGTTCAGAAAATAAAGTAAATTAAACGGATTTGAAGGATTATTCTCATTCAGGGGCGTATCGGCAGTAGCCCTTATTACGATAATAGCCTGTGAGGAATAACCGATCAGGATAACTGTTATAGCAGTAAGCAGTGTGTTGAGTGCAACTCTGTTCTTTCCGGTCATATACCATATTCCCCAGGAAATCATAAGCAAAATCACTACATTCAGTAAACCTGATCCTGAAACTACCCATACACCTGTAAAGAAAAGTGCAGCAATGGCATATATTGAAGTTTTCAAAGTCTTCTCCGAAGAAAATGATGCTCTTACAGCCATCACAAGAAGAGCAGCAAGCAGAATTGCATGAAAAATCATTCCGCTGTTTGCCGGAAGTCCCAAAACATTTACAAAGAACAAATCCAGTCTTGAGGAAATTGTTACAACGCCGGGCATTATTCCATACATAAGCAATGCAAGAAATGCAACAGAAGCAGCCATTGAAATTAAAAACCCTCTCCAGGTGAAATCAAATTTCCTGAAATAATAAACCAGCACTATTGCGGGGATTGCAAGGAGGTTAAGAAGATGAACTCCGATAGACAAACCCATAAGAAATGCTATCAGGATTATCCAGCGATCAGCAAATCTCTCATCTGCAACATCCTCCCATTTAAGGATAGCCCAGAATACCACAGCAGTAAACAATGAAGACGTTGCATATACTTCACCTTCAACAGCAGAAAACCAGAAAGAGTCAGAAAATGTAAATGTGAGAGCTCCGATAGCACCTGCAGCAACTACTGCAATAATGCGTCCTGTTGTATATTGAATTTCCTCTTTAAGCAAGATTCTTTTAGCAAGGTGGGTTATAGTCCAGAAAAGAAACAAAATTGTAAAGGCGCTTGCCAGGGCTGACATAGAATTTACCATTGCTGATACTTTTGACACATCTCCGCCTGCAAAAAGGGTGAAAAACCGGGCAAAAACCATAAAAACAGGGTTCCCCGGAGGATGCCCCACCTCAAGCTTAAATGCAGATGCAATGAATTCCCCGCAATCCCAGAGACTGGCAGTAGGTTCTATTGTCATCAGGTATGTAAATGCTGCTACCACAAAAACTGCCCACCCTGAAATGTTATTAATAAATCTGTAATTCTTCATTCCCTGCATATTAGATTGGAATTTTCTTAAAATATCCGAGCACGAAAATACTGCTTTTTTTCCTATTACAGTCAAAGGTTAATCCCCACTATTTTTACTAATTTTGCACAATAATTTCTCAATGAGATATTGGTCAATCCTTTTATATATAATTTTATCATTTATTTCTCAAGTTACAATTGCCCAGTATTATAACACAGGGCAGGATCCGGCTTCATTAAAATGGATGCAGATAAAAACCGGAAGGTTCACTGTAATTTTCCCCGGAGAATTCGCTTCCGGAGGAATTGATTTCGCCAGATCACTTGACGAATCATATTCAAAACTGGTATCTATTTATCCCGAAAAGAAATTTAAAATCCCGGTAGTTATTCACAATCATACTGTTCATCCAAATGGTTATGTGGCCTGGGCTCCCAGACGAATGGAAATATACCCTACGCCCGAACAGAACACGATACCGCTTGATCCTGTAAAACAGCTTACCCTTCATGAACTTACTCATGTATTCCAGATGACATCATTAAAGAAAGGAATTTCAGATATAGCATCGGTGATACTGGGAGAACAGTTTACAGGAATTATGGCCGCTCTTCTTCCTTTATGGTTTTTTGAGGGGCAGGCTGTCTTTGCCGAAACTGTCCTCACTGAATCAGGCAGGGGACGAAGTCCTTCATTCCAGAAACAGCTTAAAGCAATTGCAGTTGAAAAAGGTAAAATGTACAAATACGACAAAATCATAAACGGTTCATACAGGGATTATGTACCTGATCATTATCAAACAGGCTACCAGATGGTAACATGGGCCATTATAGAACATGACCCTGCAATCTGGAATAAAGTTATAAATTTCACTGCAACACAGCCATTTACAATCAATCCGGTAAACATAAGCCTTTCAAGATATGCAGGGCTGAAAAAGAAAACCCTGTTCAATGAAACATTCGATACATTAAAAACTTTATGGACTGATGAAATATCAGAAAATAACACGAAAAATTATAAAACTCTTAACCCCGGCAAGAAAAAAGATTATATAAATTATTATTCGCCTGTTTTTGCCGGCGCAGACAGTATCCTTGCTATTAAAACCTCCCTTTCGGCCCCTGCAGAATTTGTACTTGTGAATCCGGAAACGAAAACTGAAAAGAAAATACATGTTCCCGGACAGATTTATCCGTACTTCATCACTTATTCAAATAACCTGATGGTTTGGGTTGAAAGTCAATCAGATCACAGATGGGAAAACCGGAAATATTCTGTTATTAAATCAAAGAATATCAAAAGTGGCAGAACAAAAAGGCTGACCCGGAAATCGAGATATATGGCCGCCTCGATATCACCTGACGGAAACAGGATAGCAGCAATTGAAAATACCGCCGGCAACATTAATAAACTTGTATTCCTTGATGCAGATAACGGATCAGTTATCAAAACCGTTCCTGCACCCGATAACATGCATTTGCAGCGTCCCCAATGGTCTGAGAATGGTGAAAAAATCAGTGTTATTTTTTTAACAGAAGATGGTGAAGGAATTTCTTCCTATTCTGTTAAGGACAATAAATGGGAGTTTCCTGTCAAGGCCGGCATTGAGGATCTGCAGGCATCTTTTTTGCGGAATGATTCATTGTTTTATATCAGCTCACTGTCAGGAACGGATAATATTTTTCTTAGTACCCCTGACAAAACCACTTTTAAGCTTACAGAATCAAAATTCGGAGTAATTGATTTATCCCTGAAAGGTAATACCCTCCTCTTTAGTGATTACAGTTCATCGGGAAATAATATTTCGTCCGCCCCTCTTGCAGGTAAAATCATCTTATCAACTGATAACAGGGATTCATCTTCTTACCTGATCAACAGGGTAGAGTTAAGTAAAGAACCAGGTGAAGTAAACTCAGGATCTACTTATATACCTGAGCCTTACAGAAAGTGGAAGCATCTGTTCAGGTTTCACAGCTGGATGCCGTTTTATGTCGATCTTGAGGAAATAAAAGCTGATCCCTCAGCCATCAGACCAGGCGCAACTATTATGACACAAAACCATCTGAGCACGCTGGTTTCTTCGGTTGGCTATGAATATTCTGCTGAAGAAAAACACGTATTTCATTCGAGAGTAACCTGGATGGGATGGCTTCCCGTAATTGAATCACGTCTTGATTATGGGAATAATCCTGTAATATCAAAAACGCAGGACGATGCCGATCCTTCTGTTGTTCAGCCACGGTTACGATTTATAAATACAGTTTCCTTACCCCTCACTTTCTCATCGGGTAAATTTTCGGAGTATATAAGACCATCTATATCATCGGATTACAGGAATGATCTGATATTCATGAAGGATGAAAATTATTATGACAGCGATCAGACTATATTGTCAGGCAGGATATTTTTCTCAAATGTTTTCAGGAATGCCCTGAGGGACATTTATCCCAAATGGGGCCAGGTTATTGATCTTAATTATTTATTTGCCCCTTTCGACAGGAATATTTATGGGACGTCACTTACCATAAAAACCACTTTCTATTTTCCGGGGTTTTTACGTGATAACGGCATAAGGATAAGGTATGAAAAGGAAAAACAGGATCCTTCCAGATTTTTTTATGGAAACAGGGTTCTGCATCCAAGAGGATACAAGGATATTATTTCATTGGAACTCGATTTTATGTCGGTTGATTATGTTCTGCCTATTGCATATCCTGATTTTAATATTTCAAGCTTCTTCTACTTAAAAAGGATCCGCACCGGACTCTTCTATGATTATGCTGTTGGAACAGATAATACTTACTATGTACACGATGGAACAGGCCAGCGTCCTGTTCAAACGAACAGATTCAGGGAGAATTTCGAATCATATGGGTTTGAGCTTCTGGCCGATTTTCATATTCTGAGGATTCCCTATATGATTTCAGGGGGAGTTCAGACTGCCTGGAAGACGATAACAGAGAAGCCTGCTGTCATGCTGCTTTTTAATATCAATCTGTATGGAATGTCAATTGGCCGCAGATAGACCGGATATCACCTTAAACCCTGGGCTGTAGAAAGAATAAGCTTCCAGGCATTTTCAACATGTTCAGCTGTTACATTTGTCTGGGCAGTCACCATCCTCAGAGTGTATTTTCCGTTTAGCACTGTATGGCTGAGATATAATTTACCTGAATCATTAAGCTTATGATTAAGCTTCTCATTTAAAACATTAAGTGCATTTTCATCAAGACCAGCAGGCCTGTAACGGAAACAGACAACGCTGATTATGACCGGAGCAAGTATCTCGAAATCCTTTTCTCCTGAAATCATTTCTGCAAGCCTGGCGGAAAACTTTATATGTTCCCTTAGTTTATTCTGAAGGCCTTCTGTTCCGTAAGTCCTGATCACGCTCCATAATTTAAGTGCCCTGAACCTGCGTCCAAGCGGCACACCCCAGTCCCTGTAATCATTCACTTTACCCCTGGTTCTTGTTTTCAGGTATTCAGGAAGGATCTCAAATGTTTTTATAAGAGTTCCTGCATCCTTTACAAAGTAAGCGGAACAATCAAAATTTGTGAACATCCATTTATGCGGATTGAACACTAAACTGTCTATATATTCACGACCGTCCAGCATCCATTGAAATTCAGGCAGAATGAGGGCATTTCCGGCCATTGCGGCATCAACATGAAGCCATATGCCATTTTTATTGCAAATCTCACCAATGGCCCTCAGAGGGTCGACTGCAGTGGTTCCCGTTGTGCCCAGGGTTGCAATAACGCAGCATGGGATAAATCCGTTCTGAAGATCATCTTCGACTGCATTCAGCAGCTTCACAGGATCCATTGAAAAATCTTCCCTGACAGGGATGCGGATGAGATTTTTATGACCTATGCCACTGATTTTGACTGCTTTGTCGACAGAAGAATGGGTCTGACCCGAACAGTAAACCCTGAGGATTCCTGCTTGTTTTGCACCCTCAGCATTAATTGAAAAGCCTGTAGCATTTTCACGGGCAGTGAGTATTGCCGCCAGTGTAGAGGTTGATGCTGAATCCTGGATCACCCCTTCAAATTCAGAAGGCAATCCTATCATATCCCGCAGCCAGATCATCATCTTCTCTTCCAGCTCGGCGGCTGCCGGAGAAGTTTCCCATATCATGCACTGGGCTCCCAGAGTGGCAATCATCATCTCGGCAAGAACTGAAGGAGGGCTTGTATTGGCAGGAAAATATGCGAAAAAATTAGGGCTCTGCCAGTGAGTGATCCCCGGCATAATTACTGAATCCATATCTTTCATCAGTGAATCGAAAGATTCCGGATTCCTGGGAGGTTTGTCCGGTATCTTATTGAATATTTCGCCGGGGCTTACCTGGGATTTGACAGGGAATTTCTGTGCATTTTCCATGTAACCGGCCATCCATTCGACCAGCTCATGGGCATGTTTGCGAAACTCATCGGTTGTCATTTCCAGAGTTTATTCAAATAGAATCAACAAGAAGGATTATTTTATTTGCTTTTACTTCGATGACACCGCCGTTTATTTCGTATGTTGTCTCGGCTCCGTCATTGTCAACGATTATAACGGGCCCTTTGTCGAGAGTTGAAATAATAGGGGCATGGTCTTTCAAAACCTGGAAAGATCCCTTTTTCCCGGGCACTCTTACAGATTTGATATCTCCTTCAAAAACTTTTTTATCAGGTGTTATTATTTCTATTTTCATGCCAGCGGTTATTTTGACTGGGCAAGGATTTTTTCGCCCTTTGCAATTGCATCCTCTATTGTACCAACAAGCATAAAGGCCGATTCAGGATACTGGTCTACCTTTCCGTCCATTATCATATTGAATCCTTTAATAGTATCCTCAATTGACACCAGTGCTCCTTTAATACCTGTGAATTGTTCAGCAACCTGGAATGGCTGTGAAAGGAATCTTTGTACTCTTCTGGCCCTGTGAACCACCTGCTTATCTTCTTCTGAAAGCTCATCCATCCCAAGAATCGCAATTATGTCCTGCAATTCGTTGTATCTCTGCAGCAATTCTTTTACACGCTGGGCACAGTTGTAGTGCTCTTCGCCAACGATTTCGGCAGTAAGGATCCTTGACGTTGAATCAAGAGGGTCCACTGCAGGGTAAATTCCAAGCTCTGATATTTTTCTGCTCAAAACCGTTGTGGCATCAAGGTGTGCAAAGGTTGTTGCAGGAGCAGGGTCTGTAAGGTCATCGGCAGGCACATAAACAGCCTGTACTGATGTAATTGATCCGTTTTTCGTGGAAGTGATCCTTTCCTGCATTATACCCATCTCGGTTGCCAGGGTAGGCTGATAACCAACAGCTGACGGCATTCTTCCCAGAAGGGCTGAAACTTCCGAGCCTGCCTGTGTAAACCTGAATACATTGTCCATAAAGAACAGAATATCCCTTCCTCCTGATTTACCATCGCCATCCCTGAAGTGTTCGGCTACTGATAGTCCGGAAAGAGCTACTCTTGCCCTTGCTCCGGGGGGTTCATTCATCTGTCCGAACACAAGTGCAAGCTTTGATTCCTTCAGTGCATCCATGTCTACTGTTGAGAGGTCCCATCCTCCTGATTTCATATTCTCAAGAAACGCTTCTCCATATGTTATTACGCCGGCCTCAAGCATCTCACGAAGGAGGTCATTTCCTTCCCTTGTTCTTTCTCCCACTCCTGCGAAAACAGAAAGTCCCGAATATGCTTTTGCTATATTATTGATCAGCTCAAGAATCACAACTGTTTTTCCTACACCTGCTCCACCGAACAAGCCAATCTTCCCGCCTTTCGAATAAGGTTCGATGAGATCTATCACTTTAATTCCGGTATACAGAATCTCTTTCTCGGTTGAAAGTTCATCATACAGAGGAGGTTTGCGGTGGATAGGATAGCCATTCTTTTTATCAAGAGGGCCTATGCCGTCAATTGCTTCACCGGTTACATTCATCAGACGTCCCTTTATCTGTTCTCCGATGGGCATGGTTATTGGTAAACCTGTTGCTATGACCTGCATTCCTCTGCGGAGGCCGTCAGTTGAATCCATTGCAATGGTCCGGACTGTTCTTTCACCGATATGCTGCTGGCATTCAACAACAAGAACAGTACCATCATCTCTCTTTATCTCAAGAGCATCGAAAATATCAGGCATTTCTAAACCCTGATTTTCAAAAGCAACATCAACCACCGGACCTATGATCTGGCTGATTTTCCCCGTATTATCTGACATATTGATTAAAATTTGTTTTTGTTTTTTCAAGAAGATACAAATCTAATAATTTTTGGGTTTTTGCACTGTTTAATGCATTTATATATTCTATTAATTATAAATCGGACATCTGAATAATGGTTAAAGAGGTGAAATTTATTCAAGCGGGTCGGAGTATTTTCCTGTAAATGTGTCAATTGGAAGGTTCTTATGCCTCCCGGGATTACATCTTGTAAGCCTGTCAATTGCATTAAAGTAGCCATTTACAGCTCCATTCTGTTTAATACTTTCTATTGCATAAACGGAACATGAAGGAGTAAAAACACAGGCATCAACATCCTGTGAGGACAGCAGTTCTTTATAAAGGACGAAGAATGTCGATAGGACGAAACTCAATTCATTCCTGTTGTTCTTTAACTGATCACCCCATTTATGTGTATGGGTTTTTTCTGCAAAGAGATTTTCAAACTTCGAAATATCTTCAGGCTCCTGGCAAAAACAGGTAACAGGTAAAGCAATAAACAGAATCAATAATAGTTTTTTCATCTGGAAAATGTCTTTTAAGACTGCATGAAATTAAAGGTAAATTCTCATATTTAATAAATATCCTTATAATAGCTTATTTACTTTAGATGCTCTATCTGATAAATAAAATGGTCCTTCTGAATACGGCTTATATTCTCAGCCAGATGAATTTCATTCAGAAGCTTCTTTTGAAACATCTCAACCTCGGCAGGCTGCTTTAATATAAGCATGAGCTTTAACTGTTCCATGCTGTAAACCAGATTGCCGGGATGATTCCGGGTAAGGATCTGAGCATTAGTGAGAGCTTTTAAATAATCCTTTTCGGTACTCGTATAAATCTTAAGTAAAAAATAGCTTGCTTCAGTCCTTACAAGCTCATCAGCTGATTCAGAACTTTCTTCAAGATATTGTAACCCTTTTGCTCTATCTCCTCCGTGAAAAGGAAAAAATAAGGCACTAACCATAAAATATTCATCTTTGAAATAATCAATGAAATAATAATATAATCCAAGTACAAGGTTGAGCCTGTCATCCTTTACAGGCAGATCCATGCATTTTTCAATATAGGAAAGGGATTTATTAAAGAGCAAAAGGGATTTCAGACTGTTTCCCCTGTAGTTTTCAAGACGTGATTTCAATGAGTATGCAAAAATAATATTAAAGAGTGAATTCAGATCATCTTGCCTGCAGGAATTTGATTTTAACGATTGTTCCAGGTAAAAATCACAAGAGTCAATATTGAAATCAATTGCTTCGCCGCTGAGCAGTTTCCACCAGGCCAGATTTGCTTTGATGTTATCCAGCGTGGCATCATCTATACCCGATTCGGTCATAACCAGCACCAGAGAATCAGCTGCATCAAAGGAAAAATTATAAAGTTTACCGAAAAACGAATTGATCAGACTTCTGTCCTGAACTTTATAATCCCCTGCAAAACATGAGACTTCAGTATGAAAGACTAAAACCATGATCAATAAGATATATTTGATGGAAGTTCTGACCATATTCTTTTATTTCAACGATGCCTCAACCAACTTTAATACTGCAACATAAGTTTCATTCCGCCTTGCTTGTCGCCTGCTGACTGCAATCTCTTCTGCTTTTCCGATACCGCCCATATAATATCTCTGATACCATGGCAGAACGGTAGCGATTGCATCAATAAGCTGATATTTTACACTTATATTAATTCCCAATGCAATCAGGCCTGAGGTTAAAAGAAGAGAGTTTACTCCTGCTTTCATGTCTCCTGAATAGACTTGTCCTGATCCAGGTATGATCATGCTTAGTATCCTTGCGGCGTTTGGTGAAGGCGCCCTTAGTTTCCTGCTTGAAAACAACTTTTCCAGTTCCTGCTTATCGTGGTCATTCACACAGTATTCAAAATTTGATTGTGCTTTTTTAAAATCTCCAAGCCCAAAATGGCATACCCCAAGGTAAAAATTAACCTTCCTCTTTACAGATAAGGCAGAGTCGTTTACAGAGAGGAGGTCAATAATTGCAAACTGATATTGCCGGCTAATTATCTGACATGTAGCTTTAAGAAAAAGAAGTTCATTTCTCAGGCCGTCATTTTCTGCCTGGTTATAAGCAAGTCCATAATACTCCTGCGCACTTTCATATTCTCCATTAATATATGAAATTTGAGCAAGCTGCCTGAATATGTAAAGGTTGTCTTCTCCCTCGCTGAAGAAAAGTGCTCTCTGATAAGCTTTAAATGAGGTGTTCAGATCGCCTGACTTAAATTGATTATCCGCAAACTTCAGGGTTTCCCTGAAATTCTGCGCAGATACCTTCACAAATAAAAAAAGGCTAATCAGTATCAGACCTGACAATTTCATATATCTGATTATCAATTTCATTCTTCTTGTTTTTATTATATCTTTTCGCCGCTTTAACGGATCCAAATATATTACCGATATAAAAGCTGGAGGACAGACCTATAAAGATCCACCCGTATGCACTGTTGACTCCATCGGCATTGAAACCCCTGTAAGCCTGCCAGGCATTGGTTGCGACAAACATCAAAGAAATAAGCCCGTCAGTCCAGTTCTTTGTGTAGAATTTCCCCGAACCGGGAACAACAGCTGATAGACCTGCTGCGATGAAAGGACTTTTTAACTTCATTCTTTCGGCCTTTTCAGATATCATCAAAATATTCAAAGGAATGGGAGTATTATCACTTATGGCATTTCTTATAAACATGCCTGATTTAACATAATCGCCTGCCAGAAGCAGACTGTAGCTTTGAAAAACAGCTCTGTTACTTCCGGAAATTGTTTTGTTGCGATTCAAAAAATCCAGTACTTCCGGTAACGAATCTGTAAGCAATTCCATCTTCAAGAATTCTTTAGAGAGATTTTCAGGCATCTGATAAAGAGAACCTCCATAAAGAGAATAAATACGATTTATTCCGGAGTTCAAGTCCCCTGACAGCCTGTACGATTTTATCAGGTTGAGCCTGAAACCGGCATTATCTTCATCAAAGTATATCAGCCTTTCATATTCTTCAGCAGCAAGCGAATGTTGTTGACTTGAGAACAGATATTCGGCATATTTGCGGCTGTTTTCCAGGTCATAAAGATCCTGCGCAATTGATTTCAGGGGTAATAATAAGAGAAGGAAACAGATAATGATTATCCGGCTTACAAGGTTAATTTGCAGGAATTTTAATCTCATATTTATTTTCACCGGATATGTCATTTATTAAAATATTGCTGAAAGTTGTGAGTTCATAAGCCTTTTTCCCATTTATATATGTTTCCTTTATAAGCTCGCGGGGGAAGGATAACCCTTTGACTTTTATATAGTTCCTGAAAAATTGCCTGCTGACAACTTCTCCTTCGCTGTTTTTGAAAACTATCCCTTCAAGCTGCTGGTTCACATTCGATAAGAGGACATCCCCGAAATACTTCTTTAATTCTGCCGGAGGTTCCCAGGTAGAGATTACGTTGTTTTCATTTTTATCGACCTTTGATATTTTGAACTTTGTTTTTTTCAACCCATAGTCTGCCAGATTTCCATTTAGTACAAGGCTGTAAATTGAAAAGTCTATCATCCCGGGAATTGGCTGTTTTCCAATAACCTTTGAAGCAACCAGCTTATACAGAACTGTGTCCCTCTGAATCCATACCTCTTTTTCCGGGAAAGAGATATCATATACAATCTGTTTCTGGTTTTTATCATAAAATACCTTCCCTACTGTCAACTGCTGCTGACCCGATACCGTTTTTACCTTCATCACAAAATCGGCTTTTATCCTGAAAAAAACCTGAGATTCTCCACGGAGAAAAGAAGACAGCAAAAAAGAAAGCAGTAAAATATATTTTGGCACTGCCAGAAAATTAATGATTCCCAATATTACTTCTGATTTATTGAAAAACAAAAAGAGTATATCAAATTTCTTTGATATACTCTTTAAATTATTCAGTAATTAAACTATATGACGGACGCCGCTACGTTAACTACGGCTATCCAGTATACCAGGTAAACAATAGCAACTGCACCTGTTCCTGTTATGCAACCCCAAAGGGCTTTTTTCGTTTCATCTTTATCTTCATCAGTTCCGATATATACAACTGCAAGACCAACCACACCGAATACGCATCCCCAGAGGAATGATGGAATTCCAAGAACCGGTTCACCTGTTGCAGAACCAGGAATGCCCATATCAGGAATAAGCTTTAAATTATTGACAAGTGTCTCATTTGACAATTTCAATTCTGTATAGGTCAGGTCAGTGTTGGCAACTACCATGCTTTCAAGCTGGTTCAGCTCAGTGAATTCAGCCTGTACGGAATTGTAGTCCACCTTAAACAAATCAGCATCATTGGCAAATGTGATGCACGCAAGACATACCAGGAATACGGAGAGTAGAAGTTTTTTCATAAGGAAAGAATTAAGTTTGAAAATAAAAATTAAATATTTAAAGTTTGCGGATAAACAGGTTCAAATACTGAAAAAATGTGCATCTCATTCAATTTCCGTTGCATAAATTTAAATAATATTTCTTAAAATCCTAATATCCGGAATTATCTTTTTGCTATTTCCGGGTATTGCAATTATTTAGATTCATTCTAATTAACGATACTCCCTGCCATGCCAGATTCAGCAGGATACTGTTTCTGTGGAAGGACGGTACTAGCTGATTCTGCCAATAAGTGATTTCGCAATCTGGAACATTTCATCTTTTCTTTCATCAGTTACACTTACCTTATCAAGAAAGCTGAAAGCAGTTACTATATAATCGCTGGCAAGCTTTTCGGTTATCATTCTGATATTAAGATGATCGTAAATTTCCGTAACCATCTTGATTTTTTTATCGGGCTCGGTGTCCTTTGTTGAAAAAAGCTGTTGGAGCTGCCTGAGCTGCTCATGTGATGCATCTTCCATTGCCTTTACCAGGAGAAAGGTTTTTTTGTTTGCAATAATGTCACCTCCGGGCATTTTGCCAAATATTTTACTATCGCCATAAATATCAAGAAGGTCATCCTGAATCTGGAATGCCATTCCAAGATTTCTTCCAAATTCATACAAATGTTCAGAATCTTTATCTCCGGCACCTCCTATTATGGCTCCGATCTTTACAGAAGCAGCAATAAGAACAGCCGTTTTAAGTTCAATCATCCTTAAATACTGATCCTGAGAAACGATGACTGCTTTTTCAAAATCAATATCGAGTTGTTGTCCAATACAAACTTCAATTGCGGCTTTGTTGAATATCCTGAATACTTTTGGCATATGAGTGGCCGGCGCCTGAAGGAAACAATCATTTGCTATAAACGCCATAACATCGCCTGAAAGAACAGCCTGGTTCAGGTTCCATCTGCTGTGGACTGTTGGAAGATTCCTCCTGACAGGAGCCTGGTCCATTATATCATCGTGGACAAGAGTGAAATTATGGAATACTTCAATACCCAGGGCGGGGATGACTGCATCATCGATCCAGTCACTGAAAAGATTGCATGACATTAAGGTCAGAACAGGCCTGAATCTTTTGCCTCCGATAGAAAGGATATAACTTACAGGATCTACAAGGTTAGGAGCCTCGAGATTATAGGAAAGATTTTTTATAGCCTTATCGACTAATTTTTTACACTCGCCCTGATTGTACATTATCTGATATTAGTAACAATCCTGAATACTTTACCCTCTGAGGGCTTCTGCTCCACTAACTACTTCCAGAATCTGGTTTGTTATTGTAGATTGCCTGGCTTTATTATACTGGAGTGTCAGTTCCCTGATCATTGTAGTGGCATTATCTGTTGCCTTGTGCATAGCAGTCATCCGTGCTCCATGTTCTGCTACAAATGAATTAAGAACGGCTTTATAGAACTGTATTTTTAAAGATTTTGGTATAAGTTCGTTGATTATTTCTATAGTATTGGGTTCATAAATATAATCAGCCGGCATTGTTTTATCCTTTTCTCCTGTGATTGTTTTCACGGGAAGGAACAATTCATTTGTAAGGATCTGAACGGCTGCATTCTTAAACTTGTTATATATAAGCTCCACCCTGTCAAATTCACCCGAAGCAAAACTGTACATTATCTTTTCGGCAATAATGGAAGCATTGTCAAATGTAAGATCATGCAACAGGTTGTTCTGGTCAGGCAACATTGGGATATTCTGTTTCCTGAAGAAGTCAAATCCCTTTTTGCCGATTGTAAGGAGTTTCAGATTACCGTTTCTAAGGTTTTCAGAATATTTTTCCAGAATAATATTCCTTGTCTCCCTGATAACATTTGCATTAAAGGCACCGCAGAGACCTCTGTTCGAGGTGATTACAATAAGAAGTACTTTCCCGGGAGAAGTAACCCTTCCATATATGTTATTGACCTCCTGCTCAGCCAGGCTCCGTGAAATATTTACCTGTATCTCCTGCAATTTATTAGCGTAAGGCCTGAGTCTTACAATTTTATCCTGGGCTTTACGCAACTTTGCTGCAGACACCATCTTCATTGCTGATGTTATCTGCCGTGTTGACTTTACAGAAGATATCCTTATCCTTATTGCTTTTAAATTCGCCATCTACAGATACATTTGCCTGGTGTTCCTGATTATTGCTTATACTTCAGAACCAGATCTGAAGCAACTTTTTCAAGTACTTTTGTTATATCACTGGTTAACATCCCATCGCGAAGGCTGTCAAGCACGTCTCTGTGGTTAAGTTCCATAAGCTCCAGGAACTCATTCTCAAAGTTCTTTACACTGTGAATCGGTACTTCTTTCAATAGTCCCATTGTTCCGCAATAAATGATGGCTACCTGCTTTTCAACCGGAACCGGTGCATATTGCTTCTGTTTAAGTATCTCGACGTTTTTTGCACCCTTGTTCAGGATTGCAAGAGTAGATGCATCAAGATCAGATCCGAATTTTGAGAAGGCCTCAAGTTCGCGGTATTGTGCCTGGTCAACCTTCAGTGTACCTGCGATCTTTTTCATTGATTTGATCTGGGCATTTCCCCCAACCCTCGAAACTGATATTCCCACATTTATTGCAGGCCTCACCCCTGAGTTGAATAAGCTTGTTTCCAGGAAGATCTGACCATCTGTTATAGAAATAACATTGGTAGGGATATAAGCGGAAACGTCACCTGCCTGTGTCTCAATAATAGGCAACGCAGTAAGTGATCCTCCTCCTTTGATGAGATGACGGATCGATTCCGGAATGTCATTCATTTTCCGTGCAACATCGTCTGAATCAATTATTTTAGCTGCTCTTTCGAGTAGTCTTGAGTGCAGATAGAAAACATCTCCGGGGTAAGCTTCACGTCCGGGCGGGCGACGCAGAAGCAGGGAAACTTCCCTGTACGATACTGCTTGTTTGGAAAGGTCATCATAAATAATAAGTGCATCACGACCCGTATCACGGAAAAATTCACCGATGGCAGCACCGGCAAACGGAGCATAGAACTGGGAGGCTGCAGGATCAGAAGCTGTTGCAAGAACTATCACTGTATATTGAAGGGCACCATGTTCTTCGAGTGTAGCTGCAATATTGGCAACAGTAGAACCTTTTTGTCCGATTGCAACATATATGCAATAAACAGGTTTTCCTTTTTCAAAGTTGCTTCTCTGGTTAATTATCGTATCAATTGCAATAGCAGTTTTACCCGTCTGCCTGTCACCAATGATAAGCTCTCTTTGTCCGCGGCCAATGGGTATCATTGCATCGATAGCCTTTATACCTGTCTGAAGAGGCTGTTTAACAGGCTGCCTGAAAATTACCCCGGGGGCTTTTCTTTCAAATGGCAGAATAAAAAGCTCTCCGCCAATGGGGCCTTTCCCATCCAGAGGCTGCCCTGTCGGTGAGATAACCCTTCCAAGGAGTCCTTCTCCAACACCGATGGAGGCTATCCTTCCTGTTCTTTTAACAATATCACCTTCGCTGATCTCTTCGGTTGGGCCGAGAAGAACTGCTCCGATATTATCTTCCTCAAGATTAAGCACGATAGCTTCGATACCATTTTCAAATTCAATCAATTCGTTCGATTGTGCATTTGAAAGTCCGTAGATACGGGCGATTCCGTCACCAACCTGAAGCACAGTTCCTACTTCTTCCAGCTCAATTCCTGTCTGTATCCCTTCCAGTTGTTGTCTGAGTATTTTTGAAACTTCTGCTGGTTTAATGTTTGCCATATTAAAATTTTAAATTCTGTGTAACTATTTAAGTTTCCGGACTTAAAGCGGATTACCGGAAAGTTCTTTTCTTATTTTCCTGAGCTTATTTCTCAGGCTTCCGTCAATATACTTATCGTCTATCCTCAGAATGAAGCCTCCGATTATATCTTTATCTACGACTTCCTTAAGTTCAACTTTTGTACCGAATGCTTTAGAAATGAGATCAACAATCTGATTTTTCACTGATTCATCCACCTTAACTGCTGTGGTAAGCACTGATTCAGTAATCCCTTTATACTTCATTGTCTCATGAATGAATTCTCTGGCAATAGCAGGTAAAAAGCTTTCGCGACCGTTTTTAACAACAAGGTCAAGAAGTGAAAGGGTTATTTTTTCAACATTGTTTCCCAGGATATTATGAAATATCTGTTCCTTCTTTGATGGGGGAATTATCGGACTACTCAGAAATTCCCTTGTTTCCTGAATTTTGAATACCTCAGAAATAAGGATCATGTCCTGATTTACTTTATCGAGTATCTTCTTATCAAGCGCTGACTGAAACAGAGCTCTTGCGTACCTTACAGATATTTTGCTATCGTTCATTTCAGCTTATGGTCCTAATTCTTTTTGAAATCAATTTCACGAAGGTAATTGTCAATCAGTTTTTCCTGTTCACCCGTCTTCTTCAGCTGTTCACCAAGGAGTTTCGATGCAATTTCAACCGATAAGGTTGCCACCTGTTCATTTATTTCAGAAAGAGCTTTCCTTTTTTCACTTTCGATTCCTGTCCTTGCTTTTTCAATTAGTTTCTCAGCTTCTTCCGTAGCTTTTCCTTTCGCCTCAGCAATTAGTTTATCACGAACATCCCTGGCTTCTTTTAAAATAAGCTCTCTTTCTTCCCTGGCTTTACGGATTATTGTTTCATTATTGCTCTGAAGCTTCAACATATCTTCACGTGCTTTCTCAGCTGATGCGAGTGAACCTTTGATCATCTCATCCCTGGCTTTGACAGCAGTAAGAATAGGTTTCCATGCAAATTTTGAAAGAATAAAAAGAAAAAGGCCGAAGATAAGGGCAGCCCAGAAAATTGTACCGACACCGGGGGAAGTAAGACTATTTGCTAATAATAACATATCTTAAAATGTTTGATTCAATAATGATTTAAAATGAAACCTGGCAGCCAACCGCTCCAGGCTTCATTTTTAATTTTACTTGATAAGAGCAATAACGATTGCGAACAATGCTGCTCCTTCAATAAGAGCTGCAGCAATGATCATGGCAATCTGAATTTTTGAATAAGCTTCCGGCTGCCTTGCAATAGCATCCATAGCTGATCCGCCGATTCTACCGATTCCCAGTCCTGCTCCGATTACTGCAAGACCTGCTCCGACTGCTGCAAATGAAATTTGTTCCATGATAAAATTTATTTTAGTTAAATAATTAATGATGCTCCGGTGCCGCCAGACTGATGAAGAGAGCCGACAACAGAGTGAAAATATATGCCTGGAGGAATGCCACCAGTAATTCGAGAAAATCCATAAAAATCACAAAAAGTATAGAAAGCGGAGCCACTGCCAGTGAATCAAATATGAAGATCAGGGCAATGAGACTCAGCACTATTATATGGCCTGCTGTGATGTTTGCAAATAGACGGATCATTAGAGCAAAAGGCTTTGAGAATATTCCGATTATTTCAACTGGAATCATCACAGGCAAAAGCCAGAACGGGACCCCCGGAGTAGCAAAAACATGTCTCCAGTATGCCTTGTTTCCGCTGAACTGGGTGATAACAAAGGTAAATGTTGCAAGTACAAATGTAACAGCAATGTTTCCTGTAACATTTGCTCCAAAGGGAGGAGGAAACGGAACAAGACCCATCATGTTATTAATAAGAATAAAAAAGAAAACCGACAGAAGATAGGGCATGTATTTTTCGTACTTATGCTCGCCTATATTTGGTATAGCTATATCATCACGTACAAAAAGTATAACCGGCTCGAGAAAACGTTGAATTCCTTTCGGATGACTGATCCCCGTCTTCCTGTAAGATTTGGCAAGGGAGAGAAAGAGCCATAATCCGATGAGTGCAGCAGCCAGCATCCCGACAACAGCTTTTGTAATTGAGAAATCGAGAGGAAGGTTCTCCTCATCAATTTTCCCGGCTTCATCGACAGAAACAATTTTCCCTTTCAGCTCGCCTTCCTCTTCAAGCCTGTATCCTTTATATTCATGACCATGTGCAAGTTTTTTTGAAGAGAATACATCGAGGCCTTTGTCATTGCTGTAAAGGATCACCGGAAGGTAGATGGCAACACTTTCACCATTCTTTTTCGTCAGGATATGCCACTCATGTGAATCTGCAATATGATCGAGGATAAAGGTACTTGCGTCGAATTTTTTTTCCGATTTCTCCTTTTCAGTTTCTTCGTTGCCCAAAAGCGGAAATGCAGGTAAAGCAAGCAAAAGAATTGAGAAAAGCCCGATAAGTTTAAACGTTTTCAAGTCTGAATTTATTATCTATTGATTTGGTTTTCAGCGTTTTTACTATAATAAATACCGAATACAAAGTGAAGGCTAAATATAAAACAAAAAATAATAAAACTAATTGAAGGCCAATTTTTTTAGCAACAATAAACCAGATAAGTGCGAACAGCATCTCTAACAGCAGTTTAACGCTTATTGCAACGAGGCTGTGTAACGTCTGGCTTTGGGGTTCTTTTTTCTGACCCTTAAAAAAAATGTTTAAGGTAATAAACGATATTAATGCAAAAACCGAAGCTGATACAATCAGATCACCTGTGGTAAAATCTGTTTCTGCAATTATTTTAACGATGAATCCGGCAACAACAATTGAAACTGAAAATATAAAAAGCGGGATATAGCCTTTGATCTTCATCAATATATTACTTGAATTTGATGAAGTCCTTTACAACAACATAGATTGCCGCGAATACTCCAAAAAGTGAAAGTACAATTGTAAATACCGGGGTCTTCCATCCTGTTATTTTATCCAGCTTTATACCTCCCCAGGTGGTGACAAGGATAATTCCCACCATCTGAAAAGCCATTCCGGTATAGCGTGCGAAATCCTTTATACCTTTACTTGAGAGACTTTTCCTGTTCTTTTTCTCTGGGTATTGCTGCTCCTTCATTGTTATCGGTATCACTCATTTTACAATTTCCAGTAAATTTCGCTCCCGGCTCTATGGCGAGTTTTGAAGTAGAAATATCACCGATTATTTTTGAAGATGCCTTGAGGTTCAACAACTGACCGACAATAATTTTACCTTCAATTAAGCCTGAAACTTCTGAATTTTTACAAGTTATTTCTCCGTTGACCTTGCCGGTAGGACCAATAACTACTTTGCCTTTTGTATTCAGGCTTCCGGTAAGCGATCCGTCTATCCGGATATCTCCATTTGATTTAATATCGCCGGTTATCTCGGTTCCGTTACTAATAAGATTAATTGTATTGTTATCAATCTCGTTGAATTTTGTCATAGCAGGTTTAGAGTTTACAGGTATATACTAATAACTCACAAATATAAAAACTATTGCAAAATAAATAGAATTAATGGTTAATGGTCAACGATTCGGCTTAAAGAATTTTTTTCATGCGAGAAAGTATATCGTTCAGATAAGGCGATACAATCCCAGTTGGTGGATTTCATCAACATCGTTTTGCCCAAAAATCTTTTCCTGTTTCTTACCTCCTGTTGTTTTTAT
>JBBQJD010000036.1:0-33290 GCA_038325595.1 Bacteroidales bacterium | reverse complement strand
CTCGTTGTAATCGGTGGCACCCTTAATTAGAAAATCAATACAAAAAAGTGTTTTCCCGGAGCCGGCATTTCCAGAAACTAAAGTGGTTCCATTTTTCGGAAGCCCGCCTTCTGTAATTTCATCAAAACCTTTGATGCCGGTCGAGCATTTGAGTAATTTACTACGCTTTGTGGCAATTTTTTCTTTGCTAATTTTTATCATATGATAGTCTTTTGTTATTTTATTAAGATAGAGTTTCCATAGATTTTTTTTAATTTAAGAGCACCACTAAAAATAGGTTTTTGCCCGGTTAATAATAAGATAAAGTTATACAATAGTCTTCTAATAACCTAATTTTTGCACCCCCCCTAATTTTTTATATATCTAATAATCAATACATTATAATATAATGATTTTTAATTGAATATGAGAATGTTTTTCGCAATAAGACAAAGAAGTCTTTTGATAAGGCAGAAAAATATTCACAAGGGATCATAAAAAGCCAAACGCGGAACATCGAACGTATAAGTGAAGATATAGGTGTTGATTATTATCATATGCAACATTTCATTACCCGGTAGCCAGGAGTGTTAGTTGAGTTTTGCCAAAAAGAAAAATGACCGGCCTGATAATTGATGAAAGCGGGTGGGTTCAAGAAAGTAGACAAAAGTGTTGAAGTTGGGTGGAAAATCGCAAATAGTGTTTACCTTTGTAAATGTATTTGCAAACTATATTAGGAATCATCTATGAAAGCTAAGCTTTCAGTAAAAAACTTTCCTGTCGTTTGTGTCGGCGGTTCGGCAGGTGGGCTCGATGCATATACTCGGTTACTAAAGAATCTTCCTGCCGATATGGGTGTTGCTATTGTCATAGTTAATCATTTGAGAACTGTTGCTACCCTGCTCCATGAGATTCTCCCACGTTATACAGAGATGCCCGTTGAATTGATTACGGAAAGACTGGACATTCAGCCTAACCATGTGTTTATAATACCTGAAAAGCGAGACTTGCATGTTCTTAATGATGAGTTCCGCTTAAAGCCGATATCAAAGCCCAGGGGATGGCCCGATGTAATTACAGTTTTTCTTCGTTCCCTAACACAAAACTGGGACGGTAAACTTATAGCTGTCATTGTCTCTGGCTATGATGGTGATGGGGCAGAAGCGCTGTGCGGGATAAAAAAAGAGGGAGGCATTACTATCGCACA
Source organism: Bacteroidales bacterium (assembly GCA_038325595.1). Lineage (GTDB taxonomy): Bacteria > Bacteroidota > Bacteroidia > Bacteroidales > VadinHA17 > LD21. The sequence goes on along the minus strand of JBBQJD010000036.1, from coordinate 32,104 downwards.
GAAGCCCGACACAGCTATACAGCCAGATATGCCTGAGAGTGCAATAGCAAGCGGGTGTATAGATTTTGTTCTTTCACCGGAGGATATTGCTAAAGAAATTATTCGGATTTCGCACTCGATTAAATAATACCTGGGGAAGTGCCATAGCCCTATCGGTTCATTGTTTCTGCAAGATCCCAACAAAGATCTATACAAACAAATTGGGAATTATGATAATTCTATTTGGAGTTCATTTAATAGATTAATTCCTACTGAATTTGAAAATAAGTTTAAAAAAACAAATTAATGCAATTACTGTGTTAGCATCAGGGTGATGAAGACCATGTTAAACAAGTTCTCTTTTGTGTATATTCAATAATTTTCCTATATTTGATATGCGTTTCCTAAAGTGCTAGTAAACTTATTATTATGTTAGTCAGAACATTTGCCAGTGCCGTAACCGGTATCGATGCCGTGACTGTAACTATTGAAGTCAATGTGTCGCGTGGTGTACAGTTTTTTCTGGTTGGATTACCCGATAGCGCCGTTAAGGAGAGCCAGCACCGGATTGCTTCGGCTCTTCAGTCTCTGAATTTTCACTGGCCGGGAAAACAGGTTGTGATAAATATGGCTCCTGCAGACATACGCAAAGAGGGATCGTCCTACGATCTGCCTCTTGCCATGGGTATTCTTGCTGCTGACGAGAAAGTATCCAAAGAGTCTATAGAATCATATATCATTATGGGAGAGATCTCTCTCGATGGCACATTACAACCTGTAAAGGGAGTTTTACCTATCGCACTCAGGGCAAGGGAAGAAGGATTTAAAGGTGTAATAGTCCCTCTCAAAAATGCCAGGGAAGCAGCTGTTGTTGCAGGGCTGGATGTTTATGGAATGGAGAATCTTGCGGAGGTTGTTGATTTTTTCAACGGCACCCGCAAATTCACTCCTGTCAAAGTCGATCTGCTTGAGATTTTTTCAAGTGAAGCAAATAAATATGATGTTGATTTTTCAGATGTCAGGGGACAGGAGAACGTAAAAAGGGCACTTGAAGTTGCTGCTTCCGGAGGTCATAACATTATCATGATAGGGCCTCCGGGAGCAGGGAAAACAATGCTGGCAAAAAGAATACCGACTATTATCCCTCCCCTTACTCTTGAGGAAGCTCTTGAAACAACTAAAATACATTCCGTTGCCGGGAAAATCGATGATCATACTGCACTGATGACAAAAAGACCATTCCGCAGTCCTCACCACACAATTTCCGATGTCGCTTTAGTCGGTGGAGGTACATGGCCTCAGCCAGGGGAGATATCACTTAGTAATAATGGAGTATTATTCCTTGACGAACTTCCGGAATTCAAACGGTCAGTCCTTGAAGTGATGAGGCAACCTCTTGAAGACAGAGTTATTACTATCTCCCGTGCAAAATCAAGTGTGGATTATCCGGCTTCATTTATGCTGATCGCGAGTATGAATCCTTGTCCTTGCGGATTTCATAATCATCCTGAAAAGGAGTGTATGTGTTCACCGGGAATGGTTCAGAAATACCTGAACAGAATTTCAGGACCGCTACTCGATCGGATTGACATACATATTGAAGTTGTGCCTGTAAATTATGATAAACTTTCCGATTCAGGAAAAATTGAACGGTCATCGACAGTCCGGGAGAGGGTCGTAGTAGCCAGGGAGATACAGGCCAGACGGTTTGCCTCAGTAAAGGGAGTATATTCAAATTCACAGATGTCTTCATCAATGCAGCGAAAATATTGCCAGCTTGATGAGGCAGGAGGACGCCTCCTGAAAACAGCAATGGATATAAGAGGGCTTTCAGCCAGGGCATATGACAGGATACTTAAGGTTGCCAGGACAATTGCAGATCTGGGCGATTCTGAAAACATTACTGCAGAACATATTTCAGAAGCAATAAACTATCGCAATCTTGACAGGGAGGGGTGGGCCGGATAGTAACAAGAGTTTCGTTTAACTAATCTTTATTAATTGTAATTTCCGGCTTTTAAGGAAGCTTTGAGGCAGGCTAAACTCCATAAATGTGATATGCTTGTCTGCCTCGGAATATCTTACCTCCCACTTGCTGAAAGAGTCAAATGATTTCTATACGGGAACTCTCTAAAACTTATAGATTGTTGCCAGCAGAGCTCTCATGTTGGTTATATTTTTTGTATTGGTCACAAGCCCGTCAGATTGTGTTGTACCATAAGCTGCGGTGGTTGTTTCCAGCTCAAGTCCGAAACTCAGGGTCCCTGATGTAAAAGTTACTCGCGGGGAAATCCTGAACAAATGGTCAATGTTACTGCCACGACTGAAATAAGATCCTTCCACCAGATTGCCTGAGCCAAGATTTTTACTGTAACCGGTAAAGAGTCCGAATGTAACTTTCTTCCCGTTGGTTGTCAGATCAGCCCATGCACTCGTTGTATTTATAGTGGCATATGTTTTGAGCTGAGTGATTGTATCCGTTATTTCAGAAACGGCATATCCTCCCAGCATCATCAGGTCAGTAGCATTCTGGGCATAAACTCCCATTAATGAAATACTTACCGGTTTGGTTTTGATCTTCACATTTGCAAAGGCTGAATAGCTGCCAACCTTTTCCGTGTTTTTGTAATTTTCAGAGGTTTTAAGCTCAGGTCTGAGGGTTTTGTAATCAACTCCTGCCCATGCAGTTAAAACCTGTCCCATCGGGATGCGCAATTGCAAATTGCCTCCGGGTAATCCACTGTTTTTTATATACTTATTACTGCTTCCTTCGGGTCCGGTTGAGACAAAATCACGCTGACTGTAAATTGTGAGTGACATACTGACTTCATCCAGTTTTCTGGTCAGCCTTACCTGCGGATTACGGCTGAATGGATTAAATGGAGCACCTGTGTTAAAGCTGAGAGTACCCGGGAAGCTTTCAGCAGGGAATAGCGGATGCCAGTATTGTCCGATGAGAAGATTTGTCTTTTGCCAGTCCATCTTTACATAAGCGTGCCTTAATCTGAATCCATTCACATCAAGTTCGCTGGTGCCATAAAATTCCCCCTCAATTACACCGGAAGTTTTTGCCCCAAAGGCATCCGGACTGGAAATGTCTCCCTTTAACCGGGTCTGAATATTGAGCATATGCAGATCTGTGCTCGCATTGATATCATTCATATCCTTATCATAGAGAGCATTATCGGGGTAAAGATAAAAGTGTTCGTCCCTTAGAGCTGTTGTTGTACCGGATTGTCTGGTATCAATGTATATATCATTCTTAACATAACCTGAAAATACAATACCATATTTGGGTTCCTCCTTTTTATCCTGGCCATAAACCAATAATGAACAGAGAAGAAATATTACAATAATCGATTTTTTCATTTTCCTGTTTTCTAAGGATAAAAAACTATTTACTAAAGTCTTTTGTCGAATTATCTTTTTGTGTCATTAAAGAAAATACAATCAAAGTAATGACTGCCAGTGGTATAGAAATTATTCCGGGATTATCCAGTGGAATTGGGGCATTTTTAGGTAAGAGTCCATATAATCCATACATGGTTGGAGAAAATAAAATAATTCCTATTGAAGAGACAATTCCAACAATAATTGATGCTGAAATTCCTTTGGCAGTTGTTTTTTTCCAGAATAGAAGAAATAAGATTGCAGGCAGATTGGCTGATGCTGCGACTGCAAAAGCCAGGCCAACAAGGAATGATACATTTATGCCTTTAAATAATATCCCCAAAATAATTGCAAATACTCCTACTCCGAAAGCAGCGAACTTTCCGGCTTTAACTTTTTCCTTATCAGTCATCTTAAACTGAAGGTACTTGTCAATGAAATCATGAGCTATAGCGCCTGACGAAGCCACTATTAGACCACTTACAGTACCAAGAACAGTTGCAAATGCGATTGCCGATATTATTGAAAATAAGCCTATGCCAAAAGATTTTGCCAGAAGCGGACCTGACATGTTGCTGCTTTCAACATCTAAAACTCCGCCAACCATAGAACCAAGACCCATGAATAACGTTAATATATAAAAGAATCCAATAACAGCAATTGCAACAATAGTAGACTTTCTGGCAGCACGTTGACTCGGAACTGTATAATACCTTATTAATATGTGAGGTAACGCAGATGTCCCTAAAAATAAAGCAAGCATCAAAGACAAAAAATTAAGCCTGGTCCAGAAGGTAGCACCGGCAGATTTTGAAAGTTTGTATAAAAGACCCGGCTTCATTACATCTTCTCCTTTAGTAACATTTTGGTACCACACAGTTACCTTATCCTCTCCGTCAGAAAAAGAGTTTTTAGCAAACCGAACTATTTCACTTTTCCCAATTATTTTAACATATTCAAAAGGACCAAGAGGACCGGTTTTATCCACTTCTTTTCCATCAACAATAATTTTACTAAGATGCCCAACCTGATAGAATTTTTTGTCTGATTTAGGTGCACCATTATATAATTTTTGACCAGTAATATTTACAGTGGTGTAAAGCATTTCTTCCAGAGTAACTTTTACCCCCTCTCTGTTTAAATGATACCAGCAGGAGGAGCCATCTTTTTCGAGTTTGACAAAAATCAGGTTGTCAACTAACTTTGTAGTTTTAACTACATAACTTGAATCAGAAACAGAGACAATATTTTCATTTGAAATCGCGGCCTCAATTTTTGCAAATTTGTGGTAGTCATCTGTTGGATTCAGGTTTAAACCATTTTTTAAGATGTAAAATGTAAGTAGTGTAGAAAACAGTACCAGTAATGCTCCCTTAATGAATTGAACATAAGTAGTGGATGTCATTCCAGCTGTTGCAACAATAAATATGACAATTGACCCTACAATAACAACCCCGATCCAGTGAGGCAGTCCAAGCAGTGGAACTACAAGATCTCCTGCTCCAACCATTTGAGGAATCAGATAAAAAAGAGAAACAACAAGAGTACTTATAGCTGCAGTAAGTTTAATTGACTTTGAATTGAATTTTGAATCCAGGGCATCGGCAAAAGTATATTTACCAAGTCTTCTTAAAGGTTCAGCAACCAGAAATAAAGCAACAACCCAGCCTGCAAGATATCCAATAGAATAAAGAAAACCATCGTATCCGGAATAGGCAATCATTCCGCAAATTCCAAGGAAAGATGCAGCAGATAAGTAATCGCCTGCAAATGCGATGCCATTCACTCCCCAATGTATTTTTCCGCCTGCTGCGTAATAACTTGCAGCCGATTTTGTTTTTCTTGCAAAATAAAAGGAAAGACCTAATACTAACCCAACTATAAACAAAAAAATAATAATTGCTAAATTTGATGTTTGGTAAATCATATCGTTGCCTGTTAAATATTTTTATTCATTTTGTCTTCCATTTTTGTGCAGAAATAATTATAGATAAACCCCATAACAATTGCAAGTACGATTAATCCGAAGCCATAGATTATAGCAATATTTTGCCCACCCATCAGCTCTAATCCCATTAATTCAGGCTTTGTTAAACCAATAATTACAAATCCTGAATAAACTAGTGTGTACACAATAAAAAGTCTAACGCCTAACTTTGCTTTTTTTGAAGCTGCATTGTCGGTTTCAATTTTAGTAGCAGGTTCATGAATCATACTTCCTCCTTTTTTATATTTTATGCCTCCAAATGTATTATTTTTTACTAAGAGAAAAATTTAAAAGAAGTATAGATATAACATTGTTTTAAAACAACTATATTATTACATTTGAGTTTAATAATTCCATCCATGAAGTTTAGTAAGACCAATAATTGCAAAGCATGTGTATTAAAATGTGACATTTATTCCACCCTGGTTAGAACGGATAGAAATATATATGAAATTAGCCCACTGCATGCATATTTTAAAAAACATGATATAATCTGTAAACAAGGAACTGAGGTTACACATGCTTTGTTTTTAATAAAGGGGACGGCAAAGCTTTATATTGAAGGCCTTAATAATAAAAACATAATCCTGTACCTTCTAAAACCACCTGCATATATCGGTCTTTTGTCTTTTTTTGAAAGTAGTGATTATTCGTATTCTGTTACTGCTGTGGAGGAATCGGAAGTCTGTTTTATAGATCTGGATTTAGTGAAAGAACTTTATATCGAAAATCATGAGTTACTTTTAAATTTAAATAAAGCTTTCGGTAAATCTGTTGCCAATATTATGAAAAAAATAATCTCCCTTAATCAGAAACAAATCCGGGGAAGAATTGCTGAGAACCTGATTTATTTATCGAACTTAAATGATAGTTATAATTTTAATCTGGGTTTGTCGAGGAAAGAAATTGGAGAAATGGCAGCTATTTCAGAAGAAAACACCGTGCGGTTACTTTCTGAGTTTGCAAGTGAAACAATAATTTCAATAAAAGGAAGGTATGTTGAAATACTCGATATGCCACTATTAAAAAAAATAAGTGAAGTAGGTTAATTTGAGATAATTAGAACCTGCATAATGAGAATTCAGTATTGTTCCGACCTACATCTTGAGTTTGAACACAACAGTAAGTATATCCAGATCAACCCACTTTTAATCAATGGGGACCTCTTGATTATGGCAGGCGATATAGTGCCATTACTTGATAAATATTTCACAAATCCGTTTTTTAGATTTATTGCCGATAATTATAAACAGGTTTTCTGGGTTCCAGGGAACCACGAATTTTATCATAAAGACATGACTGAATACAGTAAGTCCTATAATATAAAGATTAGAAGCAATATAAGTATTGTGAATAACATAGAATTAATGTACGAGGATACTAAATTAGTTTTCAGCACTTTATGGTCAGAGATAAGCAGCTTCAACGAAAAAATCATTGAAAAGGGGGTTTCAGATTTCGAGTATATTTCAAATAAAAACAAAAATCTCAAAGTATCAGATTTCAATAATCTGCATCAGGAGGGGTTAGGATTCATTAAGCAGTCATTAGCGACCCCGGCTAAAAAAACGGTTGTGGTAACACATCATGTACCTTCCTTTTTATGCAATTCAACTCTCCATAATAACAGCCCCATAAATGAAGCCTTTTGTGTTGATTTAACTGAATATATCGAAGGCTGTAATGCCAATTTCTGGATTTACGGCCACAGTCATTATAATCATCCTCCGTTGTATATCGGAAAATCAATTCTGCTGACGAATCAACTGGGGTATATTCATTGTAATGAGCATAAAAGCTTTGACCACAAGGCCTGGTTTTCAGTTTAAAACTTATGTTGCTATTCTGAAATCAACACTTATCTTATGCTGATAAGCCGGGAATAATGATAATACTTTCTTAAGGATTGACAGTTCGATTCCCAGGAGGTGTTTTGTGTTTAAGATATTGCTCATTGGCAATTTACCTGCAGATAATTCTATCTGATTTCTGAAGCGCAATTTCATTAGATAATTATAGGCAAAGAGAATCTCATCAATTGTGGTTACATTTATAATCTGATTTGCCCTTAAGGCATTTAACCGTTCGATTGTGTTGGAATACCAAATGTTATTCTGCAGAGAATATGTTCTTGTAAACATGGTAATGAGAGTTACAGCTTCTTTCAAATCAATAGTATCTGTGCTTCTATCTGAAATAATACTCCCTGAAGAAACTTGCTGCAATTTTGTATTGAAAGTATTATATGCCATATGATATAAAAACAGATCCCGTTCTTTAATCAGTTTGCTTATACTCTTTCTTAATCTGTCTGAAAATTTTTCATCTCCATATATATTCCTGAAATCAAAGAATATGGTAGCCTCAAGAACATTCTGCGGCTCAGGAGTGGTGATCCAGTTTGCAAAATATCCTTCCCAAACACTAATTGGCTTACACCACTGCTGGTTCTTTGCCATTATTTTTCCCTTGCAAAATGAATAACCAATATAGTTAAGCGAATCGCATACTTTTTCTCCAAGTCTGGAAAAATATTCATCAACATAAATCTCATTGGCCGCCGGAACATCTTCATATATTATTGCATTGTCCTGATCAGTAAACAGGGTTTCCTCTTTTCTCCCCTCACTTCCTAAACAAATAAATGAAAAACCAACCGGAGGCTCCCCGATCTCTTCAATAGTTAAAGCAATGATTCTTCTGATAACAGAATCTGAAACTGATGAGGTAATCATTGTTAGATGCGTAACAGACATCTCGCTCCTGATAAGAGGTTCCAGCAATAACTGATGTACTTCAAAACATTGCTTTAACTCATCGTTTGTTTCAGCCTTTTCAATGTTATTGATATAAAAGGACAGTGATTTTTTAAAAGCTTGATAGATGTCAGAAATTCTAACCACTCCGGCAATTAAATTTGCATTATTCCTGACAATAAGATGACTAATCTGCTCCTTATCACAAATATTAATTGCGTTTATTAATGAAGTGTTCTCACTGATATAGGTAACAGGAGAGCTCATTATCAGATATGCAGGGTTATCCAGATTAAGATTTAGTGAAAGTACTCTTTTCTGAATGTCGCTACTGGTTATGATCCCAATGAGTGTGTTTTGACCTTTAGTAAGCAATACGTTATCCGTTCCTTTTTTTGAAAATATATTAATTACATCGCTTATTGTTTTATCCGCATCAAGAGTGCAAACCTGGGTCATGTATTCTTTAACCGGCCTTTCAATTAAGAAATCATTTGATTTTAGCTCTGCGATCAGATTATTTGTCTTTAGCTTTAATTCCTCATATATTGTAATATCCTCAATAACCCCATCACAAATAAAACTTTTTGAGGTTTCACTGTTAAATAATATAAGAGTTACTTTGACAAATGCGGTTTCAGAATTTTTCTTAATTATTTTTAATATTTTATTTCTGAAATAGCCGGTTTCAATAAGCTCTGTCTGAAGTGTGATTTTGTCATCAGTACCTGCTAACATCTCAAGAAAATGTGTTTCTGATAAATCTTTGAAGCTATCATATCCTAATATTCTTAACGCGTTATCGTTGGCGAAAATAAACCTTCCCCTGGCATCGAGACTTGCCCTGAAGAAACCGACATTTAAAGTACTTATCAGTTTCTGGTAATCCAGAATGGAAAAACCTGAATTTCTGTCAATAGAAATATCTTTTACGACTATAATGTTTACAGTCTTCTGGTGTAAAAGAGCACTTGAAGATGTAATTAAAACTTCAAGAAACCCTCCCTTCTTATTCTTCAGATTAATCTCATATTGTCCCTCTTTTACACTATTTTTTGAAAAAATATCTACTATATCATTGCTATTGTTTTCGCTGATTAATTCTTTTAATGAGAGGTTGTTAAGCTCATTGGTTTCATAACCTGTCATTTTACTTATTACACTGTTTGAAAAGCCTATTACCCCGTCAATCAGCATAATCAGACCTTCTGTAGCTGCCTCAACCAGAGTCCGGTATTTTTCTCTCGAATCATGCAATTCACTTTCAGCCTTAATTCTCTTTCGTTCAATTTTCAAACTTTGCTGAGAAATAATCAAAAGAAGAAGAGCGATTAAAAACGAAATTCCTCCCGAAATCCAGATAAGCCTGTTTGTAAGTGCATAAATTTCCTTCCTTACATCCTCAATATAAATTCCCGTTCCAATAACCCATCCCCATGGTTTGAATATTTTAACATATGATAATTTGGGAACTATATGAAGTGAATCATCTTTCCATTGCCACATATAATCGACATATCCATGCTCTGCTGCTTTAACGGTATTAACAAATTCCACAAATAATCTTTTCCCATTTGGATCAACAAAATTTGTTAAGTCCTTTCCATTCAAATCTGACCTGTATGGGTGAATTATCATTACAGGATACATATCTGTTATCCAGAAATAATCTTTATTTTCTTCACCGTAGCGTAAATATTGAATTCTTGATACAGCCGTCTTTTTAGCCTCTTCGAGGGTTAACAGCCCATTCTTTTCGTCTGATTCATACTTTGACAGGATACTCCATGCAGAGTTGGTTAACTCTTTTATCATTTCGCGCTTCCCATTCATTATGGTTTGTTCAAAGCGAGGTATTATAATTTGGAAGATGATGAGAATAAACAAAAAAATTGAAATAATGGATGGAAGAATTATTTTTAAATAAACTTTATTCATTGCACTATCTCTTAAAAAATTGACATACCCCTGTTATGCTTTTGATTTACAACATCATCTGACAGAACTATTCCGGAAAAATTTAAAAGATGATCAACCTTCTCATCAAGACTGCATGGCGGGTGATAATTATGCTCCATTTCTGACAATATAAGCTTATCAATATCAGGATAAGTCAGGACAAACTTTTTTCATCTTTGAGAAGCATCTCAAATTCTTCATAGTTGATCTTACCGTCAGATTTGAAAACTACAAGTTACAAAATAAAAATTTCAATTTTGAGGTAAATATGATCAATACTTTCAAAAACACATTCATATTCATGCTGATCACGAGTATGAATCCTTGTCCATGCGGATTTCATAATCATCCTGAAAAGGAGTGCATGTGTTCACCGGGAATGGTTCAGAAATAATCTGAATGTACCGTCAAAACCATGTCTGCCTGAAGAATGGGAGTCGAATCATTCAACTAAATAATATTCACAACGCCAGTTCTTTAAAATCTGTGGCATGTAATTTGATTTGAAATATCATAGAAAAATATTCAATATTCAAATTTTTATATTTTCTTTATACCATAATATCTAACCGGCAAACACAAAAACTTAAGAATATGATGATGAAAAAAAGGATTCTAATGATCTGCATGGCATTCTTCCTTGGAAGTGTTGTTTCAGCTCAGACATTCAAGTACATAGGAGCAGATAAATGTAAATTGTGCCACAACAAACCCGCAACAGGAGAACAGTTTAATAAATGGACAAAGGAACCTCATTCCAAGGCAATTGCAACTTTGAGCAACCAGGCATCACTCGACTATGCAAAGAAAAACGGGATTGCTGATCCGGCAAAAGAAGCAAGCTGCCTTAAATGCCATTCGACCTTTCATAGTGTAGATGCAAAACTAAGATCAACCGTTACAGCTACCGAAGGTGTTTCATGCGAATCATGCCATGGACCGGGAAGCTCATACAAAACACCCGCGATAATGAAGAACAGAGATATGGCTCTTAAGATGGGTATGTTTATTCCTGATAAACAAACATGCCTCAAATGTCATAATAAAGAAAATCCTTTTTATAAGGAATTTAATTATGAAACAGCCCTTGCAAAAATTATTCATCCGAATCCCGCAGCAAAGAAGTAGTTCATAGTTCATTAAATATTTTCCAAAACCTCTACAGTGTTTCATTGCAGAGGTTTTTTTATTTCCCGGGGTGGTTGATTTGTTCTTCGGTTTAATAAAGGTTTGTTTTCCAGGAGCCTGAGTTTTGTCTTGAATGAAATTAGGAAGACATTTAATAAAATGATTCGCATTTCTGTAAAATGAATCAACCACCCCGGCCGGGAAATGAACCCTGTAAGAATCAGATAATCAACTGTCCCGGCCACCCCCCGCTTTAAGACGGGGCAGGCTCCCGCTGAGGCGGGACAAGTCCTCCTTCAAAACTAATCTTCATACATAACTCAAATCTGCATCAACTATCGGGTTTTTCAATCAGAATTGCTGTAAAATTCAACACATGTAGAAAAAATATACAACATTCTTGAAATGCCGGACCATTCTGCATCTGCGACTATAAAATATTTTCAGTGTATAGTAATTCAACAGTTTAATAGTAGATTGGAATGTCAAATGTATTCATAACATACAGATATTCAATTTAATACAACAATTGGCATCATAGTTGTTTGACATATATTCTGTAATAATATTCAACAACAAGTGTGTAGAATATAAACAGGGTTTACAACAGAATATAAAATAAAGAAAATGAAAAAGTCAGCATTATTATTAACCGGTTTGTTGGTCTGGAGTTTCATGAGTATAAATATAGCTTCAGCATCGGAGAATCAACAATCAACAGATTCCATTGTAATTCAAAGTACGCCTGATCTGTATAACCTTTCCAAAACCTGGGCCTCTGAATATACCCAACTGGTTCCTGAAACAAAGATCAGGGTGGTGGCAATCCCTGGAAATGAAATGAAAAACAAACCTGCTGCCAAAGGAAGTATCCTGTTTGTAAATGATGAGATATATGAGAGAGTTCAGGATAAATCAGCGATGAAGGTTATTGTCGGACGCGATGTGATTGTTCCTGTTGTAAGTTCTGCAAATCCTTTTCTGGATGAAATAGTTAAAAAAGGAATATCTCCCGGCACTTTAGCCGGCTTCCTTAACGATAAATCCAACAGAACCTGGGGAACACTGCTTAAGGATGCAAAGAATAATCCGGCTCACTTTTATCTTCAGAAAGATGAATCAATAAAAGTTATTCTGGGTAACTTTTTGAATAAGGAATCCGTGACGGTCGAAGGTGAGATTGAAACTGGTGATGACTTTATCTCCTTAATACAGAAAGATCCCTATGGAATTGGATTCTGCAGGATGGTAAAGATCATTGATTTTGAGAATCAGAAAATGGCAGAGCAGATAAAATTGCTGCCGCTGGACAGGAATGGCAATGGTTCAATAGATTTTAATGAAAATATTTATGATGACCTGAATCTTTTTTCCAGGGGAGTGTGGATCGGAAAATATCCAAAATCCCTGTTCAGTAATATTTATTCTGTTTCACTGAAACAATCAGGGAATACAGCTGAACTGGCTTTTCTGAAATGGGTTCTCACCGAAGGTCAGGAATACCTTTATAATAACGGCTATTCTGATCTCATTGTTTCCGAAAGGCAATCTGCAATAGATAAACTGTTCATGCCAAAGATGAACCCGCAAGAAACTTCTGCCGGTATATCTCCATTCTTAATTTTAAGTTTGATCGTGGTTTCAATCCTTTTATTTTTCTATCTGATTGATGCTGTTGTCAGGTTTGTAAAGCGGAAAAGATCTGCTGAACTGGTTTCCGGATCTGTTTTAAAGGTGAGGCTCGATCAGAATGCCTTACTGGTTCCGAAAGGATTGTTTTTTGACAGATCGCACACATGGGCTTTCATGGAGCAGAACGGGCTGGTCAAAGTGGGAATAGATGATTTTCTTCAGCATATTACCGGTTCGCTTACCCGCATTAAAGTAAAAAGTGCCGGAGAAAAGATCAAAAAAGGTGAATATATTCTTTCAATTATCAGAAATGGTAAACAACTTAATATCTATTCACCGGTTACAGGTACTATCAGGGAGACTAATAAAAACCTTGATACAGATGCATCTTTATTAAATTCCTCTCCCTACAACCTTGGCTGGGTATACAGGATAGAAACCTCAAACTGGCTTAAGGAGCTTCAGTTCTTACAAATGTCAGATAAATATGCCGGGTGGCTGAAAAAAGAATTTGTAAGGATGAAAGATTTCCTGGCTGTTGCTCTAAGCGCCAACAAAGATTTATATTCCAAAGTAATTCTGCAGGATGGAGGTGAGCTTGTTGACAGCACGCTTGCGGATCTCGGACCTGAGATATGGGATGATTTTCAGACAAGATTTATTGATGTTTCCAATTAAGAAAAATTTTATTGGGCACCAATTTTTAATCATAAAAACCAAAGATTATGAATTTAGGAAGAAGAGGCTTTTTTAAAGTACTTGGCGTTACAGGTGCGACCCTTGCACTGGGAAAAAAACTAAGGGCAGCACCGAAAAAAAATACAGGTATCGAGTTCTCTGCAATACTCTATGATTCAACACGTTGTGCAGGCTGTCAAGCATGTGAAATTGCCTGTGCAGAATCTCATGGACTTCCTGTTCCTGTTGAAATTCCCGAGGCAGGTAAGGTCAGGAAAACAGATGAATTGCACCGGACAGTCGTGAATGCTTTTACAACTGAAGCTGGTGAAAGCTATCTGAAAAAACAATGTATGCACTGCAACGAGCCTGCCTGTGCTGCCGCATGTCTTACCCAGGCAATGTATAAAACTGAAGAAGGTCCGGTTATCTGGCGCGGTGATAAATGTATGGGATGCAGGTATTGTATGGTTTCATGCCCTTTTGATTCCCCGAAATTTGAGTATCACAGTGCGAATCCGAAAATTCAAAAGTGTGATATGTGCCATGAAAGACAAATTAAAGGAGAATTACCGGCTTGCGTTGAGAACTGTCCTGCTGAGGCTTTGGTTTTTGGCAATCGCAGAGACCTGATAAAGGAGGCCAGGAAAAGGATAGTTGAAAATCCCGGACAGTATTTCGATCATATTTACGGAGAACATGAAGCAGGAGGAACCGGAATACTATACCTGTCTGCTGTTCCTTTTAATGAGCTCGGGCTTAATACAAACCTGCTATCAAAGTCATATCCTGAATTGTCGAAAGGATTTCTTTACAGTGTTCCGACAATTTTTGTCCTTTGGCCCGCAATATTATTAGGAATAAGGGAAGCAACCAAAAATAATAATCATAGTACGGAAGAAAATGAGTAATTCAGTTCAGGTAATATCTAAAGACAACGATGGTAAATCCATCTGGAAATTCCTCGTGAGTGAGCTTCATCCGAAAGGGAAATTCCTTACCCCATTTAATGTAATTTCTATTCCAATAATGATACTTGGACTGGCGCTGATCGTGATCCGGTTCTGGAAAGGCCTGGGATCAGTCACAAATCTTACACAGGAAGTCCCATGGGGTCTGTGGATTGGATTTGATGTAGTTACCGGTGTCGCATTTGCAGGTGGTGCCTACGTTATAACCTTCATGGTGTATATCCTGAATATGAATAAATATCATTCAATAGTAAGGATCACTGTTCTGAACGGATTTCTTGCATATGTATTTTACGCAGGAGCCTTGCTTCTCGATCTGGGACGTCCATGGAATGTAATTAATCCGATAATAGGAAACAGTTTCGGAACCAGTTCGGTTTTATTCCTTGTTGCCTGGCACTTCCTTCTTTATATGGTAGCTCAGCTGATTGAGTTTTCGCCTGCAATCGCAGAATGGCTGGGGGCAAAAAGAATAAGGAAGATCCTGTCAGGAATGACTATTGCAGCAGTCATCTTCGGAATAACTTTATCCACCCTGCATCAGTCAGGGCTTGGAGCACTTTATCTGATGGCCAGGGATAAGATCCATCCTTTGTGGTATTCTGAGTTCATTCCTGTAATGTTCTTTGTATCAAGTATTTTTGCGGGTCTTTCCATGGTAATATTTGAAGGTTCAATAAGCCACAAAGTCTTTTTCGACCAGATAAGTGAAAGGAATCATAAAGCACATAATGGAATAGTCACAGGCTTATCAAGAATTTGTGCTGTTGCAATGTTTACTTATTTTTTCCTGCAGATACTGGTATTTGTGCATGGGAAACACTGGGATCTTCTGAATACACCAATGGGCTATTGGTACCTTGTGGAAATGATAGGGTTTGTTTTAATTCCAATGGTATTATTTTTTTACAGCTACAGGAGAAAAAGTATTTCACTCATAAAGGTTGCAGCTCTTCTTACAATGATAGGTGTCATACTGAACCGGCTGAATGTTACTGTTATCGGATTCAGGTGGGATGCTGCAATCAGATATATTCCAACATGGATGGAGCTGGTTGTTACACTTGCTGTTATATTCACTGAAATTTGGGTATTCAGATGGGTCATCAACCGTATGCCGGTATTAAGGGAATCACCATCGTGGGTTAATGAAACAGAAAATAAGTAAAATAATCAGCCTGATTGTCGGGCACAAAACCAATCAAAATGGACGGATACAGCTATACAAATATCTTTGATACCAAGGGAATTGAGTATCTTGTGATCATTGCATTTCTGATAATGATAATTCCATTCTGGGCCATCATTAACAGGCAACCCCTATTGAAAGAGCAGCTAAAAAGTGCTCTTGGAACGCTTTCAGCAGGGATACTGAGGATCCCGCTTGGATTGTTTTACAGCAAGAACCATACCTGGACACATCTTGAGAACAGTGGAGAGGCCAGGGTCGGACTTGATGACCTTCTTTTGCATATCACAGGAGATGTCAGGCTTAACAATCTTAAGGTTCAGGGTGACAAAGTTATAAGAGGAGATGTGCTTACGGAGTTGAAGAAGGATGGGAAGGTTCTGAAAATACTGTCTCCATTGTCGGGCGAGATAATCGGTGCAAACGAGATGCTTGACCATACGCCTGATCTTCTGAATAAGGATCCTTATGGCAAAGGATGGATTTACAAGATCAAACCTGCAAGCTGGGTTGCTGAAACCAGTTCCTACTTCCTTGCTGAAGAGGCTGTTTCATGGTCGAAGAAGGAACTTGAGAGATTTAAAGATTTTATTGCTTTCTCAATACATAATCATACCCCTGAAGCATCGATGGTACTGTTACAGGATGGAGGAGAATTATGTGATAAGCCTCTTTCGGAACTTCCTGCTGAAGTATGGAATGATTTCCAGGAATCATTTTTGAGCAAGACCTGCTGACCGGTTATTTGAGAGGGAGTTATTATCCTATAAAGTCATCTTCCATTTCACATCATATTACTAATTGGTTCCCAAACAATTAGTAATATGATTTTAATTAAATTACAGTTTCTTTTCTGTAATAATTTAATTATTTTTAGGGATGATTATTCAGGTTTGATCCATGGGTGAAAAAGAAAATATTTCAGGGAAGAATAATAGTGCAGCAACCAGATTTAAGAAGTATTTTAAGATCCGGTCGTCCATTTATAGCCGTGTTGTATACATTATTACAATTTCTTCTATAGTACTGTTTGTTTCGTTCGGTTTAATTTTCAAATCGGTATATGAGCAATATTTAAATACTGTAATAAGGCAGAATGGTAATAATGTCGGGTCAATGGTTGAAGGATCTCTTTATCATTCGATGCTTGAAAATGATAAGAGCAGGCTTCAGAATACCCTCGATATTATTAATACCATGTCGGGTATCGATGATGTAAATATGTACGATGATCTCGGCAAACTGGTATATTCATCATTTTCATCAGATACTTCAGCCCACAGCAATCCTGACTGTTTAAGCTGCCACGACAATCTGGAGACTATGTTTCCGCGTACCGAGAAATCTTACCGGATCATGGAAGCCAACAGTGAGTGCAACATGAATCTGAATGATAATGCTCACAGGCATCTGATGATCCGTTCGCCAATACTGAATGAAAAATCCTGTTATACCAGTTCATGTCATGCCCATAATGAAAGTGATGTGGTTCTGGGTTCGCTTATAATTAAAATTCCCCTGGCTGATCTTGATAATGCCATTGAAACCTCTTCGGCAAAATTTTATTTGTTTGCTACCATCACTACAATTTTGCTTATTCTGATACTGATCCTGTTTACAAATAAGAGAATAAAAAATCCCCTTAACGATCTGGTGAAAGCAAGTATTGCTGTAGCCAACGGAAATAAAAATACAAGGCTGGAATTAAAACCGAACCAGCTTGATGATATGAGAGTGGTATCCAGGGCATTCAATGACATGCTTGATAACCTGCAGTCTGCCACCGAAGAACTTCAGAACTGGTCGCAGCAGCTGGAATACAAGGTCCAGAAAAAGTCAGAAGAACTCGGGGCTGCCCAGAATGAACTTATTCATATAGAAAGAATTGCTTCCCTGGGTAAATTAGCCTCATCGGTTGCTCACGAGATCAATAATCCACTTTCAGGAATTCTTGTATATACGAAGCTTATTCACAAGCAGATAAGTAATCCTGAACTGTTTTTAACCAAGAAAGATTCTATTCTGAAGAATCTGAAGCTTATTGAGAATGAGACTAAACGCTGCGGAGAAATAGTAAAAGGATTACTGGATTTCTCAAGAAAGGACCAGGAAGATTTTGAATTTAAACATCTTCATGAAATACTTGAGGAGACTTATGCACTGATGACACATCCGATAAGTATTGCCAATATCAGTTTCCTGACAAATTTTAAAGCAAAATATGATTATATTTTTTGCAGCCCTAATCAGATCAAGCAAGCCTGTGTTGCAATCATTGTAAATGCTTCAGAAGCTGTTCTTGAAAATGGAGAGATCATTATTTCAACCAGGAATCCTGATGAAGATAACGTTATAATAGAAGTTTCTGATAACGGAATCGGAATTCCTGAGGATGATCTTCAGCATATATTTGAACCATTCTTCTCAACAAAGCATGATACAAGTGGCATTGGTCTTGGTCTGGCCATAGTACATGGCATAATTAAAACTCACAAGGGCAAAATAGATGTTAAATCCGAGCTCGGAAAGGGTACTACGATTTCCATAACTTTACCAATCATCAGGAATTAAGAATTAAGTTAATGGCAAAAAAAATCTCAATACTTATTGTTGATGATGAAGAATCGGTTCGTGATTCATTGTTCAACTGGTTCATTGAAGATGGCTATCATGTAAGGAGTGCAGAAAATGCCAGGACAGCCCTGTTAATGCTTGAGTCTGAAAACTTTGATATCATTCTTGCTGATATAAAAATGCCCGGGATGGACGGTTTGGAAATGCTCAGAAGGATCAAGCAGCTGAAATCCGATTCAATTGTTATTGTCATGACGGCTTTTGCAACAGTCGACACCGCTGTTCAGGCACTTAAAGATGGTGCATTTGACTATGTCACGAAACCGTTTGATCCGGATGACCTCTCACATCTTATAAGAAATGCTTCAAAGCAGATTTCATTGGCTGAAGAAAATGAAAATCTGAAGAACAAGATTGTCTCGCTTGAAAATGTTGAAGATCTGATAGGCAAAAGTGAAGCAATGAAAAAGGTTCTTAAGGAAATTGAGAGTGTTGCCCAATCTAATTCGTCAGTTGTGATAACAGGTGAAAGCGGTACAGGTAAGGAGCTGGTAGCCAAAGCTATACATTCAAATTCTTCGCGAAAATTTTTTCCTCTTGTAAGCGTACATTGCGGATCTCTGACAGAAAGCCTGCTGGAAAGTGAACTTTTCGGACATGAAAAGGGATCGTTTACCGGAGCGATGTATAACCGTAAAGGAAGGTTTGAGATGGCTGATAATGGTACTATCTTCCTTGATGAGATAGGCACAATTTCAACAAAAATGCAGATAGATCTTCTGCGGGTCCTTGAAACAAAGAAATTCGTGAGGGTAGGAGGGAATAAGGATATTTCATCAGACTTCAGGGTAATTTGTGCTACCAACAGGGATCTGAAAAGCATGGTTGAAAAAGGTACATTCAGAGAAGATCTTTTTTACAGGCTGAATGTAGTAAACATCTATGTTCCACCCCTCCGTGAGCGGACTGAAGATATTCCATTGCTGGTTGAATATTTTGTAAAGAAATATTGCACCTCAATGAACAAGCCTTTGCTCTCAATTGATCCCTCTGTCATAAGGCGGCTTGAAGAATTTGATTTTCCAGGCAATGTACGAGAGCTTGAAAATATGATTGAGCGTGCAATTGTTGTTGGAAACGGTAAAAAAATCTCATTAAAGGATCTCCCGCTCGAAAGCTCCATAAATGTAAATTCAATTGAAAGCCTCGATGATCTTGAAAAAAACCATATCCTTCAGATCCTTAATAAATACAGCTGGAACATTTCCCGTACTGCAAAGGCTTTGAAAGTCGACAGGGTTACCCTTTATAATAAAATCTCAAAGTATGGTTTAAAACCCAGGAACTGAGGGATCCCGGGCGAAAAACTAATTATCGTTTAAATGGATCTGAAAAAAATCACACTGATCTCTTTCGGATATTTCGAAGAAGGTTTTCTCAGAACTATCGCTGCGGCAGTTGAGCATGAATTTCTTGCTGCTGTGACCATAAGGGAAGGAAGACTTGATCTGAGTGAATTTTACGATCCGGTAAGAAGACAATACAACGGTACAAAGCTCCTCAGGGAGATTGATTCCCAGTACTCAGGAGAATCATTAAAGATCCTCGGGCTATTCAGTGTTGATTTGTTTATACCTATCCTTACTTATATTTTCGGACAAGCATATCTTAACGGGCGAACAGGAATAGCATCTCTCTACAGGTTTAAAAATGAGCGTTACGGAATGAAAACTGATGATGTATTTCTTCTGGAGCGTTTCAAAAAAGAGGTCATCCACGAACTTGGACATACGTTTGGTCTTATTCATTGCCATATTCCAACTTGTGTCATGCTCTCATCCACCTATGTTGAAGATATTGATCAGAAGAGTGCAAACCTATGTCTCAAGTGCAGGCAGGAATTCAACTCATAAATAACATAGGTTCCGGTTGACCTGTTCTGATCAATTTCAAACCATGATGGTTTATTCTTGCAGGATAATCAAAAATTACTATTTTTATATTGTTTTTAAGCTACCTTGATTTTCTTAGCATGGATCTTATCCGGCTCATCCGTAACAAAATGATGAAAGAACATCTCATGTTCGTTTACAGGGGTGTTGTTACCAGCGAAAATTCCGTCCCGCTTCTGATGCTGCTTGAAAAAGAAATGGAGAATTCAGAATTTGCTTTCGTTGGCAGGAAAAGACTTTTTATGTTTGTTCTTGAGAGTCTTCAGAATGTTTCAAGGCACAGCAATAAAGGTCCATATGCAAATATGTCGCTGGTAATTTATTCCAAGACGGATAACGGATATACAGTCACCACGGGTAATGTACTTCATTCTTCAGGGATTGATGATCTCAAGTCCAAGCTTGATCAGATCAATAATCTGGAATCCAAAGAGATAAGGAATGTATACAGGCAGATGCTCAATTCAGCGGAATTCACAACTAAAGGAGGAGCAGGCCTTGGATTGATAGAAATGGCAAAGAAAACAGGTAATAAGCTTGACTATGATTTCGTGGCGCTGGACGATGAATATTCATATTTTATTCTAAGCAAGACAGTCGATTCGGGAGGCGTTGGGAACCATACAGGAGCAAACGAAAAGCCTTATAAAAGTGCATCTATTTCTGAGCTCGAAAAGCTTATGTCCGAAAACAATATCTACCTTCTCTGGTCAGGTCACATATCTCCTGATATCAGAAAGGAAGTGCTTTCATTTACCGAGATGAAGCTTGCCGGGGAAGAATTAGAGACGAATACGAGAAAAAGGGTTTTCAGTATTCTGGTTGAAATACTTGAAAATGTTGCAAAATATGGTCCGGGACGTGAACCTGAAGAGAAGTTTGGAATGCCTGTTGCTATTATAAGCCTTGAGGATAGAATATATTCACTTACAACCGGAAATCTCATTCTTAATACGGAGGTTGATAATCTGAAGAAAAAGCTCGATACAATTAATAAGTATGACAGAGTCGGTTTGAAGGAGCTTTTCAGGAAATCTCTTTCAGATAATTCTGAGAAAGCCGATAGTACCGGTAACATGGGGCTTATTGATATGGCCAGAAAATCAGGAAGCAAGCTGATTTACAAATTTGAGGAAATAAATGATCTGTATTCTTATTATACACTCACGGTGAAAGTAGAGGATAAGGGATAATTAAAGTGGATTTTTGAATTTGAGCGTGTTGCCGTCCCATTCAGCATAATTTCCGTTTTTTAACCAGTCTCCCAGGAAAACAATCTCAGCTCCTTCTTTCAGTTTGTATGTCATCGGCAGATGCCTGTGCCCGAAGATGAAATAATCTACTTTATTGTTTTCAAGGATGGTTTTGGCATATCTGATAAGATCTTCCCTGTCTTCACCAAGAAACTCTTTGGATATACCTTTTCCCAATCGTGAATTCAATGACCACTTGTGTCCTATTCCCAGTCCGATTGACGGGTGCAGTGCGGAATACATGGCGCGCAAGGTTTTATTCCTGAAAATAGAGAGAAGGATTTTGTACCCTTTGTCTCTTGATCCCAGTCCTTCTCCATGTGCAAGGTGGAAGATCTTTCCATCGAATGAAACAGTGGTTGGAGATGTATGAATAATGAATCCGCATTCATCTGAAAGGTAATTGCCTGTCCACATATCGTGATTACCGGTGAAGAAATGAATTGGAATTCCGGAATCGGTAATCGAGGCAGCTGTGCCAAGGAATCGTGTAAATCCACGGGGTACTGCAAGTTTGTATTCCCACCAGAAATCGAAAATATCTCCCAGCAGGTATATTTCACTGGCGTCAGATACGATAGAATTCAGCCATGCAACAACTTTTTTCTCCCTCTCGAGTGGTGGTGAGCCTGCCGGTAATCCCAGGTGGAAATCAGAAGCAAAATATATTTTCCCTCCGTCTTTCAATATTATTATTTATTGAATAACTGTTCCAGTTTCAGCCTGAGTGATCTCCCATGCAGGTTCGAGCTGATGATATTCCCTTCTTTGTCAAACATATAGTTGGTTGGAAGACTCCTTACATTAAAAAGCACGGCATTTTTTGGATTTTGCGGGTCGTCCTCCCTTGTATTGATCCAGGGCAATTCATCATACTTCACAGCATATTTCCAGTCAGCTTCATTTTCATCCAGATTGATCTGGTAGATCTCAAATCCTTTCTTATTGTACAATTTATATAGTTCCTTAAGCTGGATGTTTTCTGTAATACACTCTTTTGAACGCACTGACCAGAATGTCAGCAATACATATTTTCCCCTGAGCGAGGAAAGCGCGATTCTTTTTCCATTGACATCTATTAAATCAGGATTGAGTTTTGTTGCAGGAAGACCTTCAGTTGCTTTACTTAACTGGCTGATATACAGCTGGTTCATTTCTTTTTCAAGATCCCTTGCGAGTGCCTGAACATGGTTTGAATTAGGATAATATTTGGTGAGTGAATCGCGGACAATTTTAAGATATTGAAGATCATTGGGATTATAGAGAACGTAAGTATCGGGATTCAGCTTCTGATAAACAGCTTTTATGGAGGCCAGGGAATTGGTGTTGGTAATGATAAATTCTATGTTCTTCTTCCTTTGGGCTAATATCAGGTTATTGAACTCCACTTCAAGCAAGGGTTTTTTAACATCGAAACCAGGTTCTCCTGAAGCTTTATTATAAAGCATGGTTAGGGAATCAAGTTTACTTTTTGTTTCAGCCAGGTTCTGATCGAGGATCTGAAGTTTTTCAGATCCTGCGGATCCTGAAACAGTATACTTTCCGAAGAGGTTATTTCCTTCAAAAACAAGATTTATTTTTTCACCGGGTTCAGCAAGAAGTGTGATGAAATTGTCCTGAGACATCGCGACCTGGTAGAAAGCAGCTTCAGTTACTTTTTTCCTGAATTTAAACTCCCCCTTTTTATTTATTCTCGATGAGTCTATCAGAATCTCTGAATCAACATCGATTTTTTTCAGAAAGATGGTCTTTCCGGTTTTATCTCCCTTTTCACGTCCTTTTATAAGCCCTTCAATTATGATTGAGTTCTTGTCTGAACATCCCGACAAAATTAAAATCAGGGACAATATATATAGCGTTCGTTTCATCTGATCTCGATTTCCTTTATTCTTTTATTTGATATTAAAATTGGTTACCTGTCGAAGATTTCAGCAAGTTTTGCCTGCAGCTGCTCACCTCTCAGATTTGATGCAATCACTTTTCCTTCCTTATCGAGTAGTACATTATAAGGTATTGATTCAATGTTATATAGCGGGACAACTACTGAATTCCAATATTTGATATCACTTACATGGATCCATTTTCCAAGCTGATCATCTTCAATCCCCTTTATCCAGGCTTCTCTGGTTTTGTCAAGCGACACCTGGTAAATCTGGAAACCTTTCCTGTGATAAGTATTGTATGCCCTTACCAGGTTTGGATTTTCCTGTCTGCAGGGAGCACACCATGCAGCCCAAAAGTCGAGCAGTACAATCGAACCCCGTGTGGAGGATAATTTTACAGTATCGCCCTGGGGTGTCGGTAGTGATATTTCAGGTGCTTCAGCTCCGTTTCCTGAAGCAGGAGCGGCTGACCCCTCCATCTTAACGCTACCGGTCAGTTCCTGAACTTGTTCATGCAGAGAATTAACAGGCTCATAATCGGGGTACAATAATGATAGGGACGAATCCACCTTAACAAAATAATTCATATCCTTTGTTGGATTCAGAACATAAACATTTGGAGCAACCTGCTGATATAAAGCTACGAGGCTTGCCAGTGATGTAAGGTTTGCGTCAATATAATTCTTTGTGTAGGTATTAATCTCATTAAGATAGTTCTGAGCCATGCTGTCAAGTGATTCAATAACAGCAGGCAGCTCGGGACTATCAGAGTTCTGCATGTATATCTCATTAAGTCCCAGAAACATATTTATTGATTTACGCAGGGTTTTATTATATTCAATCATCAATTCAGTTCCTTTTGATCCGTTTAAATTAACAGGATAGTTCAATGAATCCTTATGCGCTTCCATGGTGATTTTTTCTCCGGGTTCGAGAAGCATCGTGAGAAAATTATTTTCATTGATTTTAAGAACATAAAAGGATGGTTGCTCTATATCTGTTTTAAAATTAAATTTTCCATCATCTGATATCTTCACGGAATCTACTGATGTCAGTGCATTCGAGCTGAGTTTATCGAGAAAAATATATTCTCCGCTGGCAGGAGATTCAAGCGTACCTGTAATCTGCACTGTGTTATTTTTGCAACCTGTAAATAATAGTGCTGCAAGCAGGTAAAACAATGGCTTCTTATTCATTAAGTAAAATGTTAATTGATAAAATTTTGTCTGCAAAGTTATTCTTTTTTTAATCCGGCACTACCAATACAGAATTTATTAATTTACTTTGCATTATGATATGTTTTTGCACTTTACACGATTTTTAGTTAACTTACCTAAACTTTGTGGTATTTGCCATTATTACTTAAGTCAGGAAAAAATATGAGTTACATAAAATTCGAAAAAAACCAGATAGTGAACCTTGAATATTCACTTGCAAGGGAAATTATCAGGACAAACAGGGCAGGATCATATTCATCAACCACAATTGTCGGATGTAATACGCGAAAATACCATGGACTGCTGGTATGCCCGGTTGATGCCTTTGGTGGAGAAAGCTTTGTACTTCTTTCTACTCTGGATGTGAAAGTCGTTAACAATGACATGAGCTTTAATACAGGAATTATTAAATATAAAGGAGATCACTTCAATCCCAAAGGCCATAAATATATAGAAGATTTCAATACTGACAATATTCCATCACGTGTTTTCAGGGTAGGAAGCGTTATTTTCAAACAGGAGCGTTTGCTTGTTCACTATGAGGAACAATTTCTCCTGAGATTTACCATTCTTGAAGCCCCTGAGCCGGTGAAATTTCAGATTCGCCCCTTTCTGGCTTTCAGAAATGTTCATCAGCTGACGCATGCCAACATGAGTGCCAATACCAAGGTCGAGTTCATTGAGAACGGAATCAGGGCTAAACTTTATGACGGCTTTCCTTACCTGAACATGCAGTTATCCACAAAAGCTGAATTTATATCTGTTCCTGACTGGTACCTCGGGGTCGAATATATTGAAGAACAGAAGCGCGGATATGACTTTTCTGAGGATCTTTTTACGCCGGGATTTTTCGAGTTTGAAGCAAAAGCACAGGATACTGTTATATTTTCAGCTTCAACCAGGGAAGAAAAAACTTCAGGTCTGAAACCAAAGTTCACAAAGACTGTTTCCAAAAAGATTCCACGAACCAGTTTTATCAATTGCCTTAAGAATGCTGCTCAACAGTTTATTGAAAAAAGAGGAGGCAACACTTATATAATTGCAGGTTATCCATGGTTCGGTTCATGGGGAAGGGATACATTTATTTCTCTCCCGGGACTGGCTTCCGCCAGGTACAGGCTTGCATTGTACCGTCAGGTACTTGATACGCAGGTTAAAAGGATGAAACACGGATTATTCCCCAATATGGGTGATGGTGAAAATCCGGCTTTTAACTCAGTTGATGCACCGCTCTGGTATTTCTGGGCTGTTCAGCAATACGCCGATCAGGGTGGCACAGATGCCTGGGAAAGATATGGCGAAGCAGCAAAATCAGTTCTGGAAGCATACAGGAATGGTACTGCTTTCAATATACGTATGAGAGAGAATGGGCTCATATATGCAGGTGCACCCGGAAAATCACTGACATGGATGGATGCAGTGGTTAATGGCGTTCCTGTTACACAGAGAAGTGGCTATGCAGTTGAGATCAACGCTCTGTGGTACAATGCTATATGTTTCTCACTTGCAATGGCGAAGGAGAAAAAAGATAAGAAATTCATCAGGGAATATGAAGCTTTTCCCGAAAGGATAAAAAAATCATTTCTTGAAATTTTCTGGGATAGTAAGGTTAACTATCTTGCTGATTATGTTAATGATGAAGAGGGTAAAAATCTGTTTATCAGGCCAAACATGGTCATTGCTGTTTCGATGCCATATTCTATGCTTGACAAAGATCAGATGAAGAGTGTGCTTGACATTGCAGATATTGACCTGGTTACCCCAAGGGGTCTGAGAACATTGTCTCCCAGGAACACATTATATAAAGGTATCTACAAAGGCAATCAGGAAGAACGCGATCTTGCCTATCATCAGGGTACTGTATGGCCATGGCTGTTGGGTCCGTTTTGTGAAGGCTGGTTAAAAGTGTACGGTAACCAGGGGGTCCAGAAAGTAAAGAAACTGATCTATAACTTTGAAGCAGTGATGAGTGAACATGGCGTAAGTACCATCTCGGAAATATATGACGGTGATCCTCCGCATTTACCACAGGGTGCTATCTCACAAGCATGGAGTGTAGGAGAGGTTCTGAGGATAATCGAGCTTCTTGAAACAAATTATGCTAACCAATAACAGAAACAGAATATGCGTGTTTTAATGTTCGGTTGGGAATTTCCTCCTCATATATCTGGAGGTTTAGGTACTGCCAGTTACGGTCTCACAAAAGGTATGGTAACCCTGAAGGACCTGGAAGTTATCTTTGTTGTTCCAAAAGCCTGGGGGGATGAAGAAAAGTCTCAGGTAAGGCTGATCGGAGCAAACCAGGTGCCGGTGTCATTTAAAAAGGTTTTTTATAAAGGATTCAAAAAGCCGATCGAAAAAATAGAGGTTTCTTCAAAAATTGTTCCCTATACTGATCCGGAAGACTTCTGGAAAGTTACAAGATCAGAAGTTTCAGGTTACAATCTATATGTTCAGACAAACAATAAGGGGATGGTCGATTTTACAGGAAAATACGGTAATAACCTTATGGATGAAATTAATAAGTATGCTCTTGTTGCCTCTGTCATTGCTGAAGAAAATGAATTTGATATTATCCATGCACACGACTGGCTTGCATATCCTGCAGGTATTGCAGCAATGATGGTATCAGGTAAACCTCTCGTTATTCATGTCCATGCTACCGATTTTGACCGCAGCGGAGGTAAGGTCAATCCTGAAGTGTTCCGTATTGAGAAAGCCGGGATGGAGGCTGCTTCAAAAATTATTACGGTAAGTAATATGACCAGGGATATTGTAATTAAAAATTATAATATCCATCCCGATAAAGTCGAAACTGTTTATAATGCTGTAGAGCCTGTTGATGTGTCAGAACATTTATACATCAAAAAAGGCTTTGATGAAAAAGTTGTAACATTTCTCGGGCGCATAACACTCCAGAAAGGCCCGGAATATTTTATTGAAGCCGCACATAAAGTCTTACAGGTTATGGACGGTGTAAGATTTGTCATGGCAGGTTCGGGAGATATGATGGAAAGAATGATAAGGAGAGCCGCTCAGTTGAAGATCACTGACAGGTTTCATTTTACGGGATTTCTTAAGGGAAACGATGTCTTTACAATGCTTCATATGAGCGATGTTTATATAATGCCCTCTGTTTCAGAGCCGTTCGGAATTTCACCCCTGGAGGCTTTACAATCAAATGTGCCTGTTATAATAAGCAAGCAATCGGGTGTAGCTGAGATACTTACACATGCTGTCAAGACTGATTTCTGGGATATTGATGCAATGGCGGATGCTATTTATGGTATTCTGAATTATCCTGCTCTTTCAAATATGTTTATCAGAAATGGGAAAGAAGAAGTTATACGTCTTAAATGGGATAATTCAGCAAGGCATGTGAGAGATATATACTTCAGAGTTCTAGGGAAAAATTAAGTTCTAAGATATGAGTTCGCCAGTTAAAAAAGCAATTTGCCTCTATTTCCAGGTTCATCAGCCGTTCCGGTTAAAGAGGTACAGGTTCTTTGACCTTGGTAATGATCATTATTATTATGATGATTACTCAAATGAATCCATAATGCGTAAAGTTGCAGGGAAATGTTATCTTCCTGCCAACAAGGTTATATTAGATCTGATAAATAAGCATCAGGGAAAATTCAAGGTTACCTTTTCATTATCCGGACTGGCTATAAATCAATTCAGGCTCTATGCCCCCGAGGTTCTTGATTCATTCAAAAAACTGGCAGATACCGGCATGGTTGAATTTCTGGCAGAAACCAATTCCCATTCGCTCGTTTCCCTGAAGAGCAAAACAGAATTTGAAAACCAGATAATAAAACATAAGGATTCCCTGAAAAAATATCTCGGAGTTCAGGCTACATCATTCCGGAATACCGAATTGATATATTCAGACCTTATCGGATCGTGGGTAGCCGATATGGGATTTAAATCGATGCTGACTGAAGGTGCAAAGCATGTCATGGGATGGAAAAGTCCTAACTTCTTGTATTGCAATGCATTAAACCCAAGATTAAAGTTGTTGTTGAGAAATTTTGTTTTAAGTGACGATATCGCTTTCCGTTTCTCAAACCGTGACTGGGTTGCATGGCCGCTGACAGCCGACAAATATGCATCCTGGATAAATAAGCTGGCTCCCAAAAGTGAGCTTATCAATATTTTCCTCGATTACGAAACTTTCGGGGAACATAACTGGAAGGAATCGGGTATTTTTGACTTTCTTTCGCACATGCCGGGAACAGTGCTCAAAAAAACACCATTCAGATTTATGACAGTATCCGAGATAGCTGATAAGCTGCAGCCTGTTTCGGCTATAAGTATCCCATCTGCAATATCATGGGCTGATGAGGAACGTGATATTACTGCATGGTTGGGGAATGAATTGCAGGTAGCAGCACTCGATAAGCTTTACAGCCTCGCAGGCAAGGTTAACAAGTGCGATGATCCTTATATACAAATGGACTGGGAATATCTGCAGTCAAGCGATCACTTTTACTACATGGCAACAAAATTTTTCTCCGATGGTGCCGTTCATGCATATTTCAACCCTTATGAAACTCCCTACGATGCGTTTATGAATTATATGAATGTGCTCAGTGATTTTGAGATCAGAGTGAAAAAGTTTTTCCCCGATACTGCAGAACAGGAATTAATATTTAAACTTGGAGCTGAGGTTTACGAAAAGGATAAAATCATAACAAAACAGGCTGATGAGATACAGAAACTGACAAAAAAGGTAGCCAGAAGAAAGCCGGGAGTAAAAGCCCTGAGTAAAAAAATATCAAAAGGAACTGCCGAAATCAAGGAAGCTGCAGAAACCAAAACAGAAACAAAAGTTCCAAAAACTATAAGAAAGAAAGTTGTTGTAAAAGACTCTTCTGAAAAACCTGAAGAGGTTTTGAAAAAAGCAGCAAAGATCACAAGCCGGGTAAAAACAGCTAAACCAAAAAAGACAAAAAAGCCCGGCATCTAACTAACAAATAAATATTTGAAATGAAGGTTGAATTTATTTTTGAAACCAGCTGGGAAGTTTGCAATAAAGTTGGTGGTATACATACTGTTATATCTACGAAAGCGCTAAATATTGTTAATGAACTGGGTGACAAGTATATACTGATTGGTCCCGATGTTTGGAGGGAAGATGTCATAAATCCGGAGTTTCTTCCGGACGATACATTGTTTCCGGAATGGAGAGCAATCGCTGCATCTGAAGGATTAAGAGTAAAGACAGGAAGATGGAATATTGCCGGTAAGCCTATCGTGATGCTTATTGATTTCACGCCGTATTTCGGGCAGCAGAATGAAATTTTTGCAGGATTCTGGGAAGAATATAAACTGGATAGTATTTCAGGCCAATGGGATTATGTTGAGCCTGCATTGTTTGGATATGCCGCTGGGAAATTGATCGAGAGCTTTACCAGTTTTTATCCGGAAGACAGGAATATTATCGCCCAGTTTCATGAATGGATGACAGGAGTGGGAGTTCTTTATCTTGAAAAAAATACTCCATGGATTGCCACATCATTCACTACTCACGCAACTGTTCTCGGCAGATGCATAGCCGGTAATAACAGGCCGTTGTATGGCAAAATGGAAAGCTATAATCCTCAGCAGATTGCCCGCGAATTCAATGTTGAGGCAAAGCAATCGCTTGAAAAGATCTCTGCTGCAGTATCAGATGTATTTACCACAGTGAGCGAAATCACCTCCAGGGAATGCAGCCATTTCCTGGGAAAAGCTGTAGATATAGTTACACCAAATGGATTTGAAGATTCATTTGTTCCCACTGCTGAAAAATTTCCGGGAGCAAGGGAAAATGCGAGGAAAAAACTCAAGGAAACTGCCGAAGCTGTTCTCGGTTATTCCCTGCAGGAAAACTGTGTCTATATAGTTAACAGCGGCAGATATGAGTTCAGAAACAAGGGAGTTGATATTTTTATCGATTCTCTGGGTGAGCTGCAAAAGATGGATAATATTGAAAGAGAATGTGTTGCATTTCTCCTGATGCCGGCCTATCATAAGGGCCCACGTCAGGATATTGCAGATATACTATATAATAATGGTCCGGGAAATACAGGAGACAGATATCTTACTCATAGCCTGCATTATCCTCATACGGACCCGGTTTTACAGAGGATCAATGAAAACCAACTTGACAATACACAGAATTCTAAAGTCAAGATCATCTTTGTCCCTTCCTACCTGAATGGCAATGACGGGATCTTCAACATTCCTTATTTCGATTTGCTTATAGGTTTCGATCTTTCAGTGTTTCCTTCATATTATGAACCCTGGGGATATACACCACTTGAAAGCCTGATGTTTTCAATTCCGACTGTAACAACCTCATTATCAGGATTCGGTCTTTGGGTACGAAATTATTTTAAGAATCCGGGGAATGGTATTTCAATCATTGAAAGAACTGATGACAATGAAAAGGAAGTTGTTGATGAGATCCGAAAGTTCATCAAAATGTTTATCTCCCTGAATGACACTGAAGTAACCGAAGCAAGGAAGAAAGCTCATGCAGTTTCGCGTATTGCAATGTGGGACAGCCTTGTAAAGTATTACTATAAAGCTTATGAACAGGCACTTGTCCATAGCAGCGAGAGAAGGGATGAACCAAGGGAATTTGCCAAATTTGTCGAATCCGCAGGTTTAAACATCAGGAAACCTCACCAGGTGCCTGTATGGAAAGATATTTATGTCCAGAGCGATGTTCCGGAAAAACTGGCTAACCTGAAGGAACTTGCAAATAATCTTTGGTGGTCGTGGAATCATGAAGCTGAGTCATTGTTCAGAAATATGGATCCATCGCTTTGGGAGGAAATTCACCATAACCCTAAACTTCTTCTTGAAAAAATTGACTACAAACGCCTTCTTGTACTCGAAGATGATGAAGAATTTGTTGCAGATCTTGCAATTATATGGGATCTGTTCTGTGAATACAAAAACCGCAGGGAAGAGGTGTGGAAACCCTCTGTTGCTTACTTCAGCATGGAATTTGGTATTCATCCCTGTCTGAAGATCTATTCAGGAGGTCTCGGAATACTGGCAGGCGATTATCTGAAAGAAGCAAGTGATTCGAACCTGAATATAACCGGTGTGGGATTGCTTTACAGGTACGGCTACTTTAAACAGAAGCTTGGTCCAAGAGGAGAACAGCTTTCAATCTATGAAGCAGAAGAATTTTCACGGTTACCCATTAGCCCGTTAAAGGATGCTGAAGGGAATCATCTTACAGTCAGTCTTGCCTGGCCGGGCCGTGCAGTTAAAATCCGTGCCTGGGAAGCTATGATTGGCAAAGTAAGGCTGATCCTTCTCGATACTGATTTTGAAGAAAACACTCCTGAAGACCGCACCGTTACTCATTATCTGTATGGAGGTGATAATGAAAACAGGCTCAGGCAGGAAATTATTCTTGGTATTGGCGGAATAAGAGCCCTCGAAGCACTGGGAATAAAGCCTGACATTTTTCACAGCAACGAAGGTCATTCTGCATTCATCAGTCTCGAACGACTCCGTATACTTGTTGAAGAACATCATCTTACATTTGA
>JBBQJD010000035.1:0-33685 GCA_038325595.1 Bacteroidales bacterium | reverse complement strand
TTCCCCACGAGCCATTTGTTTGATTTGAAATGAAAATATTCTCATCAAATTTTGAATCAGGATAGTAGTTGCTTGAACGTGGCAGTTCACGCCGTGAACCAAAGTACAGCGTTTCACCATCGGATGAAAAGATTGCAGAGTATTCATCAGAAGCCGTGTTTATTGAGTCTTCCAGGTTGTTGATCAAAATTCCCAAAGTATCCCTGGTCAGAATGAGGGCAAAATTGCATTCTTCAATACATTTTTTTGCCACGGCAATATTATCTGCCGGCTTTTTCCCTGATGAGTTCAGATATTCACTAAAGTTGCTGATTGCCTCTTCAAATCTGCCGGTATACTGAAGTGCTCTGCCGGAAAGAAACAGAATGTCTCCCGCAACATCTTTTTTAAGTTCATGGGCTTTAAGGAGGAATCCGGCAGCTTCCTCCTTCCTGTCGGAAAGAAGAGCTGAAGCACCGGTTTTATAATTCAGTTCAGCATTTGTACTGTTATAAATGAACGCCAGCAGATATTCATCAAAAGCATTCCGGAAAAAAACCGCTCCTTCAGAATAGAAATCATCTCCATTCTCAACATGTTTCCACGCTTCAGAAAATCCCGCCTTGCCGGACTTAAAATCTTTTTTCCTGACAGAAATATCTTCCTGGGCTTGTAAAAGCAGAGGACATAAAAAAAGAATAATCATTGTTAAACGCAGAAAATATCTCATGGTTCCGGTTTTTGTATTATATAAATACGACTATTTAATTCACATGAAAGTTGCATGAAATATAATAAGAAGAAATCCTGTTTATGAAGGAATGGAAATATTATTATATTTGTTTGAGATTCTTTGCATTTACATTTAATTAATTCCCGGTAATTATGGATTACAAATTCATAAACACTGAATATCTTGATTCCGTTTCAGGAGGGGATCCCGAAATTATCCGTGAAATAGTAACCATGTTCAGGGACCAATCGATTGAAATATCGGGTGAGATGAAATTGCATTTTCACTCGAAAAATTACAAATCGCTGGGTGCATTGGCTCATAAGGCAAAATCCTCAGTTGAAATCATGGGCATGTCTGACCTTGGGGCAATGCTCAGGACGTTGGAATATCAGGCCAGGGAGGGAACAGGATCAGAGTTGTATGAATCATACATTAACAGGTTTAAAAAAGAGACATCCGAAGCAGTAAAAGAGCTCGAGAACGTGATAAAGAACCGGGAAACACAATCCAGATGATCAGAATTGAAAAAAGAGATAAAATAGATATAATCACCTTTACAATCAATAAAATCAATGCTCTGGTTACTGAGGAGATCCATAATGAGATCCTGAAGGTTTTTGATAATAATAACACAAAGCTGATAATTGATCTTAAAGGAGTGGAATATATTGACAGTTCAGGTTTCGGGTGCTTTCTGTCAATTATGAAGGCAGCTAAAAGCAATTACGGAGTTCTTAAGTTTGCCAGTCCTGAACCAAGGGTCATGGATCTTTTCAAAACACTTCATCTGCATAGCATATTTCAAATTTTTGAAGATACTGAAGAGTGTGTCAGATCATTCGGATAAGTCTTCTATCCTAAGTCCTGAAGGCCTCTCCCCCTTGCCCTCCCGATGCTCGGGACAGGCTCTCCCCCGAAGTGGGAGGGGGTAACTTCCAATCTATCATATTGTTGCGTTTATTACATTTTTTGTGCTCAAAAACTAAAGCCTTAGTTCTCGAAAGTCAGATGGTTTCCTTTCAGATCCACAATAATTCTGTCATGCGGTGAATATTTTCCCTCAATCAGCTCTTTAGAGAGCTCGTTTACTATCTCTTTCTGAATCAGCCTCTTAACAGGCCTGGCTCCTGATTGCGGATCGTACCCGTGTTCTCCAAGCCAGTCAATGGCATCTTCAGTCACGGATAATTCGAGTTTGAAATCGATTAGCATTTTTTCAATATTTTTAATTTGCAGTTTCACGATTTCCCTGATCTGTTCCCTGTTCAATGGTTTGAACATCACGATTTCATCAACACGGTTAAGAAATTCAGGCCTGAGTGATCTCCTGAGCAGCATGAAAATTTCTTTCCTCAGCAGTTCTTCTTCCTGTTCAGGCATCTTATTGTTCCATTTGTCCATACGGTCCCGTATGATATCCGATCCAAGGTTGGAGGTCATGATAATGATAACATTTCTGAAGTTCACAGTTCGTCCTTTATTATCGGTCAAACGCCCTTCATCAAGGACTTGCAAAAGAAGATTAAACAGATCGGGATGTGCCTTCTCTATTTCATCCAGCAGTACCACTGAATAGGGTTTGTGTCTGACAGC
The DNA here is from genome assembly GCA_038325595.1 of Bacteroidales bacterium. GTDB lineage: Bacteria > Bacteroidota > Bacteroidia > Bacteroidales > VadinHA17 > LD21. Next base: position 31,377 of record JBBQJD010000035.1, on the reverse strand, counting down.
TTCAGTCAGCTGACCTCCTTCATCATAACCAATATATCCCGGAGGTGCACCTATAAGTCTGGAAATTGAATGTCTTTCCTGGTACTCCGACATATCTATTCGGGTCATCAGATTTTCATCATTGAAGAGGAAAGCTGCAAGTGCCCTTGCAAGCTCGGTTTTACCAACCCCCGTTGTACCGATAAAAATAAAAGAACCAACAGGCCTTTTCTGATCCTGCAGCCCTGCACGTGATCTGCGTACTGCATCAGCAATGGCGGTAATTGCTTCATCCTGGCCGACAACTCTTTTGTGCAATTCGTCTTCGAGCCTCAACAGTTTTGTTTTTTCACTTTCAAGCATTCTGGAAACAGGAATACCTGTCCATTTGGAAACAATAGCTGCAATATCCTCCGAACCCACTTCTTCCTTGATCAGTGATCCCTTGCTTCTTTTTTTCTCAATCTCTTCCTTCATTTCAGAGATTTCCTTCTCAAGCTGGACAATTTTGCCATACCTTATCTCTGCCACTCTTCCATAATCGCCGCTTCTTTCAGCCTGCTCTGCTTCAAAACGAAAGGATTCCACAGCTTCTTTTTTTACCTGAATCTTATCGATCATTTCCTTTTCAGATCTCCAGCCGGCTGTCAGCTCATCTCTTTTAGCCTGTACATCTGCCAGCTCACGCGAGATTTTTTCCGCCATGGCAGTATTTCCATCCCTCAATATCGCCTGCCTTTCAATTTCGAGCCGCGTTATGGTCCTTTCGGCTTCATCAATTTCTTCAGGTACGGAATTCATTTCAAGACGTAATCTGGAAGCAGCTTCATCAATAAGGTCAATGGCCTTGTCAGGCAGAAACCTATCGGTGATATACCTGATTGAGAGATCCACAGCGGCAATCAAGGCTTCATCCCTTATGATTACCTTGTGGTGTGTTTCATATTTTTCACGTATTCCCCTAAGTATTGAGACAGAGTCAGCTCTGTCCGGCTCATCTACCATAACTACCTGGAATCTTCTTTCGAGAGCTTTATCTTTTTCAAAATACTTCTGGTATTCATTCAGGGTTGTTGCGCCGATTGCTCTCAGCTCACCTCTTGCAAGGGCCGGCTTCAGGATGTTGGCGGCATCCATGGCTCCTTCGGATTTTCCGGCCCCGACCAGTGTATGTATCTCATCTATAAAGAGTACAATATCACCACCGGAACCGATAACCTCATTAACAACTGATTTCAGCCTTTCCTCAAATTCTCCCTTGTATTTGGCTCCGGCAATGAGCGCTCCCATGTCGAGTGAATATATTATCTTCGACTTAATGTCCTCAGGCACATCTCCCCTGATTATTCTGTGTGCCAGGCCTTCTGCAATAGCTGTTTTACCAACACCCGGCTCTCCGATAAGCAACGGATTATTTTTTGTGCGACGCGTAAGGATTTGCAGAATCCGTCGGATTTCATCATCCCTGCCTATCACAGGATCGAGGTTTCCGGTCCTTGCTCTTTCATTAAGGTTTATTGCATATCTGTTCAATGAATCAAAGGTATCTTCAGCAGTCTGGCTTCCAACACCGGCTCCTTTCCTTAGTTCACTTACTGCAGCTTTCAATTCCTTCATTGTAACTCCATGATCCTTGAGAATTGCGGCAGTTTTGTCTTCGGTATCCAGAATACCCATCAGCAAATGCTCAGAAGAAACAAATTTGTCTTTCATGCGTGAAGCATGATCGTTGGCTTTTCTTAAAGCTTCAGATGCTGCCGAAGAAACATATGAATCTCCTCCTGAAACTTTTGGAAATGTATCGATCAGATTATCAATCTGTTTCTCGATAGCTGAAGCATTGACACCCATCTTTCCAAAAATGAAACTGGTGATACTTTCCGCTTCACTCATAACCCCTTTCAGAATATGTGCACATTCAACAGCCTGATGTCCTTTTGAGCTGGCAATATTAAATGCCTGCTGAACTGATTCCTGTGCTTTGAGTGTAAAATTATTCAGATTCATAATTATATCATTTTTAATGAAGAGTACAAAATTTCTGCCACAGATATATCATGCTCTTTTGTAGTCGTTTTGACACAAGAATTCAGCCATTTGTGTCATAATGACAAATGACTTTATGCATGAAGGAAAAAAGTATCTTTGACAACAAATTGAATATTATGAGCAAGCTTATCTGGAAACCCGGCACAATGATCTACCCTCTTCCGGCAGTAATGGTTAGCTGCGGTTCTGAACCTGAGGAATACAATATCATTACAATTTCATGGACAGGGACCATCTGCACTGATCCTGCAATGTGCTATATTTCAGTACGTCCCGGGAGGCATTCCTATAATATCATCAGAAAAAACGGAGATTATGTAATAAACCTCACTACAAAGTCGCTGGCTTTCGCAACTGACTGGTGTGGTGTAAAGTCGGGAAGCAAACATAATAAATTTGCTGAGATGGGACTTACTCCGGTTCCCGCTTCCATAGTTAAGGCTCCGCTAATCAGGGAATCTCCTGTAAATATTGAATGTGTAGTTAAAGAAATCAAGGAGCTTGGATCGCATCACATGTTCATCTCAGAAATTGTTGCAGTTAATGCTGATGAGAAATATGTTGACAAAACCACAGGTTTGTTCAGACTGCATGATGCTGTCCCATTATGCTATTCCCATGGCAAATATTATGAAACCGGTCCAATGATAGGAAAATTTGGTTTTTCAGTGGAGAAGAAGAAGAAAAGGTCTTGAATTAATAACATAATCAAAAACATTGTTGCGGAATTTTTGTACCAAATAACTATTTTCATATCTTCAAGGCCGTATTAATAAATTCTTTATATGAGTGAGAAGATCCTGGAAACTCTGATGCAGCTCTTTGCGATTATTGCCAGACCTCAAAGCAATGATAGTGAAAGGAGAAGTGTTGTTGAGGTTTTTCTGATGCGCTTGTTAAACCAGGAGTTGGTAAAGGAGTATCTCGCTACTTATGATAAAGAGTATGATGAAGCAAGGAAAAAGCTTGAAAAAAGCAGTGCCGAACGCCGTGAAGGTGCAATAGCAATAAGAATAAGAAAGCTTTGTAAGGAGATCAACGAACAGGGTCAGCTCGATCAGGAGCAGAGGATTGTCGTCGTTATACAGGTGCTCGAATTTTGCAAATCAGGCGGACAGGATGTTAGTTCGCTTGAACTGGGGTTTATAAGGACTCTTGCCGAAGGGCTGAATATTACCACTGAAGAGTATGAGATCCTTGAAAGGTTTGTACTGAATCCATTTTCAAACATTCCGGTAACTTCCAATCTTTTGATTATCAATGGACTGAAAGATTTTAACCCTAAGGGAGCAAAGCATGTGGTTAAAGAATTGCTGAAGGGAAATGTCTGGATATTATTTGTTCCATCCGTAAAAATGTACTTCGTGAGGTTCACGGGATCGGGCGAACTTTCAATGAACGGACAGCTGCTAATGGATGATAAAGTATATCCGTTTAGCCAGGGCTCATCAATAAAAGGTTATAAGATCTCCCCTATATATTACTGGGATGTAACAATGCAGTTCCTAAAGGAAGAGTTTAAAGCATCACGGGTAGTATATGAGGTAAATAATCTTGAATACCGTTTTAAAAGCGGAAACATCGGCATTCATCATATGAGCTTCAAGGAAGAATCCGGAAGAATGGTTGGCATAATGGGTGCCAGCGGAGCAGGGAAATCAACTCTTCTGAGTGTTCTGAATGGAATAAATCCTCCTTATAGCGGAGAGGTTCTGATAAATGGAACAAGCATTCATACCGGAAAAGAAAAAATAAAAGGTCTCATAGGATATGTCTCTCAGGATGACCTACTTATAGAAGAACTTACAGTTTTTGAGAACCTCTATTACAACGCCAGGCTCTGTTTCGACAATCTAACAGAAGAGGAAATTACTGGCAAGGTTGACAGTGTACTGAAGAATCTTGGATTATATGAGATCCGTGATATCCAGGTTGGAAGCCCGTTAAACAAAAAGATCAGCGGCGGTCAGAGAAAGAGGCTTAACATTTCACTTGAACTGATAAGAGAGCCGGCTATAATGTTCCTCGACGAACCAACTTCTGGACTTTCGTCACGCGATTCTGAAAATATTCTGGACCTTTTAAAGGAGCTTGCCAGGAAGGGTAAATTGCTTTTCATTGTTATTCATCAGCCATCCTCTGACATCTTTAAGATGTTCGACAAGCTCATAATTCTCGATACCGGCGGATACCTTATTTACAATGGGAATCCTGTTGATTCGATCGTATACTTCAAAAAGAAAATTGAACAGGCAAATTACAATGAGAGCGAATGCTATACATGCGGTAATGTTAACCCTGAACAGATCTTCAATATTGTAGAAACAAAAGTATTCACGGAAAGCGGCAAACCGACTGATACAAGAAGAATCTCCCCTGCAGACTGGAGCCAGCATTACAAAGCTGAAAAGAAGGAAGAAAAGCTTGATCCCGGAAGCACAATTCCTGAGATTAATTTCAAAACTCCCAATAAGCTGAAACAGTTTATTGTTTTTACAAAGCGCGATATTTTATCAAAGATTGCAGATACGCAATATCTTCTTATAACATTGCTTGAAGCTCCTGTACTTGCTTTCTTTCTTGCCTTCCTGATCAGATATTTTGATGAGAGTTCAAAAAATCCTGATTATACCCTTTATGATAACAGCAACCTTGCTGTCTATATTTTCATGTCGGTGATAGTTGCTATCTTTATGGGCCTAACCGTTAGCGCTGAAGAAATTATTAAGGACAGGAAGATTCTTAAAAGGGAAGCATTCCTTAACCTGAGCTGGAATAGCTACCTGATGTCGAAAGTATCTGTGCAGTTCGGAATCTCTGCTATCCAGGCTCTTGCCTTTGTAATTGTAGGTAATGGGATAACCGGTATCAGGGGAATGATGTTCGAATACTGGCTCGTTCTCTTTTCATGCTGGGCGGGAGCCAACATGCTGGGTCTCCTGATATCCGACAGCTTTAAAGCAGTTGTTACCATATATATATTAATACCCTTCCTGGTTATTCCCCAAATTATACTCAGCGGTATTATTGTGAAGTTCGAAAAGCTTAACCCCAATATCTCATCACCCGTTTCCATTCCGGTTTATGGTGAATTCATTGTAGCCCGATGGGGTTATGAAGCTCTTGCTGTAAACCAGTTTATTTACAATGATTATGAAAAACTTTTCTACAAGTATGATAAGGCTAAAAGCAAAGGAAATTTCAAGAAAAATTACTGGTACGTTGAAATAAAAGGCAAACTCGATAATATTATTAATGATCTTCAGAAGTCATCAAGGAGTGAAGATTTCAATGACAACTTGCTGCTTGTATCAAATGAAATTAAGAAACAAATGAAGGAACTCCCTGATATTGAGTTCGCTTACGTCAATAATCTTACACCTGATAAAGTAACTCCCGAAGCAGTCAATGCAGCACTAAAATATGTTGAAACTGTCAGGAAGTACTACATTGTATATTATAATAATGCTAATAACCAGAAAGATGCTATCATAAACAAGATGCAGACTGAGGATAACGAGGCGTTCCTTAAACTGCAGTCCTCATCGTATAATAAATCACTAGAAGAGTTTGTTACCGATAAGAACGAAACAAATAAAACGCTGATATATAAAGGGGAACTGATACAAAAGCTTGAGCCCATTTTCATGGATCCGAAATACAAATTTGTCAAGGCTCATTTTTATTCGCCCAAGAAGCAGATATTCGGCATTTCGGCTGATACTTATGTGGTAAATGTTGTCGTCCTGTGGTTCATGACGTTATTGCTTTACCTGGCTCTTTATTTCAGGGTATTGAAGAGGTTGCTCGACTACGGAGAAGCCGTAATTGGAAAAAAGAGATAAAATTTTCCTGATCTATAAATAAAAGAGGCTGTCCATGAAGAGACAACCTCAATTTTTTTGGAGAAAACCCGATCTGGTTCAATATAAAACAAAGATGTTCATTCTACAATTTCAATCATTTTAAAGGGGACTCTGATTATCGATTCATAATCCTCTCCCGCTTCAAGCATATCTTCATCATCTTCCTCGTAGTACCAGTTTACTTCTACTTCATTCTTTGCCTTATGGATTGCTTCCAGTTTCTTAAATACATCAAGTATGCACTTTGATGAACTGGTGTTGAAATATTCAAGACGAATATCTACAACTGTTTTTGACAAAGGCGATTCCTTGTAATTATCAAGCCAGTCAACAAGCGGTTTATAAAATTCTACCGAATTTTCGGGAATTGAGCGTCCCTTTATTTCAAATACACCTTCTGCAGAGTCAAATTTTACTGTTGGAGTTTTTGGTGTTCCTTCGATGTTGATCGGTTCCATATTTGTCAGGTTTAAAAGTTATTTTTATTATCATCATTAACTAAAATATCCAGATAGAAAAATGAATAGTCATCATTGTATTCCTTAAAAGCATAATCGAGCCTGTGTCCGGTTTTTCTTGCAATATCTACAAGACCAAGACCACCTCCGCCTTTTGCTGATATCCTCTGATGGTTCAGAATGAACTTATATAATTCTTTTATCTCTTCCTGGCTCGATCGGTTAATCCTCTTTATCTTTTCTTCCAGTTTCTGAATATTATCCGAATGGACAAAGTTACCGGTAATGATCCTGTAACCTCCGTCAATTTTTTTTACTACAAGTAAACCGAATCTTTCTGCCTGATCTTCAAAATCTTCAGGAACCCTGTCGACATGGTGAAATAAATTCTGAAGACTTTCAACCAGCACATTATAAACTTTCTTCCGTAACTTTGACTGCTCATTTCCCTCCACCAGCTTATCTTCAACAGTATCGAGTACATGATTGATTACATCCGAATCGATATTACCTTTATAGAAAAGGATAACATTTTCATCCGGCTTTTCTGAAAAATAATTCTCTATGTTAAAGCTCATTAAGCTTCATTTAAGATAACGGTCAAGTTCATTCCGATAACAAATATAATAAAAATATGATGTTACCAAATTATAACTTCTCCTCTTACAAAATTTAAAAACTTCATCTTTTTGATGAATGTACCTAAATATGAGGGGAAATTTATAATTCAGGTAGAACCTCAGGATATGCGTGCTTTCTTGTTCCCTGGTACATCTCATATTTAAGCAAAACGCACTCAAGCGCACCATTAAACAGTATATGTTTTTCCTTCGGCTTCAAACCAACCTTCTTTAAAGAGTCCTTATTAGAAGTAATTAACCATGCTGTATGACCGGGATAACTATGCTTTAAAGCAGAGCCAATCATTGCATAGAGCTGGTCAGGATCATCGGGTTGAAGTCTTTCCCCATATGGGGGATTGAGGAATAGATAGCCATTTTCATCAATCGGTTTAAGATCCTTAAAATCAGATACTTTTAAATCAATTACCTCATTTAATCCAGCTCCGGAAATATTGGCTTCAGCCTGTCGTACAGCTTCCCCGGAAATATCACTGCCATATATTTTTACCGGAGACTTCCGGATGCCGGAATCAGCCTGGTTTCTGATTTTATCAAATAACTCCTTATTAAAATCCTTCCACTGCATAAATCCAAAAAACTGTCTGAATCTGCCCGGGGGAATCTGACAGGCGATTAACCCGGCTTCAACAGGAAATGTGCCAGATCCGCACATCGGATCAGTAAGAGGCGCTGATGCATTCCATCCTGAGATCATCAGAATACCTGCTGCAAGCACTTCATTCAAAGGAGCAGTTGTCTGTTCCTTCCTGTAGCCTCGTTTAAACAATGGGATAACAGATGAATCAACAGATACTGTAACCAGATTATTGCTGATGTGAAGGTTTATAACTATCCGTGGATTTTTTGTGTCTACTGAAGGCCTTTTTCCATACTTTTTCCTGAAGTAATCTGCTATGGCATCCTTGAGAATCAGTCCTGCATATCCAGTATGATCAAAATGAGGTGAGTTTACAACCGGAACTATTGAAAATGTATCATCAGCATCCATTAGTGAGTCCCACTCTATACCGGATCCTTTTTTGTAAAGATCATCCTTTGAACCTATTCTGAATTCTGAAATGGGCATAAGTACAGAAAGGGCTGTTCTGGAGCAGTAATTAACCTTATAGAGGAGTTCCATACCTCCTTTAAAAAGAACAGCCCTGTTTACCGGTTCTACATTGGAAGCTCCAAGGGTAATAAGCTCTTCAGCAAGCACTTTTTCAAGTCCGTAAAGAGTCTTTGCAACAAAATTCATCACTTATTTAGTACCGGTATTAATGCCCAGAATTGAATTATACCTGTTTTTGTCAGAAATCACATTCAATGCTGTTTCAATTACCTTATCATTTTTATTTATGACCTGATAATACTCATTTGTCTCCCACATGTTGGTTGCTACAAGTCCTTTCAGCACCAGGAGTATTTCTTCCTTTGATATATTGAATTGATCTTCATTATACTTAATCCCTTCCGATTCACCTTTCGCTATAAAAGCCTTTATATCATCTTCCTCAAACTCAAAGTTATTCCTGTAATCTTCAAATGATTTATACTTCGAACTGAGAACCGGCCTGTTCCTGTCATAATACTCCAGTGTAAAAGTGTTGAGTACATTTTTTGCAGCAAGCCTCCTGAAATAATCAGAGTTATACGATGTATCCGCAGCTACAAAAACATCGGGCATTATACCTCCTCCACCGTAAACAGTTCTGTGATTGACAAGGGTCAGGAATTTAACTGAATCAACAAGATGTATGCTGTCGGCTGTCATCATTTCGCCATCTGTGAATCTTTTAACAAAGTTCTCCATGTACTTATCATATCCCTCAGTGTAAGAACTCTGTATTGATCTTCCGGTTGGAGTGTAATACCTTGCAATTGTTAATCTTATCATAGACCCATCTGTGAGATAAAACCCATTTTGCACAAGGCCTTTACCGAATGTCCGCCTGCCAATTACAACACCCCTGTCCCAATCCTGAAGTGCTCCTGCCATGATTTCACTGGCTGAGGCAGATTGCTCATCAGTAAGAACCACGATACGGTTCGATGCAAGGCTACCGGATCCGTTTGATTTGTAATCCTGCCTGGGAGTTTTCCTGCCTGAGAGATAGACCAGCAGGTTCTTATCCTTGAAGAATTTATCAGCCAATGCGGTAGCTGCCAGCATGTAGCCCCCCCCATTACCTCTCAGATCGAGAACAATGTTCTGCATGTTGCTCTTCCGCAGCCTGGCAATTGCATCATTGAACTCCTTTTCAGTTGTTGCAGCAAACCTGCTAACCTTGATGTATCCTGTTTCATTATCAAGCATATAAGCCGCGTCAAGACTGTAAATTGGAATTTTGTCGCGGATAATTGTAAAATCGAGGATATCAGTTTCTCCCCTTCTGAATACCTTGATGTCAACCTTGGTTCCTTTTGCACCAAGCAGTCTGCTTCGCACCCCGCTTGTAGTCATGCTAATACCGGTTACTTTTTCATTGTTTATTGTCAGGATCCTGTCTCCTGCCCTTAGTCCCACCTTTTCTGACGGACCTCCGGCAATAGGCTCAATAACAATAATTGAATCACGCAAAATATTGAACTGGATTCCGATTCCCTCAAAATTTCCTGTGAGGGGTTCATTCATCTCCTTTACATCCTTCGCGGAGATATATGTCGAGTGGGGATCAAGATTTTTAAGAACTTGAATAATCGCTTTTTCTGTAAGTTTTTCAAGATCAGCTGTATCAACGTAAAAAGCATCAATTAAACTAAAGGTCCTTCCAATTTTAAAGGTTCCTTCATTCAAGGCCTGGGATGAAGCTGATATAGAAAGAAGAAGGAACCCAAATATAATAAGGGACCCGGGCATAATATTTTTTTTCATGATATAATTTTTCAGAACTTTATTACTAGGTCAACAATTATTTCCATGTTTGGTTCTTTAATTTTATTCCCATTCAATCGTTGAAGGTGGTTTAGAGCTTATATCATATACAACCCTGTTAATACCTCGAACCTTATTGATAATCTCATTCGATATTGCTCCAAGGAAATCATAAGGCAGATGTGACCAGTCGGCTGTCATTCCGTCTGTTGAGCTGACAGCTCTCAAAACTACAGCATTTTCATAAGTGCGTTCATCACCCATAACACCTACTGATTGAACGGGGAGAAGAATCACACCGGCCTGCCATACTGAATCATATAAACCGTTTTTTTTCAATCCTTCAATAAAAATATCGTCAGCTTCTTTCAGGATTTCAAGTTTTTCCTTTGTCATCTTTCCCAGCAGCCTGATTGCAAGTCCTGGTCCCGGAAACGGATGACGTTTGAGAATATTGTCAGGAACTCCGATTGCATGTCCCACCTTTCTTACCTCATCCTTAAAAAGCAGACGGAGCGGTTCAACAACTTTCAGGTGCATTTTCTCAGGAAGACCTCCCACATTGTGATGTGATTTAATCGTAGCTGAAGGTCCGTTAACAGACACAGATTCAATTACATCGGGGTATATAGTACCCTGCGCCAGCCATTTTACATCTTTTACCTTATGGGCTTCTTTATCAAAAACCTCAATAAATACACGTCCTATTATTTTCCTTTTCGTCTCGGGATCGCTTACTCCTTCGAGCTGATCGAGGAACCTGTCGGCTGCATCCACACCAATAACATTAAGTCCCAGCCCAAGGTACGATTCCATGACCATTTCAAATTCATTTTTTCTGAGCAGGCCATTATCAACAAAAATGCATGTAAGCCTGTCGCCGATAGCCTTATTCAGGAGCGAGGCAGCAACCGAGGAATCAACACCACCTGAAAGCCCCAGAATCACCTTATCATTGCCCAGTTGCAGTTTCAGGCTTGCAATGGCTGAAACTGCAAAAGAGTCAGGAGTCCAGTCAGGAATACATTTACATATATCCAGAACAAAATTTTTCAATATTATAGTGCCTTCCTGGGTATGATAGACCTCAGGATGGAATTGTATACCCCATGTATTTTCTCCTTTAATGTGGAATGCACCAGCTTTTACATCTGCAGTCGAGCCTATGATCTCATACCCTTCCGGCATGAATGAAATGGTGTCGCCATGTGACATCCAGACCTGGGTACCCTTACTGACATTCTTGAAAAGAGCATTGGAGTTATCAAGAGAAACTAGTTTTGCCCTGCCATACTCCCGGCTATCAGAAGGAAGAACTTCACCTCCGTAACTATGTACAAGGTACTGGGCGCCATAACACACTCCCAGCAAAGGAATGAAACCTTTTATACCTGAAAGATCAGGCATCGGAGCATTCTTATCCCTTACGGATGACGGGCTTCCTGACAAAATTATACCCCTGACATTTGCATCCGGAGCAGGAAAATGGTTAAAAGGGTAAATCTCACAATAGACATTGAGCTCTCGTATTCTTCTGGCAATCAACTGGGTATACTGAGATCCAAAATCGAGTATTAAAATTTTACTGGGCAAAATTCCTGTTTTTTAAAATGATCACAAAGATATATATTCTTTTTCAGGGACTGGCAATATTTCTGATATCATAACTCTTATCGTCGATTGCAGCGTACGTTGAGGGGAATACCGTCCTCGCTTCTTCAACCAAAAATGATATATCCTTATATCTTGAGGAGAAATGGCCGATTATGAGACTTCCTGCATTTGAATCGTAAGCAGTCTTTGCTGCGTCAAGAGTTGTGGAATGTCCCGTTATTTCTGCAAGCTGAACCAGACTTTTGTCAAATGTTGCTTCATGATAGAGCAGAGTCACTCCTTTAACAAATGAAGCCAGGCGTCGGAAATATCTTGTATCGCTGCAGTAGGCATAAGACAAGGGCTCAGGTGGCGCGATTGTCAGTTCCTGGTTTTTAATGATCACTCCATCGGATGTTACAAAATCTTCTCCTTTTTTGATCGCCGGGATCCGTACTGTAGGAATATTGTATTTAACTATGCTTTCTTTAATTATGTTCCGGTCAGCCGGCTTCTCCATAAATAAAAATCCGAATGCAGCTACCCTGTGTTCGAGAGGGAATGATGTTACGGTAAGATATTTATCATCAAGGATTTTTACGGGATCCTTTCCTGAAAGCGGAATAAAATCGATCTCGAAACTAAGATGAATATCAAAATCATTAAGGTGTGAGAGAAGAATGGTTTTGTAGTTTGCCGGGGCATAAAGGTGAATGGGAGTTTTTCTTCCCATAAGGCTGAAGGATGAAAGCAAACCGTATAATCCGAAAATATGGTCACCATGAAGATGACTTATGAAAATATGATTTATTTTCCCGAACCTGATTTTATTTTTTCTCAGCTGCATTTGTGTTCCTTCGCCACAATCTATCAAAAACAAACGCTCATGCGAGTTTAACACATGAGCGGATGGATGTCTTTCTGATGTTGGCAATGCAGAACTACTACCAAGTATGGTCAGTTTCATAGCATGCAGCAAGGTGATTTGTATTAAGCTATCACTTTCTCAGCATCTTCAACCGATTCTGTTATCGTGAGCACAGTATCGAGCTGAGAAATGGTAATCAATCGTTCAACAGCTTCATTGAGGCCGCATAGGACGAATGTACCGCCTGCATTTTTACATAATCTGTTGGCTACCAGTATAGCACTTAATCCGGAAGAGTCGCAATACTGACATCTTTTCAGGTCGAGGATAATATTCTTTTCACCCTTCCCTGAAACAAGCACCAGCTCCGACTTAAGTGCCGGAGCTATGTGCGTGTCAAGCTTTTCCGACTGTATCTGAATAACGGTGCTGTTATTCCGGCTTTCAATATTGAAATCCATAATGATAAGTTTTGGTAGCCTAAATTTAATTAATTTTTCTGTTTTTTGGAAGCATTATTCTCTTTTTCTTCCATTTCTTCTTTTAAGGCTGCAAGCTGTGAAATGTCACCAAGAGTTGTTTTCTCAGAACTTGATTTTGGTTTTCTGGTTGATTTCTTCTGTATATCCGGTTCTGATTTCTTCACTGGTGCTTCTGCAGCTTTCTTTTCATCCTCGTATACCCGACTGTGAGAAACTATTATCTTTTTAGCTGATTTATTGAATTCAATTACCTTGAACATTAATTTTTCTTCAACCCTGGCAATCATACCATCTTCCTTAACAAGATGTTTCGGTGTGACAAAACCTTCAACACCATATGGAAGAGCAATAACAGCACCTTTGTCGAATACTTCCACTACAGTACCTTCATGTACTGAATCAACTGTGAACAGGTTTTCAAATACATCCCATGGATTCTCTTCAAGTTGCTTGTGACCAAGGCTCAGACGTCTGTTCTCCTTATCAATTTCGAGAACCACAACATCTATTTCAGCATCAATCGATGTGAATTCTGCCGGATGCTTGATCTTTTTGGTCCAGGAAAGGTCTGAGATATGGATCAATCCGTCAACACCTTCTTCTATTTCAACAAATACTCCGAAGTTTGTGAAGTTTCTCACTTTGGCAACATGTTTTGCACCAACTGAGTATTTCTCATCGATATTCTGCCATGGATCGGGTTTGAGCTGTTTGATTCCAAGTGACATTTTTCTTTCGTTCCTGTCAAGAGTAAGAATCACTGCTTCAATTTCGTCACCGACTTTCAGGAATTCCTGTGCACTGCGGAGATGCTGTGACCATGACATTTCGGATACGTGAATAAGTCCTTCAACACCAGGGGCAATTTCCACAAAAGCGCCATAATCGGCCATAACAACAACTTTTCCTTTAACCTTGTCACTAATCTTCAGGTCAGGATCAACTGAATCCCATGGATGGGATGTCAACTGTTTGAGACCAAGAGCAATTCTCTTCTTATCGTCATCAAAATCAAGAATAACGACATTAAGTTTCTGATCGAGCTTCACGATTTCCTCAGGATGATTGACTCTTCCCCATGAGAGATCTGTGATGTGAATAAGACCGTCAACACCACCAAGATCAATGAATACTCCGTAAGAGGTAATATTTTTAACAGTTCCTTCCAGAACCTGTCCTTTTTCAAGTTTAGCGATGATCTCTTTCTTCTGCTGTTCAAGTTCAGCTTCGATAAGAGCTTTGTGAGAAACAACAACATTCTTAAACTCCTGATTGATCTTTACAACCTTGAATTCCATTGTTTTGCCAACAAATACGTCATAATCGCGGATTGGCTTAACATCAATCTGTGAACCGGGAAGAAATGCTTCGATGCCGAAAACGTCAACGATCATTCCGCCTTTTGTACGGCATTTGATGTAACCGGTTATTATTTCATCTTTTTCGAGTGATGCATTAACCCTGTCCCATGAATTAATTGCACGAGCTTTTTTATGTGAAAGAAGAAGCTGACCTTTTTTATCTTCCTGGCTTTCAACATAAACCTCAACTTTATCACCTACTTTAAGATTCGGGTTATAGCGGAACTCATTTAAACTGACTACACCTTCCGATTTATAACCTATATTTATGACAACCTCGCGTGATGTCATCTGAATAACTGTACCTATTACCACCTCATCAACTGCCACTGTTGAAAGTGTCTCATCATATAAGTTTTCATATTCCTTATATTTTGGAGAATTACGCATTTCGTCACTTTCAAATGCATCCCAGTCAAATTCCTGCGGAGTGGCGTGATTCCTGGTACTTCCTATACTGAATTCCGGCTCAGCCTCCGTTTCTTTTTTAGGTTTTCTTTCCTTTTTTTCAGGTCCTAACTGATAATCTTCAACCTTTACAGATCCAACACCTTTCTCAAGTTCTTTAACATCAGCATCTTCTTCAACTTCTGACGCAGTCTTAGAATTTACCTCTTCAGTTTCAGAATCATCTTCCTGTTTTTCAATGGTCTCTCTGGATTTTAATTTTTTGGCCTGTTTTGGGGCGCTTTCATTTGTTTCGTCAACCTCCTTTTCGGTTGATTTTTTCTTGCTTTCAGTCATAATTTTAAATTAAAAGAACTAATAATTAATAAGTTAGACATTATTTTGATTGAAAATTGGTTGCAAAGATATCACATTTTTTAAAATCCTCATAATTAATGTCTATTATAAATACGCAATGCAGGCAGATAGCTGTGAGTACAGCATCTTTCCTAATGTTAATAATTTCACTATTAAAGTTGTTATATTATCTTTGTATTCCCGAAGCAGGTTTAACACAAAATTAGTTAATATAATTTATGAAAATTGCAGTCGTTGGTTCAGGTTATGTCGGATTGGTTACCGGCACCTGCTTCGCTGAAAGCGGTATTAATGTCACCTGTATTGATGTTGATGCTGAAAAAATACAAAAGCTCAGGCAGGGAATAATTCCTATATATGAACCCGGGCTTGAGAGTATGATTAAAAAGAACCTTGAAAAAAAAAGGTTATCTTTTTCGACAGATATAAAAGACGGTATTGACAGCAACGATGTTATTTTCATAGCTGTAGGTACACCTTCTGATGAAGATGGATCTGCTGACCTGTCGCATGTTCTTGGAGTTGCAAAAGAGATCGGAAGGGCTATAACAAAATATATTGTAGTTGTCACAAAAAGCACGGTACCGGTAGGAACATCTGAAAAGATTCGCAAAACTATCCAGAACGAACTGGACATCAGGAAGATGCAGATAAAATTCGATATTGCTTCAAACCCCGAATTTCTTAAGGAAGGAGCTGCTCTTGAAGACTTCCTGAAACCTGAAAGGATCATTATAGGAATTGATAATGAACCAACAGGTGAAATAATGAAAAGGCTGTATATGCCATTCGTTCTGAATAACCACCCCATTATTTTTATGGACATTGCATCAGCAGAAATTACAAAATATGCAGCAAATGCAATGCTGGCTACAAGAATAAGCTTTATCAACGAGATTGCGAATCTATGCGATATCCTTGGTGCCGATATAAACCAGGTACGAAAAGGCATAGGCAGTGATTCAAGGATCGGCAGCAAGTTTATTTATCCCGGCAGCGGTTATGGAGGATCATGCTTTCCAAAGGATGTGAAAGCACTTATAAAAACAGCGCAGGACAATGGATATGAACTGAACGTAATAAAAGCTGTGGAGAAAGCGAATGAGCTCCAGAAAAATGTCATTTTCCAAAAAATCACAAACTATTTCGGGAATGACCTGAGCAACAGGCTTTTTGGAGTATGGGGTTTATCATTTAAACCAAAAACAGATGATCTCAGGGAAGCTTCATCGCTTGTCCTGATTGAGAAACTGCTGAATGCAGGGGCAAGAGTTAAAGCATATGATCCCGCGGCCATGAACGAGATTAAAAGAATAATGGGAAACAGGATAGAGTACTGTTTCGATCCTTATGAAGCCGTTATAGATGCCGATGCTATGGTGCTGGTGACAGAATGGGCTGAATTCCATATGCCCGAATTCAACAGGATGGAAGAGACAATGAAGGGAAAAGTAATTTTTGATGGAAGAAATATTTATGATCCTGCTGAAATCAAGAGAATGGGGTTTAAGTATTTTGGGATAGGAAGACGGTGAGTTCCAGGTTCCAGTGTTCCAGGTTAAAGGTTCCAGGTTAGAATAAGTTTGGTGAAACCCTGAATCTTGAGCAAGAGAAGGAAAAATAAAAACAATAAACAAGTATATAAAAAGATAGAATGAAAGGAATTATTCTAGCAGGTGGTGCAGGTACAAGGCTTCATCCAATCACCAGTGCAATTTCAAAGCAGATGCTGCCGGTTTACGATAAGCCCATGATATACTATCCCTTATCAGTGCTCATGCTGGCAGGTATCAGGGAGATACTGATTATTTCAACACCAAGGGATCTTCCCGGATTCAGGGAATTGCTAGGGGATGGAAGATTAATCGGTATGCAATTTAAGTATATTGAGCAGCCAGCCCCGGAAGGTCTTGCACAGGCATTTATCCTGGGTGAAGATTTTATTGGAAACGATGAGGTCTGCATGATTCTTGGAGATAATATTTTCTATGGACATGGATTCGGAGATACTCTTCTTCAAACAGCCACTATCAAAAAAGGAGCTTGCATTTTTGGATATTATGTAACTGATCCTCAGCGCTATGGAGTGGTTGAGTTTGACAGTTCAAGAAGAGTTTTAAGCATCGAGGAAAAACCTTTGCAGCCTAAGTCCAACTACGCAGTTACAGGATTATACTTTTATGATAACTCAGTATCAGCAAAGGCAAAATCTCTTAACCCTTCTGCAAGAGGTGAACTGGAGATCACTGATCTGAACAGGCTGTATCTGCAGGAAGGTACCCTTGAGATTAAGCTTATGGGCAGAGGTATGGCATGGCTCGATACAGGAACATTTGAAAGTCTGCTTCAGGCTGCCAATTTCATTGCAACACTCGAACAACGACAGGGATTGAAAGCATCGTGCATTGAGGAAATTGCATATAAAAGAGGATTTATTGATAAAAACCAGCTCCTGGCATTGGCGCAACCTATAAAAAACAGCCAGTATGGAAAATATTTAATACGAATAGCTACGGATAACATTATATGAAACCCACATGATTGACCAAATCATTAACACGGATGTATATATTTCACTTTCAATCATGTGTGGTTCCATCCGACCTTAAAAATAAATAATACAACGGATGAAAATAATAGAAACAGGCTTCAAAGGGCTTCAGATAATCAGACCAACAGTATACTCAGATCCAAGAGGATATTTCTTTGAAAGCTTTAATCAATCTGTGTTACTGAAAGCCGGAATAACTTTTATGGCAGTTCAGGACAACGAATCCAAATCCTCAAAGGGTGTAATAAGAGGTCTGCATTATCAGCTCAACCCATATAGCCAGTCAAAACTTATCAGGGTCATTCAGGGAAGAATATTTGATGTTGCTCTCGATATACGCAGAGAATCAATCACTTTTGGAAAATGGTTCGGAATAGAACTTAATTCTGATACAAAGGAACAATTCCTTATACCTGCAGGATTTGCTCACGGATTTTCAGTACTCAGCGACGATGCCATTATCCAGTACAAATGCGACAGGTTCTATAATCCGCAATATGAAAGAGGAATCTCATTAAAAGACACTGAGCTGGATATTAACTGGCAAATTGGATCAATGGATCCGGTTATTAGTGATAAAGATCTGAAACAACCTTTGTTTAAAGACTCCGAATTCAACTTTTAAATCATTTAGGAATATGGCAATTATCCTGATCACAGGGGCTAACGGACAGTTAGGCAATGAATTAAAGATTGCTTCAAAGAATTTCTACGGATATGACTTTATCTTTACCGACATCTCAGAAGTTGATATCTCCAACGCTGAACAAACAGCGGAATTCATTAAGAAAAACCAACCTGACTGGATAGTTAATTGTGCCGCTTACAATTTTGTTGATAAGGCAGAAACAGAACCGGAGAACGCCATGCTTATCAATGGCATAGCTGTAAAAAATATCTCAGAATCCATACAGGGAACAGATTGCAGGCTCATCCACATATCATCAGATTATGTGTACGATGGTAAATCGAATATACCTTACAATGAGCTTTCCGAGCCTGATCCTTCTTCCAGCTATGGCAAGTCAAAACTGGCAGGTGAACGATATGCCCTGCTTCATCCCGGCTCAATGATTATAAGAACATCATGGCTTTATTCATCATTCGGGAACAACTTTGTAAAGACAATTCTGAAGCATGGCAGGGAAAAAGAGTCATTAAAGGTTGTCTGTGATCAGGCAGGAACACCAACGTATGCTGCAGATCTTGCCAAAGCGATAATGCACATTATTTCAGGAGTGATCAGGAACCAGCTGGCCTTTACCCCTGGAATTTATAATTACTCAAATGAAGGTGTATGCTCATGGTATGATTTCGCTGTTGAAATTGTAAGTGAGGCTGGATTGATATGTAAAATTAACCCTGTACTTACCGGTGAATATAAATCTGCAGCCCGGAGACCTGCTTATTCGGTAATGGATAAAAGCAGAATAAAAGAAAATTTTAATCTTGAGATTCCATACTGGCGAACCAGTCTTAGAGAATGCATGAAGTTGTTAAAGTAACCCCAGTTATTATGCTACCAGTAGATCAAATAAGAAAAAAAGCCCAAAGCTGGCTTGGAAAAGAATTCAATGAGGAAACCCGCAAAGAGGTTGCCGGAATGATCAGTAATGACGAAAAAAAACTTATTGATGCATTTTACCAGGATCTGGAATTTGGCACGGGTGGATTGAGAGGAATTATGGGTGCCGGTACAAACAGAATGAATATTTACACTCTTGGTATGGCAACACAGGGTTTGGCGAACTATATTATCAACCAATGTGGAAATTCCGGCATCAGGGTGGCAATAGCACATGACTGTCGTAATAACAGCAGGTACTTTGCAGAGACCACTGCAAACATCTTTTCAGCCAATGGATTTGAAGTATTCCTTTTTGAATCACTGCGTCCGACACCGGAACTTTCCTTTGCAATAAGGCATTACAAATGCCAGAGCGGAGTGGTGATAACTGCTTCTCATAATCCGCCTGAATATAATGGCTATAAAGCATACTGGAGCGATGGCGGTCAGGTAGTTGCGCCTCATGATCAGGGCATTACAGATGAAGTAAGAAAAATTAAATCCGTAATTGAGATCAAATCAGATGGGAAAGAAAAAATAAATATCCTCGGAAAAGAAACTGATGATCTGTTCCTTAATGAGGTTCATAAAATGAGCCTTAATCCTGAAATTATACGGAAGCATGGAGATCTGGGCATTGTCTATACGCCTATTCACGGCGCAGGTGTAAAACTGGTACCAGCTGCATTGAAAATGTATGGATTCAAAAATATAATCAATGTACCTGAACAGGATATCATCGACGGGAATTTTCCGACTGTTAAATCTCCGAATCCTGAAGAACCCGATGCTCTGAAATTGGCAATCAGCAAGGCTGTTGAAACTGATGCTGAACTTGTGATGGCTACTGATCCTGATGCAGATCGCCTGGGCATTGCAGTAAAAAACAATAAAGGTGAATTCATCCTTCTCAACGGAAATCAGACATGTGCCATTCTTATATGGTACATTCTTTCACAGTTTAAGGACAGAGGGAAAGTTAAAGGCAACGAATTCATCATCAAAACAATTGTTACGACTGATCTTCTAGAGAGAATTGCAGAAGGATATGATATAGAATATTTTAATGTATTAACAGGCTTTAAGTTCTTTGCAGAACTGATAAGAAAGAATGAAGGAAAAAAGAAATATATAGGCGGAGGAGAAGAAAGTTATGGATTTCTTCCCGGTGATTATGTCAGGGATAAGGATGCAGTAGCTTCCTGTGCACTTATTGCTGAAGCAACAGCATGGTCAAAAAGCAGGGGAATGTCACTTTATGAATTGCTGCTGGAGATATATGTAAACTACGGCCTTTATAAGGAAAAGCTTGTGAATATTGTAAGAAAGGGAAAAGAAGGTGCCGGTGAGATAAAAGAAATGATGACAGGATACCGGAATAATCCGCCGGCAACTATTAATAACAATAAAGTGCTGACTATCAAGGATTATAACAACCAAATATCATTGGATCTTACTACCGGGAAAAAAACGAAGATCGATCTCCCCGAGTCGGATGTTCTGCAGTTTTTTCTTGAAGACGGAACTAAGATATCTGTCAGACCATCAGGGACAGAGCCTAAAATTAAATTCTATTTCAGTGTAAATACGAAGCTGGAATCAAAAGAAAAATTTGAAGAAACAAATCAGCTTCTGGACAATAGAATTAATGACATTATCAAAGACATGAAGCTTCTGTAAAAGAGAATTATTTCAAAGTTACCCTCCTGATTAAAAATCAGGAACATCAAAACTTATAGCTCTTAAGACCCCTATCCCAGCCTTCCCCCCTCGCCTTCGCGTAGCCTTCTTATAGTTTTATGGTAATGATGGTTGTTGCTTCGGCGGAGCAAGGCAAGCGGGGAAGGAGTGCATCTTATCATAATTTCAGAATGCTCTTAGCTTGCCCCCCTGGGGGAAACGGGAAAGGGGGTTTTAAAAGATTCAAATGTATGAAGTTCATTAAAGTGTTATATAGTAGATATCATGAAACAAACACGCAGAAAGTTCATTGCAAGTGCATCACTTTTAGTTGTTGCAACAACTGCTTCTGCTAAAATATTTGTGGAAATGCAACCAAATAAGAAAAAGCAAATAAGTCATCATGTTTTCTTCTGGCTAAAAAATCCTGATTCAAAAGAAGACCTGAGAAAACTGATTGAAGGAGTGCAGACACTTTCAAAGATTGAAACGATACGTGACTTTCATATAGGCGTGCCTGCAAGCACTGAAAAGCGTCCTGTTGTAGATGCCAGCTTCAGTGTTTCAGAGTTGCTATTCTTCGATGATGTTGAGGGCCAGAATATCTACCAGGAGCATCCGGTGCATCAGAAATTCGTGGAGAATTACTCGCATTTGTGGGAGAAAGTAATTGTGTATGATTCGAAGGGAATTTAATTGGTTTTGCCTGGCCTCTCCCCAACCCCTCTCCCGGAGTGAGAGGGGATAAATTGGATCACTGTGATCAGTGGTCATTGTAGCGGGTAAAAACTCACTTATCACATAACTTGCTTAACCTTTTTAAGAAGCGCCTCTACCTTTATTTTCGGATCTCCTTCACCCAGGGTTTCAAGAGGAAGATACCCTTTAAAACCGCACTTCCTTACAATATCAATAATTTTTGTATAATCTGTATCAACCTGTTTATCATTGATATACACCATCTCTTTCAGCTGCCATGAAATGGCATGTTTTGAGTTGACAGAAATATCCCTGTATGGATCAGGCGTGTGATAACTGCCAATATCGAGCAGCAATCCATTCCATTCTGAATTAACCATACTCATCATCGTTTCCAGATCTGATGAAGTTTTGAGAAAGTCATTATGATTCTGAAGAGCCGTCATTACACCATGCTTACTTCCGAAATCGGCACATTCCCTGATATCCTCTGTTATCCATTTTGCACGTTCATCCCAGCTGAATTTTTCATCAGATAAATGTCCGGCGAAAATCCTTACCAGTGGCGCTCCAAGCTTCTCAGCCACAATTATCCAGTCTTTTACAAGCTGCTTCTCTCCTGCTCTCTTATCCGGATCAGACCAGGTAAAATCATTTCTCACTCCGGTACCACTTATTCCCAAGCCAAGCCTGAAAGCTCTTTTTTTCACATTATAAATAAAATCATCAGGCGGCACAGCAGGATAGCCGGGAAAATAGTAGCCTGTAAGATCCACTGCGTCAAATCCTGTTTTTGCACAATATTCCAGAAGTTCGAACATGCTCATCTTTCCTTCTTTCAGAGGTTTGTCGAAAGAAAAAGCATTAAGGCTAAGCTTGAGCCTGTCGTTAGAATTTGAATTCTGTTTATGTCCGGGGAGTGTTACAGGCAAAACGGCGGAAACCATTCCTGCGAGTGCCAGATTCTTTCCAAAATCACGTCTGCTTAGTTTTTTGAATGACATATTCCAATTATTATGTTTAAGAATTAATTGTAAAGAGCCTCGTCTTATGAACATCAAGCCTTTTAACTCTGAAGATCCGCTTCCCAACCTCTGTTAGCCTTGCCCTCTGAAGGAAACGGGAAAGGATGAGGATGCAGTGTCTGAAGCTCATAAAAGAGTTATATAGTAAATCGCAAAGTCCATCGCGAAGGACACAATGTAATAACCTTGATCTTGAATTAAACAATCTGGAATCCAAGTTGTTGCAGCATGTTCAATACAATCTCATTTCCATTCTCCAACTTCACCCAGTAAGCCCGGAACTCCCTTCTTAACCTATAGTTGCCTCTTTGCTTTTCAAAATCAGCCGGAGAAAACCTTAAAGAAGTATCATCTTCGTTTATACTATAGGTATGATGCACAGCTTCCCTGATAATTTCCTGAGTACTTTTATCTGTACAATCAATTTCTATAACCGGAACGGCAGGAGAAGGAACATTTTCAGGGTACCAGTTTTTAAGAGGCAGATCGAAAAATGCTGATAAGGCATTTACAACTATGGCTGTACCATTTGCTTTGCCATCGGTTGAGTAACCTGCAATATGAGGAGTGGAAATAAATGCATTTCCCATAAGTTCAGTATCTATATCGGGCTCATTTTCCCACACATCCAGCACCGTACCACTAATCTTTCCGGATTCTAAAGCCGTCTTTAATGAACTGGTTTCAACAACTTCACCCCGCGATGAATTTAAAAACCAGGCTCCCTTCTTCATCTTTTTAAAAATTTTTTCATCAAAGAGATGATAAGTAGTGTCCTCTCCTACAATATTTAAAGGAACATGCAGTGTTATGAGATCTGCCTTTTTCAGGAGCTTATCAAGTGTTACAAAAGCAGCATCACCTTCTACTCTCTGCCGGGGAGGATCGCACAGAAGAACCTTCATTCCAATTAACCTTGCAAACTTTTCAATTTTCGAACCAACATTTCCAACCCCTACTATTCCGATCGTTTTATCTTTCAGGTCGAACCTGAATTCAGAGGCTATTTTCAGAAGGGCAGTCGCAATGTATTGTTGAACTGATGAAGAATTACATCCCGGAGCATTTGTCCATATTATATTATTTGAATCGCAGTATTGAGTATCGATGTGATCAAATCCAATTGTGGCAGTTGCAATAAAACGGATAGTGGAATTATTCAGAAGTGCGGGCGTGCATTTTGTACGCGTACGAATCAGCAAAGCATCAGCCTGTGCAAGATGACCTCCATTTATCTCATTTCCCGGTAAATAATTTATTTCAGCATAGGGCTCAAGAACACCCTTGAGAAATGGAATCTTATCATCAGCAACAATTCTTATCATGAATTATTTTTAAGCAAGTTAACAATTTAGTAAAATAAAAGTATTATTCTTCAAGTAAACCGCAGGGTCAACGCATTTAAATTTTATTATCGGGCATAATAAGCTCTTTGATTTTTCTGGTCGAGAGGAGGTTCCTCATCATGCATTATTCCGCCTGAATAAGAAGATCCCTCATTCAGCCAACCAATCGCGATCTCAATGTTAGCTGAATTACTAATGACAGATAGTAAAGAGTCGGAAGGAGGTTACAGATAATTCAGGGAGATTCCTCATTCCGCTTCGCTCCATTCGGAATGACAGATAATTTTGAGGGTAGAGGGAGTAGCGGCGATTCGAATAATTGTCTATTCAAAAACAAGAAATTCTCTTACGAATCGCCGCTACTCCCTCTCTAACTATAGATTAACCTGTCATTCCGAGCGCCAGCGAGGAATCCCCCGGAACATTCACAATCACTCTATTGCGTTCTGGCGCGGTCGCGGTACAAGGTTTGCTGATAAATTAACTATAGCTTTTATTATTGTTTTTTATACCTTCGACAAAAGTTATAATATGCCCTGTTAATACCATAACCTTTAGAAAATACTTTATGCTACGTCTCTTCTTTATTGTATTTGCAATTACTTTGTTCAATTCAAATACTCTTTTTGCCCAACCCGAAATAAAAGCATTCTATACTGACACTCCTCCGGTAATTGACGGATCAATCGATGAAGATGTCTGGAAAAATTCTGGGATGATCAATGATCTGTATCAGAGAGAACCTCAATCAGGAGAGCCGGTTTCAGAAAAGACAGAATTTTACTTCATGTATGATCGCAACAATATATATATAGGAATCAACTGTTTTGCGGATCCTAAGGACATAACATCAAAGGAATTGTCACGCGACGGAGATTTGGGCGAGGATGACCGTGTCCAGATTATTCTCGACACATATCTCGATGGACGCAGCGGCTATTGGTTTCAGATTGGTCCCAGAGGCAGCATCGGGGATGCCATAGTAAATGAAAATGGAAAGGAATTCAACAAAGCCTGGGATGGACTTTGGGACGGACGTGCAAAGATCACAGATACCGGATGGGAAGGAGAGCTTATTATACCATTCAAGACCATGGGTTTTAAAAAAGGAAACAGTACATGGGGACTGAAGCTGATAAGGTATATAAAGAAAAAATCCGAGATATCAACGTGGCCTGCTACATCATTGAATGCCAACAGGTTTCAGATATCAGATGCAGGACATCTAACTGGGATTACCAACATTACGCAGGGCATTGGACTCGATATTATACCTTATCTTACAGGAGGATTAAGCAAAAAACTCAATAAAGAGGCTGATCCTGTCTTTAATGGCGGCCTGGATGCATTTTATAATATAACACCATCCCTGAAAGCAGCTTTAACCATCAATACGGATTTTGCCCAGACAGAAGTTGACGAAAAACAGATCAATCTTACACGATTCAGCCTTTTCTTCCCTGAAAAAAGGGACTTCTTCCTAGACGGATCAAACTTTTTCACTTTCGGAATTAACGGAGATGCTGATAATCCACAGAATACACAGATGATCCCATTCTTTTCAAGAAAAATAGGACTGGATTCACTCGGGAATCCGGTCTCTATCAGATACGGAGGAAAATTTACAGGAAAAATAGGAGACTGGAATCTTGGCGTTCTGCATATTAAAGATGATAATCAATGGGATAATCCGGGTTATACAGTAG
Organism: Bacteroidales bacterium; assembly: GCA_038325595.1. Classification (GTDB taxonomy): domain Bacteria; phylum Bacteroidota; class Bacteroidia; order Bacteroidales; family VadinHA17; genus LD21. Next base: position 5,884 of record JBBQJD010000035.1, on the reverse strand, counting down.
GAAGAATTTCAAAAAACTTTGGCAAGCAGTCTTCACTGGGGGTGATCGGCACAAACGGAAATTCATTTTCAGAAGCTGAAAATTCACTTGCAGGAATCGATCTCAGGCTGGCAAGTTCACAGATATCAGGCAATAAAAATATTGCATATAACCTCTATGGTTTAAAATCATTTACAACGGGATTGCATGGAAATGACCTTTCATTCGGCACTGAGGTAAGTTATCCGAATGACTTCTTTAATTTCCGGGTTGGTTATCTTCAGATTGGTGAGGATTTCAGACCAGGGCTGGGATTTATACCAAGGAAAAATATAAGGAACTTTTATGGTGGTATCGGTTTAGGACCGAGGCCAAAAAACTCCCCCATCATGCAGGTTAAAACCGGACTCAGGTATTCTTTTATCTCAAATCTTAAAAATGGTGGACTTGAGACTTCACAGATAGATCTCAACCTTGCTGATATAATATTCCTGAGCGGAGATAAAATTACATTATCTTCCCAATATCAGTTTGATGTGCTCGAAAATGATTTTGCAATTTTTGGAAATTTCATCATACCGGCTGATGATTATGATTTCTGGCGGCATTCAATTTTACTTAACTCGGCCAAGAGGAGAAACTTCTGGATGGCTACACGTCTGGGTTTTGGATCATTTTATTCCGGCAGGCGTAATGACTGGCTCATCCAGACAGGTTACAAAGTAGCAGTACCATTATATATAGGCTTCGAATCGGACAGAAGATGGGTTTACCTTCCTGAGGGAGATTTTATAACGCAGATTTATCGTGTAAATCTTAATTTCATGTTCAGTCCGAACCTGACCTGGTATAATTATGCACAGTATGAAAACCAGTCTGAAATGATCGGTTGGCAATCGAGATTTCAATGGATAATCAAACCCGGCAAAGAGATTTTCCTTACATTCAATTCACCGCTTATTGATCCGCTGGAGAGATTCAGGGCTGAGGTTTATGAGGCAAGGGTAAAAGTGAAGTATACAATACGGTTCTGATTTTCTCCGTGATCCTTGTGGTTCACCGTGTAAGTTTTTAACTCAAAATAGTTACACAGAGTTACACTCTGTGAAACTCTGTGCCTTCTCTGTGTTGCTCTGTGTAAGTTTTTGAATATATTTCGAGTTATGTAGAACTATTCAATTATTTGCATTTCGTCCAGAAGATATCCTGCACCCGCAAATTTATCGATGATGAAAAGTACATACCTGATATCTAGGCTGATATTACGGCTTTGTTCAGGATTATATGCCATGTCGCTGGCAACTCCTTCCCATGCCCGGTCAAAGTTTATCCCGATAAGATGTCCCTCGGCATTTATTACAGGACTACCGGAATTGCCTCCTGTTGTGTGATTGTTTGCAACAAAGCAGACAGGCACTTCCCCATTCTGTGTATATCTTCCAAAGTCCTTATTTACATAGAGTTCCTTCAATCTGTCAGGAACATCGTAATCGTAAATTTCCGGATTATCTTTTTCAATAATTCCTTTAACTGTTGTATAATGAGTGTAATATACAGCATCTCTTGAGAAATATCCTTTTACAGTTCCATACGACACCCTTAATGTAGAATTAGCATCGGGATAAAAAACACGGTCCTTTTCAAATTCCATCTGGGCAGTCATGTAATCTTTATTGAGCTTTTGAATCTCAAGGCTCAGCCTGCTTAATTCGGGTCTGACCTTCAAACTGATGAAATTACCTGCATCAGTGGAAAGCCTGTAGAGAGGGTCTTTTTTGACCTTATTAACTGATTTTGCAATGAATCCTTTAATGAAGGAATTAAACCGGATCTCATCCGTAAAAATGGATTTACCATAAATTTTGTCAGCAACTCCATCGAAATTTCCTTTAACTGAATTCTTTAACCTGGTAAACTCCGGAGTGTGCCATTCCTGATCAAGGTTTTCATCATACATCTTCATCAATGCAACAAAAAGCTTTTTATCTATGTCCTGGTTGTAATTTTTAAAAAAGCCCTTTGAAGCAGCAATCAGATTTTCTTTTTCTGCCGCAATCATTTCTGCAGAAGATTTCTTTTCATATAATCCAATTAAAGATCTGATAACTCCGGAAAAGTTTATTGCTTCCACACCAAATATGGCTTCAGAGGTATAATAGCTAACCAGGTTGTAAACTTTCAGGTCTTCATACAAATTCTTATACGATGGAAGGATGTTGTTGTATTTCAATCGGTTATCCTCGTTATTCTTAATCCATTCAGTCAGCCTTGCTTCACATTCCTGCTTTTTACTGATAGTATTCATTTTTTCCAGTCCCTGTATTTCACCGATCCATTTCTTCCAGGCATTCGATATGCCCGCCACCTTCGACGAATATTGAATTCTTACCAAAGGATCTGAATTCATACCCTCATTGATTATCTCAATTTTTCTTGTTCTTATATCAATTATTTTGGGATTGATATAATTTTTGAACATATCAATATGGTAGGAAGGCACGTACTCTGAAGTTGAACCCGGATATCCAAATACCATGGTAAAATCACCTTCCTTTACCCCTTTTAAGGAAAGAGGAAATGAATATGCCGGTTTGTAGGGAATGTTATCCTCTGAATATTCAGCAGGTTTATTGTCTTTATCAGCGTACACCCTGAAAAGAGAAAAATCTCCGGTGTGTCTTGGCCATACCCAATTATCCGTATCACCGCCGAATTTACCAATTGCTGAGGGAGGAGCACCTACGAGACGAACATCCCTGAAAGTCTCATTAACAAAGAGGAAGTACTGATTACCCATAAAAAATGGTATTACGCTTGCCCTGTAATTATTACCATCAACAGCCTTTTTCTGAATCATTGTCATATTATTTCTGATTCTCTCATCACGTTCAGAAACATCCAGATCATCTGTAACTCCGTTTAACACCTGCTCAGTCACGTCTTCCATCCATTTAAGGATAGTTATAGTAAGGCCGGGACACGCGAGTTCTTCCTGAGCTGACATTGCCCAGAAACCATTTGTTATATAATCATGCTCGAGGGAAGAATGCCTCTGTATCTGACTGAAACCGCAATGATGATTGGTAATAAGAAGGCCCTGAGAAGATATAAGTTCCCCGGTGCAACCTCCTCCGAACTGGAGTACAGCATCCTTCATGCTTGCCTGGTTCACACTGTAGATATCTTCAGCAGTAAGCTTAAAACCTTTCTCCTGCATCAGTTTTATATTGTACTTTTCAATCAGGAGAGGTATCCACATGCCTTCATCAGCCTGAAGAGTAGGCGTAAAAATCCAGGTCAGTAAAAGACATAAACTTAATAGTGTGTTTTTCATATCTAAATTGCTTTGACAAAATTGAATAAGTATTTTTTTAAGAACTTACACAGAGTTGCACAGAGGAATCACAGAGTTACACAGAGTTATCTGATTTATTATCTCTGTGGTTCTCTGTGTCTACTCCGTGTTCCTCTGTGACAGTTCTTCATGATTTAACTTTTATCTTATTGTTTTCTTATAATATAAAGTTCTGAAGTTCTTTATAGAGTTTCTGCACCGGCAATCCCATCACATTAAAATACGAACCTTCAATATTACTGCAGGCTGCAATGCCAATCCACTCCTGTATTCCATATGCGCCTGCTTTATCAAATGGCTTATATTTTTTAACATAGAAACTTATTTCTTCGTCAGAAAGTTCTTCAAAAGTCACTTTTGTTGAAACTGAAAACAGCGTTTCTTTCATCAATGATAAAATAGATACACCTGTTATGACTTCATGTGTTCTTCCTGAAATTTCTTTCAGAATTCGCAAAGCATCTTCATAATCTGTCGGTTTGCCAAGCACTTTATTGTTGCACCAGACAATTGTATCAGCAGCGATAACTATATCGTTATCAGATATTTCATCTTTAAATAACAATGCTTTTTCGTGTGCAACATGCCTGGCAATTTCTTCTCCGCCTATGTTTTCCGGATATGACTCATCATACTCCCTTACTGCCACTTCAAATTTTATTCCCAACCCGGCAAGCAACTGCTTCCTGCGGGGAGAACGTGAAGCCAGGATTATCCTGAAGTTATTTATTCCTTCGATAACCATCTTAATAAAGGTTCCAGGTAAGTATTATTTTTACCACGACAGAGTACAGGATACCTGTAAGCATTACTATTTTAATCAGGTTGCTGGTACTGTGTATCTGTTTTTTAGTCTGGCTTATTACCAGCAATCTCAGGGCAAAGAGCAGAGGTACTGTTACCGCCAGAGAAATATAGATAAGAGTAATTGTATCCTGAACAAAGAAATACCATATTGCATACAGAAAAGCCAAAGTTATTACTATCAGAGCTCCTGATGCAATTTTGGCATTAAGGATTCCTATGACAACAGGGACTGTATTCCTTCCATAAGCAATATCGCCCTCAAAATCTTCAATATCCTTTACTATTTCCCTGGTGAGAGTAGTTAAAAAGGCAAAAAGAGCAAATCCTCCGACCCAGTAGAAGATCACATTGAACTCAGGTATGGAAACAGCATTTAAAGCATAATACCTGTACAGTGCCGGCCATTCATAAAAAACTACCAGCATCGGAACAAGGGCAGTCAGGATAGCTACGATTATATTGCCCACAAGGAATTGCCTCTTGTAGCTTGCCGAATAAAAATACAGTAATCCGGATACAATCAGGAAAAGGATTCCCAGGAGCAGATATCCGGCTTTCCATGAGATATAAAATCCGGCTCCCACACCCATTATATTGAGAATATAATGCCACATTATTGCTTTTCGCCTAGGGATTTTTGTTCCGACAATTACCTTTCCCCTGTTTATGAGATCAGTCTTAATATCAAAATAATCGTTTATCACATATCCTCCTGCAGTTATAGATACCGTTGCGGCAACCAGGATGACGAAATCATACCAGGGAAATTGAAGCATCATGGCGACAGCATCAGCGGAGCCGTCTTTCATATAGGCTCCTATCTTATTGAGTATGGGTTCGATTACGGCATACCTCATAAGCACCATTGTAAGTACTACAATGACAAGATTTTTCCACCTGACAAGATCAAGAAATTCTTTCATTTTTACCATGTAAATGCATCAGAATCCATCCACTTATTATTTAATCTAAGAACCTGTTCTATGACATCTCTTACACAGCCTTCTCCCCCTTTTTTATCTGATACATAGGAAGATATCTGCCTGATTTCACTATCGGCATCAGCTGGACAAACAGGGATACCGGCTTCTCTCATAACTTTAAAATCAGGAATATCATCACCCATGAAAAGCACATCTGATTTAACGAGATTATGTTTATTAAGAAATGTATTAAAATGTTCAAGCTTCGACCGGCTGTTAAGATATATATCAACCACACCCAGAAGCTTTAATCTTTTTTGATATTCTTTGGACTTGCATCCTGATATCACGCCAACGGGATAACCTTTTTTAACTGCAAGCTGAAGGGCATAACCATCCCGGAGATTAATTGTCCTGTTCGGCACGCCAAAAACACTCAGACCTATTGTTTGTTGCGACAGTACTCCGTCGATATCAAAAACAAATGCCTTTACTTTCAGTAAATCTTCTTTGAAATTAGCCATCAGTTACGACTTATTATGGTATTGAATTATATGAGTATCGGGAATCATGAATAAAATGATAATTGTTGAATAGTTATGACCCCCTTCCCAACCTTCCCCCACGGGGGAAGGAGCACCAAGGCAGGCTTTTCCCCCCTGGGGGAAACGGGAAAGGGTTATTGATTGCCGATAGTCATATTGAATTATTGACCTGGTTATTTCATTATATATTTTCTGCATATCGGGAGAAAAGGATAATAATTCAAGATGTTTTTCGATTGTTACCTGATCATTCCTGACAGCCGGTCCGGTTTGTG
>JBBQJD010000034.1:0-33756 GCA_038325595.1 Bacteroidales bacterium | reverse complement strand
ACTCTGTATCATGGTTTTAAATGCCTTGAATTCAGATTTGAGGGTCATGATGCAAAAGTGGTTTTTCCTGAAAATGCAGAAAAACAGCGTCACTGGATATGGCGGGCACGTTTCTGGGGACATGAACCACAGACCGAGATCGCTTTGCTTGAAAAGGGCTTTCATGTTGTTTATATTGATGCTGCCGAATTTTGCGGTAATCAGCAAGCTGTAATGCTGTGGAATCATTTTTATGATTACCTGGTCAATGTATATGATCTGAACAGCAGGGCAGTACTGGAAGGTTTCAGCAGGGGAGGACTGTACGTTTATAACTGGGGATCAGAAAATCCGGGTAAGGTGGCATGCATTTATGCCGATGCACCTGTATGTGATATCAGGAGCTGGCCGGGCGGAAAGGGAAAAGGTATTGGCTCCGGATCAGACTGGCAGCAGCACCTTCAGGCGTATGGTCTTACAGAAGAAACTGTTGATGATTTCAGGGGAATGCCTGTTTTCAACTGCCGGAAGCTTGCTGAGGCAAAGATTCCGGTTCTGCATGTATGCGGCGCAACAGATGAGATAGTTCCGGTTGATGAGAATACCTATGCTCTCGAAAAGACTTACAAGGAAGCTGGCGGAGATATAAAGATTATTTTAAAGGAAGGTACCGGGCATCATCCGCATAGTCTGAAAGATCCTGATCCCATTGTTCACTTCATACTGTCAAATACATCTCCCGAATTACTCGGTGAACCTGAACCTGTCGAATCTAAAATGGCTATAAGCTTCAGGGGGAATATTGACAATTGCCGTATAAAATTTGAAAAGTCCGGAAAAGGGAGAGTTGCATTTCTCGGCGGATCAATTACCTGGAATCCGGGTTGGCGTGATATGGTATGCAATTACCTTAAAGAACGTTTTCCTGTAACTGAATTTGAATTCATAAATGCAGGGATACCTTCTCTTGGTTCAGTGCCGGGTGCCATGAGGTTAGACCGCGATGTGTTATCCAAAGGACCAGTAGATTTACTTTTTGAGGAGGCTGCAGTTAATGATGCAACTAATGAAGTTCCTGCTGTTCAGCAACTCAGGGGAATGGAAGGTATTGTGTATCATGCAATTAAATCCAATCCATACATGGATGTAGTCATGATGCATTTCGCTGATCAGGATAAGATGGCGGATTATAATAATGAGAGAATACCAGAGGTAATTCTGCAGCATGAGAAGGTTGCAGAGCATTACAACATATCTTCAATAAACCTTGCAAAAGAAGTAAATGACAGGGTACTAAACGGAGAATTCACCTGGAGGGACGATTTTGTAAACCTTCATCCTACAGAATTCGGGCAGAAATTATATTTCAGGACCATCAAATATTTTTTTGATACTTCGTGGAAAGAGCCTGTGGCAGAACAGCAGAAAGGCCATCTTTTACCACAATTATATGATAAGAATTCTTATATTAATGGGCATTATTTACCTTTAAGCGATGCAAAGACTAAATACGGTTGGAAAATAGTTGAAAAATGGAGACCGGGTCATGATGTGCCTGTCCGTGAAGGATTCGCGGATGTCCCTGTTCTTGAAGCCACACAACCAGGAGCTTCACTTGAACTTTCATTCAGAGGAACTGCAATAGGTATATTTGTCACTTCAGGACCTGATGCCGGAATAGTTGAATTCAGTATCGACGGATCGGAGTTCAGGTCGGTTGATCAGTTTACAAAATGGAGTACTCAATTGCACCTTCCATGGCTGATTATGCTCGATGATGAACTTGAAAATGGGAGACACAAATTAATACTCAGGACCTCTGCAGAAAAAAATAAGGAAAGTACAGGAAATGCCTGCAGAATACACCAGTTTGTTGTTAATTGATTTTTAAGCTTTGAGAATACTTTTCAGAATGAACGTTCAGCTTACCAGATGATTCCTCATTTCCTTTCTTACGCTTTTCCACTCCGGGAAGAGCTCACTTAGCAGCTTGTAATAACCCGAGCCATGATTATGGTGCTTCAGGTGGCATAACTCATGTAGAATAACATATTCAATAAAAAGATCAGGAAGTTTAATGAGTTCCGTGCTTAAAGTTATTATTCCTTTATTGGAGCAGCTTCCCCATCTTCGTTTCATTGTTCGGATAACGAGTCCGGCGGGACGAAACATCTGATTTTCAAACTTTTCCAGGGTATTTTCCAGCATTTCCGGAAAAAGGACCATTGCCTCATTTTTATAACCCTGGTAGAGCAATTTCTTAATGACCTTCGGATCTTCTGTTTTTTCAAGTCCGAGTTCAATGGTGTGGTCTGTAAACCTTACATATGGCTTTTTTGTTTTTTCAATTTTCAGGACCGACTCATTGCCACGGAAAGGATGGTTTTCACCATTAACATATCCTCTCGTGGATTTGCTGTTGATCCTGCTCCTGTAATTGTCGCGGTGTTTGATTATCCAGGCGGCTTTCTCACTTACAATCCTGTTTATTGTTTTGTCGGAGGTCCTGTTGGGAACCCGGACGATCACCGTAGAATCGGGAAGTACGCTTATTCCCAGGCTTCTCCGTTTAGAGTAAACAACCTTGAATTCGATCCCCTCTGTCTGTCGTATGCCCTGCTCTTTCAAGGTGTATTAATAATCAGTTAATCAATTAATTAAGTTCGTAAAATGAATGAAAAGTGTAATCTTTATTTTCGAGATAACTCAAAATAGAGTCAAGACGAAGATAGAATTTATCTGTTCTCCGCGGATCAGTTCCCGGATGAATTAACAGGATATAACCATTTAATCCTTTTTCTTTTTCGTAAGTCAGAAAGTTGTTCATGAGGAAATCGCTTGAGTAATAAGTCTTGCCGTCAGGCACTGTCCAGTCCTGGTTTGTAATGGTTCCCGATGAATTATTGACAAGCGTAAGGCCAAATTGATTTGTCCATTTTGAAATGCTGTCATTATACCATTCATACGGAGGAAGAAAGACAAGGGCTTTGTCTTTAGGAATCCCGTGCTTTTCCATTTCCCTGTAATTATTTTCAAGATCTTTTAAAAACTCTTCTTTAGTCAAAAGCAGCGAGTCTCTTTTTTCCCAGGAACAATAAAGAAGATGTTTATCTGAATGCGCCCCGATGTAATGACCGTCAGCTTTTAACCTTTCTATTATCTTTTTAAAATCTTTTGTACGGTAAAAATCACCGGTTAAAAAAAAAGAGGCTTTTGCATTATGATCTGCCAGAACATTTGTGATGTGCTCAAAGCCGTCTGTAAATTCATGAGCCGTGAAGCAGAGCCAGATATTTTTTTTTGTGGTATCCATTCTGACAATTCCACCATTATTCATGGTTATAACCTTTTTCCGCGGGAATCCATTTCCTGATTGCATTGCAGACAGATAATAGACAAGGCATGCGGTTCCATCCATAGTACATTCATTACTTGTATAATCTGAAATGGCATCATGATAATTTGCCATTCCTGTCTGGAAACCGGAATAAGAATCTTCTTCCGACATCGTTATGTATTTGCTGTGCGAACGGAAGATAGTCGCGTATACAGGTCCGTCAACAAGGCCGCCTGGAACCTGTTCTCCCTTAGCAACATACGAGGAATGTGTTTTTTCAGGATAGTCACCGTTTTCAGGGAGGCCAACTATCATGCTTGTTCCCCATGGATTGCATCCAAATAGCCAGTCGCGGTGAGCAGCTTCAAGCTCAGCATAGGTATCGTCGCCTGTAATTTCAGCGTACAGATGAGCCTGTGTAAGTATACCGGCGACAAGATTATTGGAGCACCATATAAATGGTACACCAATGAGGAATGGATTTTTCACAGCTTTCATCTGTGTCAGTTCAAGGCCCTTTTTCATATACCCGCCAAACTCATTTTCATTCAAATTAACCTGTTGCCTGGCAATTCCGGGATGTCCCATGTTCACAAAAGGATACCATTGGTAGTGCAATGCAGTATCGCTCCCGATCCATGGTGTGATGAGTTCTTTACGTCCGAATCCGACTGCATGATCGAGATAATCTGTTTTACCCGTTAAATTGTAAAGTTCAATAGCAGCAAGTTCCATGTCGTCAACCCAGTTATCTTCCTCATAGAAGTATGGGGCTGTTCCCGGAGCAGTCTGACATGCACCGGGATGCTTCAGACCGAATTCAAATGCCGCAATTGCTTTCTCTTTTAGAGTTGAAGCAAATTCAGGATTGGTCTTTTTATAGACTTCAGACCCTTTTGCAAAGGCTGACGCAAACTTTCCTGCTGTGGATGCAATTCCAGTTGCCCTGTTCTTATGACCGAACAGGCCCTGAGGTTCTCCGGTGCAAAAATAAACCGGCCGTTCTTTTCCCTTTCCGTAATTTGCAGTATCCTGGTTCGGATACCTGAATCCGATATGATCACGGTCATCAGCAATCTGATTATACATTTGTTCCGGTCCCGGATTCATTCTCATAAGCCATTCAAGCCCCCAAATGCTTTCGTTAACCACATCAGCTACCCCGTCTGATCCCGGCAGGCCGTTTGGCTGATATTCATCACCGAATGATCCGGGGTTCTCAGAATAAGCAAAGAGCATCTGGTATGTTGCATTTGCCGAAGTTGCCACATACTGAAGATAATCTGCAGCATCGTGCCATCCTCCCCTGACATCAATATGAGAGGAATCGGAATCCGGATCGTAAATTTCATAACCGTCGGCGGTGTGGCATGAATCGTTTATATAAGGATTAAATCCACATCGTTGCTGTCTCATATATTTCAGAAGGAAATCGGCCGTTCCATCATACACATTGTCTGCAACACGGAATTCGGGTGAAGAAGCATCCCCTGCGTCTATCCGATATGCACCTTCTTTTGTAATCTCACTGAATGGCAGTCTGTAACAACTGACAAACTGATCGAGGGAAGTTGCTTTTTCAACATTCTGAAAAGTCTTTGCCACTTCTCCCGTTTCAACATCAACCAGATGAAATGACTTGAGATCAAGTTTTTCCTTGCTCATAAGAACTGCGACCTTGACATCCTTTGTACGGTATCCGAGCTGGTTGATCCTGATCCATTGAGTGGTTTCTTTCTTACATGAGAATGCGACCATCAAAATGGCAGCAGATAATAGTAGAATTTTTTTCATAGCAGGTACGATTTGCAAATGCAAGGTAGTGAAAAACAGTGATGTTTTAAAGTGTTTTCATTCCCCTTTCAATGTAATCACAGTTATCTCCGGGGGCATCCATATCCGGAAAGGTATTGCCAGAACTCCAAGCCCGCGATTCACATATTGTTGCTGGTCTCCTTCAGCATAAAGTCCATTCCAGTTGGGATAGAAATATTTTGCAGGACTCCATTTAAACTTCTCTGTAAGTATGCCCATCTGCATTCCATGGGTATGTCCGGAAAAAGTAATATCAATGTCGGTCCTTCCAACTACTTTTTCCTCCCAGTGATTAGGATCATGACTGAGAAGAATTTTCAGATCGACGCTATCCAGCCCTGATATTGCTTTATTAATATCACCATGCATAATATCAGGATACCTGCCTGCTGTCATCACTCCAATCATAGCCAGTTTTGCATTTCCGATATTAACTTTGACAAATTCATCATTAAGTACCGTATATCCCGATTTCTTTATCAGCCTGTCAATATTCAGTACATTATTTTCCAGGTCAGCCTCAGTATAATCGGGATGATAAGTGCCGGCATCATGATTGCCCCTGATAGCAAAATTCCCATACCTGCTTACTGCAGTTGAAAGTATAGTATCAAACCCTGAAAATTCTCTCCAACCGAATGTGACGAAGTCACCGGTATTAATAATAATGTCAGGCTCGTACTCATTGATCTGATCCATCACATTCTTCAAAAGATGCCTGTGATGATGGAAACATGAAAGGTGCAGGTCCGAGATCTGCACTATTCTTAAACCTTCCAGATCTTTATGCAATCCTTTAACCTCAATGGCAACATTCTCTGTTTTAAAATTAAATCTTCCGATAAGAGTACTCAGTGCTATTATTGTAAAAATCAACATTGTGATAACAATGCCTGTTGTTGTCATCCACCTTATATGAGACCCATCTTTTCTTCTGATGAATGCTCCTGTAAAATGTATGATAATAAGGATAATACGAGGAAAGAGTACTGCGGAAATCATTCCTGCCATATTCATGATCATCCATATGTTTTGAGGAGAATCGAAGAAGCTTTTAAAGGAAATTATTTCAAAGAAAAGTATCCAAAGCCACATACTGAGGATCACATGAAATACTATGAAAACATAGTATTTTATCCTTGCTAACTTATAAAAATGCTGCCGGAAAACTACCGGTGTTAAAATTTCTGCTATGATCAGAAAAAGGAATAATATCATTGGAAAAAAATATTTTATAAAAGTACTTAATTATTGATTATCCTTACTAATCTTGTAAATAGGACTTTAAACGAAAATTCCATGACAGTAGTAAAATTCTATGACCCATTATTTGAACCGGATGAACCCTTTACATATTCTGTTATATCTGCGAAGTTCTATAATAGGTGGATCTTTGTGCGGCATCACGCCCGAACCACATGGGAAATTGCTGGAGGTCACATAGAAAAAGGGGAAACCTCCGATGAGGCTGCAAGCAGGGAGTTGATGGAAGAGACCGGGGCCACAAAATTCGATATTAAACGGATTGCAACGTATTCAGTATATAAACATAAAGCAACAGGGTGGGGTAGGCTTTACTTTGCGGAGATAACGGAAATTGGTTGCATACCGGATATTTCAGAAATTGCTGAGGTAATGCTTTGCAAAGATATTCCGGAGGAGAATACACATCCGGATATTCAGCCGCTGCTTTTCAAAAAGACACTGGAGTGTTTTGAAAATGGGGACTAACGAGACTAAGGGACTAAGGGACTAAGAGACTAAGAGACTGAGAGAGACCAGATCAGGTATCAGATATATTCAAACGTCACTTTCTTCAGCCACTTCTCTTCAAGCAGCCTTGCAATACGCTTTACTACAGTCCTTCTTATCTCAAGATCGACCGGCAGGTTTGGATCCTGATGTGCGATGTTGATACGGGTACCTATAATAAAGTGTATTTCATCACTTTCCATCAGAAGCCTTACAATTTTGTCTGCCGGCCCTTTTCCAAGCCTGACGCTGTTATTGTAGGTTTTCAGGATTTCATTTACCTTCTGAAGGGTGAGAATTCCTTCTGTCACAAGATCTATGCCTTCAAGAAAGCTTTCAGGCGGAAGTTCAGGATCTTCAAATATAAGTTCATCTACAACCTTGCGGTTCAGCTCCCTTGCCACAATGTCGGCAGTTGTACCTCCTGAGAGTATGACCTTTCCCTTGTATCCTAATACCTTGGCAGACAGATCTTTATCTTTATCCTTTTCATATGGTGGTCCAGTGCAGACAAGCAGTTTCCTTGGTTCCCGGAAATAAATAACAGCACAGCTTATGTCGTCCCTGGCCTTGTAGCTGTCGTTCTTATGAGCCATCGTTACTATCTTTCCTGCAAGCATTATGGCTGAGATTGACGCTTCGCTGCTGACCAGCGATGCTGCATACGTTGCCAGGTTATCTCTTTCCCACCCGAATGGAAATGGCTCGCTTCCCATCCCGCTTTGCGATACGCCATCAGAGCAAAAAATTATCCTGTCTTCTTTTTCCGGCATAAAAGAACATGTTTTCAATACTTTTCCTGCATGTTTGCCTTTTTCAAGAATTACTTTCTTCCACGACGGATCATATATCTGGTTACCCCGAAGAATTATTGTTGAAGGATTATCATATTCAAGGATTGTTGCCCGTCCGCGGCTCTCAATATCAACTATGGTAAATGTGGAATAGCTTATTTTTCTCTCGCTGCACACCGGGAGAGTATTCATTATTATCTCGGCTATCCTGTCTACTTCCTTATGCTCCCTTGTGAAGCTCAAAGCCATTGTTGAAGTAAGTGTTGCGAGAATATTTGCCTTTACGCCATGCCCCATACCATCGGACAGCACTGCTATGACCCTGTCTTCTTCCTTGACATACCGGTAAAGAAAAACGTCCCCGCAGATCCTTTCGCCATCGTGGTTTCTCTGTTGACTGTTTACCTCAATAAAAAAATCGCGGTTCACTGCAAGGTCAATTGGTTTTGTTTTTCAGACTGTCTTTTTTTGTTTTGTATGATTCAATGATCGAATTAAGCATCTGTTCTGTTTCAGAAGCGCCTTCCCCGAGGAGAAATCCTATCTTCTGGACCATCTCAAGGTTTTTCTCAATTACTTCGCTTACCCTGCTTGTGACTTCTTCACCCTGTACTTCAGGTGAATACAGGTCGCGGATGATGGCCCCGCACATCTTATTCTTTTTAATGGGAAAGATCGATATGTTGAGCATCTTATCCTCAAAATGCACATCCTTGCTTACAACCGGTTCATCTTCCTTTATGACAAAAGTGAACATATTGTATACATTGAATGGTATGAGAGTTTTTATATCTGCTCCTGCCAGTCCTGGTATGACATCCGAAATTGCTTTTGCATCTTCTCCTATTATATTAATGAAGCTCCGGTTTGAATGAAGAATTTTCAGGTAATTATCAACAATGACGACACCTGTTGGTAACTTCTCAAGCATATTGTTCATCATGTCGGAAGCGCTCTGTGCAATTTCCTTTTCCCTTCTTGCCAGCTCTTCTGAATCTTTCAGGGCTTTTTTCGTATCGGCCAGCTTCCTGTTTGTCTGCCTGAGTGTTTCAATGTACTCCTGCTTGTTACGGAGATTAAATGTATGGCACATTTCAGGAATTGCAAGGCCTTTGGCTACCGTCGAGGCAAAATCGCGGCATGAGAGATATCCGCAGGCGCCGCAATTTATCTCTTCATCAGGATTGTCTTTTCCTATGATCTTAAGTACTTCGTTAACAGCCTCTTCAGGTGGTTGCGGAATTCTTTGGTCATCAGCTTTATAGGTTCTTGAATAGTCGAGTTTTGACCATTTCAGCATATCATTTTCCCAGATTTTCTTGTCGAGCTTTCCGACTCTTTTTTCAGCATAATGCCTTACAAGCGATCTTCTTCTGAAACGCTGGCTGTGCTGCTGCATTCCCGGACCAAGAAGGCAGCCATGGCAGAAGAAAAGATTGAAATGATGCTGTATTGTGTCGATATATTTATCGAAGTCATTTATCGCCTCCAGTATTTCCTCTTTTCCCGAAGCTGTTATTACGCTGCTTGAAACCATGTCGCGCTTGATTCCTCCTGCCTGTATTATGCCCGGGGGAAGAGGGTATAGAGCGCCCCAGTTTCCATGGGGAGGATCGAAATCAGACATTTTTACAAGTCTCTCCTGTATCTTGCTCTCATCAAACATTTGCCGGAGTTCAACAAAAGTAAGAACACCGTCAACAAGCTTTCCTGAATTGTAATTAAGAGCTTCATCCTTGGCGTCGATGCACGGACCAATCTGAACCGCTGCAACTTCAGGACCATAAATTTCCTTGACGACCATTGCCGTTGCTATCATTGGAGTAACAAGAGGGGCAAGATTCGGAACAAGCTCGGGATGGAACTTTTCAATGAGCTTTACAATTGACGGACAATTACCTGTTATCAGGTACTTTCCTTCCGCTTTTCTGAAAAGTCTGGCATATGCTGCTGCGATCAGATCAACTCCGAAAGAGACCTCATGAACATAATCAAACCCAAGAGCCCTGATCATGGCCACGAATTTCCTGTAATCGGTTATATCATCAAATTCCGAAGCAATGCTCGGTTCAATAAGTGCTGCGGTTTTTCTTTCTGATGCCAGGAGATTCCGGACATCTTTCTTTGAATCGCGGAAATTAATAGCATGAGGAGTACACGATACATAACATAATCCGCATCCGATACATCTCTCCGGAAGTATATAAGGATGGGGCCTCTGGGGCTTTACCTCAATTGCATTTACAGGGCAAACACGTACGCAGGAATATGAATTTCTGCATTTTTCATCATTTATATAGAGTACAGGTTTTCTGTCTGTCATATAAGTAAACTATGATGTTTGAATGAACCTGGCGAATTCTTTTTCCAGTATACTCTCAATTTTGGATATAGTTACTCCTTCTATAGTTGTTCCGTTAACAATAAGATTGGGTCCATTGCTGCAATGTCCCATGCAACGGGCCCCTTTGAAAATTACTTTATCGTCGAGATGATTTTTCCTGAGATAATCCTTGATAAACATTACAACGTCTTTATTCCCCCTTGAAAAACAGGAACTGCCAAGACAAATATGCATTTCAATTCTTTGAGCCATTATATTTACTGTTCACAAATAAACAATACTTCAAAAGTAATACTTTTATTATTACGGTTCAAACCATTCTTTTAAGGCTCTGATTCCACTTTTTAAAGACTATCTATCTCTGTAAGGTGTAAAATATTAAGCCAATAGCAGTCCGGATGGTTGTTTTGTTAATTATAATAAATTGGGATACAGCCAGATACAGCGAAACATGATATTAGTCAATTATTGTTATTTAATTAACAATGTTTATTTATTAACAATAAAAAAATTTATCTTTGTTTGTGTTCTTTATTTAAATTTTATATGAATGAATAAGGATCTTGAATTTATATTCAAAAAATACAAGCCGGGAAAACGCGAGGATCTCATTCCATTACTACAGGAAATCCAGGAAAATAACGGATTTATTTCTGAAGAATCAATTGTCAGAACAGGAAATTTCCTTGGATTAAGCACTACAAAAATCTACGGTCTTGCAACATTTTATGATAAATTCAGATTCTTCCCCTCGGGCAGGATACATATTCAGATCTGTCATGGCACCTCATGTTTCCTGAATGGTTCACAGGCAATAATTAACCAGATAAAGGAGTTGACAGGCATACAACCCGGCCAAACCAGCAGGGATGGAAGTCTCAGCTATGAAATTGTTTCCTGTATGGGCGGCTGCAATAATGGTCCTGTATTGAATGTCAACGGTGAGTACCATACCCATATTAAAGCAGATCAGCTTCCGGAGCTTGTAAAGAAATTAAAGTATATAATTGAAAACGATTAATTCTGTGAGATTTACAGAATGGAAGATCTAAAAACATATCTCATAGAGAGGGTTCTTTTGCTTGAATCAGATACAATCTCGTCTGAAACTGAAAAAGTATTGCAGAAAATCAGGCACGAAAAGCCTGATCATCCTATTATTTACCTTTCATCGGGAACAAGCAGCATAATTGCCGGATCGGAAAAAACCATGATCGCGATAGAAGCGTACCTGGAAGAAAACTCATCATCGGCAGAGCTTGTAATGGTAGGCTGTACAGGGCCGGCAAATTTTGAACCGCTCGTCTGCATTCATCTTCCGGGTAAAAATAAGTTGTACTTTATGAATATCACCGAAGAGAAAGTTGAGCCCCTTCTGAACGGAGTTATTCACAATGATATTAATGCCGATGACCTGGCCGGACAAACCGGTACCAGGGGTTTTGAGCTCTGGCCCGGAATCCCATTCATGGATGCTATGCCGTTTTTTATCAGTCAGAAGAGAGTGGTTCTTGAAAACTGCGGCTGCTATGATCCTGAAAGCATAGAAGAATACATTGCCCGAGGCGGTTATCGTGCATATATCAAAGCAATAAGGAATTATACATTTGAAGAAGTCTGCAGCATCATAGAAAAAAGCGGACTCAGGGGAAGGAGTGGAGGCGGCTATCCGACAGGCCTGAAATGGAAGCATGCACTCAACACATCCTCAAATTCAAGATATCTTATATGCAATGCAAAGGAAAGTGATCCTGGAGCATTCACAGACCGGACAATACTTGAGAGTGATCCGCACCGACTTATCGAAGGAATTGCCATTGCCTCATATGCCATTGGAGCTTCAAATGCAATTATATTTATGAGGTCGGGTTCAGAACACGCTTTGAAAAGGCTTGAGAAAGCAATTGAGAGGGCAAGGGAATATGGATTATTCGGACATAATATATATTCAAGCGGATATAATCTCGACATAATAATAAGGAAAGAGCCCGGAGCTTTTGTTTGTGGTGAAGAGACTGCCCTTATTAACACCCTCGAAGGAAAAAGGGGCATGCCAAGGCTCAAACCACCATATCCCACCACATCAGGATTATTTGGCAAACCGACCGTTATTAATAATGTTGAGACCCTTATGAATGTTCCTCTCATAATGCAGAATGGTCCTGAGTGGTTTCAGTCAATCGGAACAGAAAAAAGTCCGGGAACAAAAGTTTTTGCGCTGGCAGGAAAAGGCCGCATGTCAGGTGTTATCGAAGTGGAAATGGGAACTCCCATCCGTACGATCCTTGATGATATTGCCGGAGGAATCCGTGCGGGGAAGGAATTTAAAGCAATACAGCTTGGGGGTGCATCGGGTTCTTTTATCACCAGTGCTGATCTTGATCTTACCATAGATTATGAAGAGTTGTTCCAAAATGGCATTGGAATGGGAGCCGGAGGTTTTGTAATAATTGATGAAAACAGCTGCATGGTCGATCTGGTAAGGTATTACATGGAATTCATCAGAAATGAGAGCTGCGGCAAATGTATTCCATGCCGTGAAGGTACCGGAAGGATGCTCGAAATACTTGAGAGTGTGATAAGGAAGCCACTGAATGAGGAGTCAGGAACAACACTCGAGCGCTTTAAGGGTGTTATGCAGTTGGAAACGATTGCTTCCGTTATGAAGGATGCTTCACTTTGCGGGCTTGGACAGTCAGCGCCCAATCCCTTTATCAGCGCTCTGAAAAATTTCCGGGATGAGTTTGAAGAACACATATTCGACAGGAAATGCAGAGCAAATATCTGCAGGGGATTAAGATCCTTTTCAATTAATGTCGATAAATGTAACGGTTGTACCGCATGTGCTTCAAAATGCCCGGTAAATGCGATTTATGGAACGAGGCTTCAGCCCTTCTTCATTGTTGAGGAAAAATGCATTGGCTGCGGTGTGTGTTTTGATATATGTAAATTCAGTGCAGTAAACGTTAAATAGCTTTTATGCTTTTTACAATCCAGGTAAATAATAAGAAGATCAGGGCAGAAAAGGGAGAGACAATCCTGTCGGCACTGAACCGTAACGGGATTATTATACCGACACTTTGCAGGATGAAGGATTTCACTCCTACAGGCGCCTGCAGGATGTGTGTGGTTGAGGTTGAAGGACGCGACAGGCTGGTTACTGCATGTTCTCAGCCGGTAGAAGAATGGATGAAGATCAAAACTCATTCACCGAGGGTTATTACTGCCCGAAAAACCATCGTTGAACTTCTGCTTTCAAACCACCCCGATGATTGTCTCTATTGCGACCGGAACCGTAATTGTGAGCTTCAGCGTCTGTCTGAAGAATTGAATATAAGGGAGCGAAAAATCAGAGCCAGAAAGATCAAGCCCAGGCTCGATCAGTCAAGTCCTGCAATTGTAAGGGAACTGTCAAAATGTATCCTTTGCGGACGATGTGTGAGGGTATGCGAGGAGGTTATTACATCCACATCACTTGATTTCATTAACAAAGGCCGTGAAACACATGTAGGTGCAGCCATGGATAAGGATTTCAACTTCTCAACCTGTCTTCATTGCGGTCAATGCGTACTTGTATGTCCAACAGGTGCATTACATGAAAAACATGCAATCACTGAAGTTCAGGAATATCTGAATAAGCCTGATATTATGAAGGTTATACAATATTCCCCCCTGGTAACCTCAGGGATTGCCGAGGAGCTGGGAATGAAGTATTCAAAGGAATTTGACAAGATCCTTAATGCAGTGCTCAGGAAGATAGGCTTTGATAAAGTTTTCAAAACAGGTACCGGTACAGATGTATGCATAACTGAAATCACAGCTCAGCTATCCGAAAAAACTGAAAAGAAAAGCGATACACCGCTTTATCTTTCTACATGTCCGGCCTGGGTCAAATATGCTGAGCAGTTCATGCCTTCCCTTATTCCCCAGTTATCGACTGTAAAATCACCTCAGCAGATCACCGGCGTGCTGGTAAAAACCCTCGTTGCGGATCAGCTTGGACTAAAACCGGAAGAAATCTTTTCAGTTTCGGCAACTCCCTGTATGGCAATGAAATTTGAAGCCCGTCGCGATGGAATGATGCGTAAGGGAATCAGCGATGTTGATTCAGTGCTTACAGTAAGAGAACTTGCAAGACTGATCAGGCTATATGGAATCGATGTTACGAATATTGATCCTGAACCTGCTGACGAACCCATGGAGGCAAGAAGTTCAGCCGCTGTCCTATCGGAAGTTTCAGGCGGTATGGCTGAAGCAGTTATCCGTTCATTTTATTTTCAGAAAATGAAAAAGGAACCTGAAAAGCATGTCTTTAAAAAGCTCAGGCTTACAGGTAACTTCAGGGAGATAGCAGTGCAGATCGGAGAAACGGAAATCAGAGTAGCAGTTATAGACGGACTGACAGGTCTTGGAAAATTAAAGGCATCCCTTGCAGCAGGCAACAAGTATGATCTTATTGAAGTGAATACATGTCCCGGTGGATGTGTCCATGGCGCAGGTCTGTCTTTCAATGCATCAAAAGATGAGATTAAGAACAGGTCGAAGATTGTTTATAATGCTGATGATACTGAGGCAGTTAGTTTGCCATGCAAATCTCTGTCGTGTATAAATCTTTATGAAAAGCTTCTGAAGGAAAACAGTGAAATAGCTGATAAGAAAATATTTTACACACACTTCGAAAAGAGGAATGTTTTATTATGATCAGCAAACTTTAATGATATGTTGGTTTATACTATTAAGGAGCTCTGCCGTACCTGCTATACATGTGTAAGGGAATGTCCGGCCAAGGCTATCCGCATTGTCGGAGGGCAGGCTGAAGTAATCGATGAAAGATGTATTGCCTGCGGAAACTGTACAAAAGTGTGCAGCCAGGGAGCAAAGGTATTCCTGAACACAACCGACAGGGTTTTGAAGCTTCTTGTAAGTGATTCCAACGTTGCAGCAATAATTGCACCCAGCTTTCCGGCAGAATTCAATGACATACCTGATCATCGCATATTAAGCGGAATGATCAGGGAAATAGGTTTCAGATATGTTGGTGAAGTTTCATTTGGAGCTGACCTGGTTGCTGACAGGTACAAAAAGCTGATAACCGAAGAAAAAGGATATTATATTACATCCGATTGCCCTTCCATAGTAAATTATGTAAAACTGTATCATCCTGCCCTTGTCGGGAATCTTGCCCCGATTGTATCACCAATGGTGGCAATGAGCAGGGTAGTCAGGCAAAAATATGGAAAAAAGACGAAGATCGTTTTCATAGGACCATGTGTTGCCAAGAAGGCTGAGAGTAGTGAAATTGATGAGGCTATTACCTATTCTGAACTAAGGGAGCTTTTTACATTAAAGGGAATTATTCCTGAGAATATAAACCCTGTAGAATTCGATCAGCCGATGGGCGGACGCGGAGCAATTTTTCCCGTTGCCAGGGGATTGCTCCAGACGGCCAAGATAAGCGATAATGCTATTACGGGCAATATTATTGCAGCAGAAGGAAGAACCGATTTTCAGGCTGCTTTAAAGGAATTTGAAGCAGGACTGACAGAAAACCAGCACATGGAACTCCTTTGCTGTGAAGGATGTATAATGGGTCCGGGCCTGTCAAAAAACGGAAAGCAGTATAACAGGCGATCGCTTGTACGATCTTATGCAGGCAAAAAGATGCAGGAGATGAATATTGAGGACTGGCAGAAATCTTTTGATGAATATTCAGAACTGGACCTGTCATGCCGCCATAAGCATAATGATTACCTTATTGAAGAAACCGATGAAAAGGATATAAATGATGTCCTTATCAGGATGGGTAAGAAAATAAAAAAAGACCAGCTCGACTGTGGAGCATGCGGTTATGAAACATGTATCGAGCATGCCATTGCTATCAACAGGGGCCTTGCCGAAGTTGAGATGTGCCTTCCTTATACAATTGAAAAGCTTCACAGGTCGGTGAAGGATCTTGCTTTATCGAATGAGAAGCTTTCCTCAATGAAGCAGGCTCTGAAACAGTCAGAGAAACTGGCTCACATGGGTCAGCTTTCTGCCGGGATTGCCCATGAGCTGAATAATCCACTTGGAGTAGTCATTATGTACAGCAATATCCTGCTTGAAGAAGCAAAACCGGAGGATCCGGTAAGGGAAGATCTTAAGCTTATTGTTGAACAGGCAGGAAGATGCAAGAAAATAGTTGCCGGCTTGTTGAATTTTGCAAGAAAGAACCAGGTGAATCATCAGCTTATAAGTATTAAAGAGCTTGTGAATCACAGTCTTGAGAGCCTCATTATTCCAAAAAATATCACTATTGACATAACAGACCTTACTACAAATCCGGAAGCAATGCTCGATTCCGAGCAGATGATGCAGGTCCTTACAAATCTTGTTAAGAATGCATTTGATGCAATGCCCAAAGGGGGATCTGTGAACATAAAGCTGGATGATACACTAAGCGATATTATTATTAAAATAAGCGATACCGGAACAGGAATAAAGGAAGAAGACAGGGCCAAGATCTTTGAACCGTTCTTTACAACAAAAAGTATCGGCAAGGGAACTGGTCTGGGACTGGCAACAGCATATGGGGTGGTAAAAATGCATAAAGGGCAGATCACTGTTGATTCAAATAATGATCCGGCAAAAGGACCGACGGGAACGAGCTTTCAGATAGTTTTGCCAAGGAGGAAGGAGTGAATAAGAGAAGGGGAGAAAGGGAGAAGGGGAGAAGGGGAGAGGATTTTCAGACTTGAACATTAGACTGAAATTAATGTTATTAAAATAACAATTACTCATAATTATCATAATAACTCTTTGATTAAAAGAATTTTTAGAAATTTGTATTAATGAAGAAAAGTGACATTACAATACTGGTGGCCGATGATGATCCGGATTATCTCTTCCAGACAGTATTCAATCTTGAAAAAGCAGGTTACAAAACTATGGCAGTTGAAAGCCAGGCTGAAGCCGAATCGGTGTTTGCCCGGTTTAAACCTAATCTGGCCATATTCGATCTAATGATGGAAAGTGATGACAGCGGTTTTATACTTTGTTACAAAATAAAAAAAAAGTATCCTGATGTTCCTGTTATTCTTGCAACAGCAGTATCGCATGAAACAGGAATGACTTTCAGTCTCGATTCGGAACAGGAAAAATCATGGATAAGGGCTGATATGTATCTTGAAAAAGGCATTAGGCCTGAGCAGCTTGACCAGGAGGTTATGAAACTATTAAAAATCTGAAATGGCTGTTTTAAAAATACTTGTTATTGATGATGAACCCGGTATCCGTTCCGGTGTTTCACGGATATTGAGCAATTTTCATGTAACTTATCCCTTTATGGATGAGGATTATACATTTGATATTTCAGATGCTGCCACGGGCGAGGATGGTATCACCATGCTTGAACACGATATGCCTGATATCCTGCTTCTCGATAATAAGCTTCCCGGAATTCAGGGCGTTGATGTCCTTGAATATATCAGAAAAAGAAATTACGAGATAGTCGTCGCGATGATAACCTCATATGCTTCACTCGATGTTGCAATAAGAGCTACCCGCGACGGAGCAATTGATTTCATTCCGAAGCCGTTCACTCCACAGGAACTTAAGTCGAGCATTGAGAACATTACCAAGCAATTGTATCTCAAGAGGATAACTCATAAGATGAAACAGGAGGGTAAGAAGATTAGATACCAGTTTCTCTCTGTTCTTTCACATGAGTTAAAGGCGCCGCTGAATGCATTGGAAGGATATCTGAGAATGATGCAGGAAAAGCAGGCAGGAGACCGCATCGAGGACTATACAGCGCCAATTGAGAGGTCGCTTCAAAGAATACAGGGAATGAGGAACCTTATTCTGGATCTGTTGGATTTTACAAAGATAAGGCTTGACAGGAAAGAGGAGAAAATAGAGGAAGTAAATCTGGCAGAAATTGCATCAGGAGCCATTGTCACGGTTCAACCATATGCCATTCAGATGGATGTGAATATCACCATGGATATCAGATCAGATGTTTCGATTATGGCTGATCCCGGTGATATTGAAATAGTATTTAACAATCTTATTTCCAATGCAGTAAAATATAATAAAACCGGAGGAAAAGCTGAAATTACAATTGACAGTTCCGATAATGATGCCATTATTATTGTCACGGATACGGGTATAGGCATTACTAAAAACGATACTGAAAACCTTTTTACCGAATTTGTGAGAATCAAGAATGAAAAAACAAGGAATATCTCAGGAAGCGGTCTGGGTTTGTCAATTGTGAAAAAAGTAATTGAACTTAATCATGGAACAATAAATGTAGAAAGTACACCTGACGTGGGAACAGTATTTACAATAAGATTACCAAAAAAATCATTAACTTTTGCCTGAGATCATAAAACCCTGTAACATACATTTTTAAACTAAGAATCAAAATGACTAAATTACCAGGAAAAACAGTAGAAAGGCTCAGCGAGTACAGAAGAACTCTTCTTGAATGTCTGAATGAAAAAAGAAATTTTATCTTTTCTCACGATCTTGCTGCCCGCCTGCACATAACAGCAGTACAGGTCCGGCGCGACCTGATGCTGATAGGTTACTCAAGTGTTCTGAGGAAAGGTTATGATGTAAGGGAGCTTATCGATACTATTGGAAAGATCATAGATTCAGATGAGATAATGAATGTAGCCGTGATTGGTATAGGAAACCTGGGAAGAGCTGTTGCCGGATATTTCAAGGGAAAACGCTCGAAGCTCAATCTTGTTGCGTCATTCGATAATGATCCTCAGAAAGTCAATAAGGTAATTTCCGGGGTTAAATGCTATCCCTATAGCGATATTGAAAGGATAATAAAAGAACTTGATATACGGATAGCAATTCTTACAGTGCCACCCGATTTTGCAAGAGAGATAACAGAAGAAGCTGTGAGGTTCGGTGTTAAGGGAATACTCAATTTTACTACTATTCCTTTAAATGTGCCATCGGGTGTATATCTTGAAGAATATGACATGATCACTTCTATTGAAAAAGTCGCATACTTTTGTAAGGGATAGCAGGTCAGGCTAGCTGCTCCATCATGAAGATTTTCAGAAGCTTTGAAGAAGCGAGAAACATCAGGAATCCTGTTGTAACAACGGGGTCATTTGATGGTGTGCATATAGGTCATAAAACAATACTTGCCAGACTAAGGATGCTGGCTGAAAAAAATGATGGGGAATCGGTTCTCATAACATTTGATCCCCATCCCCGGAAAGTCCTTTACCCTGAAACCGCGGGGAAAGATCTGAAGCTGATCAACTCACAGGAGGAAAAACTTGAACTCCTTGAGAAAGCTGGTGTCAATAATGTTATTATAATTGAGTTCACAAGAGAATTTTCAAAGATCACAAGTGAGCAGTTTGTAAGGGATTTTCTTTGCGGAATATTGCATGCAAAAGTTGTTGTTGTAGGATTCAATCATCACTTTGGATTTAACAAGGAGGGCGATTATAAGCAACTATGGGCATGGCAGGGTAATTATTCTTTTGAGGCTGAAGAGATTCCGGAACAGGAAGTATATCATGAGACCGTGAGCTCCACCAGGATACGCCAGGCTATAAGTGAAGGATATATTCAGAGGGCAAATGCCTATCTGGATCATTACTATATTATTATAGGAAAACTTGCGAAATCACCCACACAGCGATCATCTGATTTTCCGGAGCTTTTCCATATCCCCATAACTGAGGAATCCAAGATACTTCCGTCTCCCGGCATTTATGCTGTTTCTTCAGAATATGAAGGTAAAAACCGGAAAGGGATGGTAATTGTGCATCAGACACCGGAAGGCAAAGAGGTTTTGATTCATATTTTTAATGGACCTGATTTATCCCCTGATAAGGAAATAATTATCATGTTTCATAAAAGAATTCATGGCGCAGTAAATCTCTCAGATGGTTCATCAGCATTTAAAATAAATAAAGCCATGGAGGAGATTGGGGAGTTAATCTATTAGTCGGTATTCAGTAATCCTCAGCAACATGTAATTCCAGATTTCAAGTTTCAGGTTCAAAGTTCTCAGTCCCCAAACCTGGAACCCGGAACCTGGAACCTGGATCATTGGCACCCGGCACCATATTATTTAATACATTTCCTTCCGCCGGAGCTTTATATGTTTATCTTTACAGGTTGTTTGATTTTGGTGTTAACGATTAATATTTCACTTGCGGATCAGTTGATGTTAGTATAAATTATTTTAAAATTTTATAATGAAGTTTTCTCCTGAAAAATTAAGCATCCCTGATGAGAGGATGAAGCCATTTATAGATCCCTCAGAAATATGGGATCTTATCAATAATACAAAACCTGAAAAGCAAAGAGTGCGCGATGTTATTGCTAAATCGCTTGATAAACAGAGACTTACACTCCGAGAGACTGCTATTCTTATTAATGCTGCCGGTACTGATCTGGAAGAAGAAATCAAGGAAGGAGCACGCGAACTAAAAAAGAAGGTATATGGCAACAGAATTGTTCTTTTTGCTCCTCTTTATGTTGGAAACAGATGCGTTAACAATTGCAAGTATTGCGGATTCAGGGCTTCGAATAAAGATGCGATCCGTAAGACATTAAGTGATGAGGAGCTTATACTGGAAGTGGAAGCTCTTGAAGATAACGGTCAGAAAAGGCTTATCCTGGTTTATGGAGAACATCCCGATTATTCACCCGAATATATTGCACATTCTGTAAAGCTTGTTTATGGAGTCAAAAAAGGACATGGCGAAATACGAAGAGTCAACATCAATGCGGCTCCCCTGGATATTGAGGGCTTCAGGACAGTGGGTGAATCAGGAATCGGAACATACCAGGTCTTTCAGGAGACTTATCATCCTGAAGCATATAAATGGTACCATCTCGGAGGTAAAAAAAGAGATTACGAATACCGGCTTACAGCACTCGACAGGGCTCAGGAAGCAGGAATCGATGATGTCGGAATAGGTGCATTGTTCGGATTATATGACTGGCGATTCGAGGTACTCGGACTTGTACGCCATGCCAACCATCTTGAAGCATGTTACAATGTCGGACCACATACAATATCTTTCCCGAGGATTAAAGATGCAGTGAGTCTGAACCTTGATAAAAAGTATGAAACCGGTGATGATGATTTCAAGAAGCTGGTTGCAATTCTAAGGCTTGCTGTTCCTTATACCGGATTAATACTTACCGCACGTGAATCTCCTTCAGTCCGAAAAGAAGTTATGCAATTTGGTGTTTCACAGATAGATGGAGGTACAAAACTTGAACTTGGCTCATATTCAGATTCGAAAAACGAGGATCAAAATCTGAACAGGGAACAATTCAAGATTAGTGATGCACGCTCATTGGCGGAAGTTATAGATGAGCTTCTCGAAAATGACTACCTGCCTTCATTCTGTACATCATGCTACAGAATGGGTCGTACGGGAGAACATTTCATGGAGTTTTCGGTACCCGGATTCATTAAGCGATTCTGTACTCCGAATGCTATACTTACTCTTTCAGAATATATCTGCGATTATGCAAAGGGAGATACAGTGGAAAAAGGATGGAAAGTGATTGAAAAGAATCTTGAAAAGCTGGAACCTGCCATTTCCGGAAGTACCAGAGAGAAGATTGAGAAAATTAAACAGGGAGAGAGAGATCTTTATTTTTGAGTAGGAGAAGGGGTGAATGGGAGAAAGGAACGAAGAAGTGACTAAGAGACGAAGGGACGGAGGGACGGAAGAATTACCTGTAACTTGGTGAAACTTGGTGTCTTGGTGCCTTAGTGGCAGGAAAATGTGGAAATAGGGAACCGAAGAATGGGAGATGGAAAAGCAGAATTGTATAGAAGATCAAAACGGAAACTATGATAAAAGTTCTTGGAATAAAAATCATCGACAGGATAAAGGAAGCCGGGCTTACCCAGGGCATTCTTACCAGGCATGCCTCAGTAATTACTACCCGCCTGGGTTTTCATGAAGTTACAGACTC
Source organism: Bacteroidales bacterium (assembly GCA_038325595.1). Classification (GTDB taxonomy): domain Bacteria; phylum Bacteroidota; class Bacteroidia; order Bacteroidales; family VadinHA17; genus LD21. Next base: position 11,771 of record JBBQJD010000034.1, on the reverse strand, counting down.
AGTGTGCAGCCGTGAAGCCTACATAATTCTGCATCTTAATGATTCAACAGCTGAATCGGTTAAACTTAAATCAGAACTTGAAGCTCTTGGCGGTGTGGAAATACGGGAAATGCTTTTTTCTTCAGAAGCCGAGACCCTGAATAAACCTTTGAAGGGAAGTGTTGAAATTCTTGGAGTTCTTGTGGAGAGGAGTCCTGAAGTTATTGCCAGGGTTCAGAAAATACTCACGGCATATGGCTGTAATATTCGTACCCGGCTTGGTGTTAATGAAGTCTTCTTCGGTGAACCTGCAGGCCTTATTATCCTTGAACTGAAAGGAGATGACAAACAAAGGCAACTTCTTGAAAAAGACCTGAAATCTCTCAAGCAGGTTCACGTAAGAACAATGATTTTCTGACAACAATCCGAGGCACCGGCACCCGGCATTCTGCACCGGATTTCAGAGAATCTGTCCAAAGAAGACCGCGTTCAGGAAAATCTTATTTGTACCATACCAGATAGCCCTGAAATTAGTATTATCATAGATGGAGATAATCCTTTTTCCATGGACGCTTACAAACGAAGCTCCTTTAATTCTTTCAAGGTTTTCGCTGCTGCAATAACCGCTTAACAGGGGATTTATAGTATACGAAACCGGATTATTATAGATGTTCTCATCCTTTTTTGCTACTGATTTTCCTGATTTGAACACAGGTAATTTTTCCCTTATATAACCATAGCATAATGGATGGGTCAGATCCATTTCAGTTTCGAAAATTGAACCGGGGATCTGTTGGAACTGGCTGTCATTCAACATCATTGCATAGATCCCAGCTATATTTTTGGCCGGGTCGGAGGGAAGGAATTCAATCTTGCAAAGCTGTTTTTCAGACAACCACCTGTTTCCTTCCTTATAACCAATTAGCGTACCTCCGTTCCGGATCCAGCTTTTTATATTGTCAATGCCAGCCTGATTTACGTCCGGGAAGCCTGCCACTATCATAACATTATACCGGCTCAGATCCATTCCTGAAAACCTGGAAGCTTTAACCATTGTAACAGGCATATTGAACCTTGTATCCATCAGGTGCCAGATCTCTCCGGCATCACTTCCGCTGACTCCATCTCCCGCAAACATCATAACTGATGGTTTCTTCAGAACAGCAAGTTCATTGCTTCCAAGATCCGGTCCTTCAGCGGTGAGACCTGTTCTGACACCATATATTATTATTCCGCAATCACTGGCAGTGGATGCCATGAGCTCTGCCAGTTCATCATTTTTCAGAATTTGCCCTGAAGCAGGGATCATGATTGTCCCGTACGAGAACTCCTTGTTCAGACTACCTTCATTGTATCTGAACTTTTTCCTGGAGACTCTGCAGATAATTCCCTTATCCTGCAATCTGAATAATGCCGCCGGAGCCAGGTATTCATTCCATTCAAAAAGATAAGCATATGATTCATCTGTTGCAATAAACCTTCCCGCTTCGGAAGGAGGTTGGGTAATAACAGATCCCATTGATCCATCTGTTTCTTTAGAGGAATTTAATCCGGAGTAACTGATATTGAATGACATAGGCAATACCCAGGTCGATACGTCATAGAATAAGCTGTCGGTAAAGTGGTTAACTGATTCGAAAAGACTTCTGATAAACCTGTATTCAGGTTGTTTCAAGGGAATAATGTAGCTTTCCCCAGCCTTGTATTCCACTCCATTTTTACTGATATTCCTTGCAAGACTGAAAATTTTGATCTGGTGCTGCAGAAGGATTTTGATAAATTCTGAGAGTCTTTTTTTGTCGGAGGGTTCAGTGAAAACATATGCTTTAAGGGGAAATTTATCTGCCTCAGGCAGGACGCTTTTATAGAAATTCCTTTGATTTTCCAGGAGCTTTCTCCTCATATTAAAACCAGCTTCAAGGGTTGAAAGCGAAACCGTGAACTGGTTCCTTATGGCAAAAGGAAAGGTCAGCAATCCGCCCGTCACCTCTTTCATATGACCTTTTACACCTGCCTGTTCAAACAGAATACCAACTGAACCATGGATGTCGGGATAAGAAGAGCCTTTTCCTACATAATAATCATCAAAAGCTTCCCCGGTGAAATAAAGACTTCCTGTTTCATTCAGAAATTTTTCATGATAATGCCCTATTTCAGCTGTAAGTAATTGATTATCATATGGAGTAAGCGGATTGTTCCTGCTCTGTATCCCGGGTTGAAAAAAGAAAGTTGAATTAGCGCCCATCTCATGGTGATCTGTATTTATGTTGGGGCGCCATTTATAGAACGCTGCCACACGTCCTGCAGATTCAGGATGCTGAAGCATTATATAATCACGGTTAAGATCGAACCAGTAATGGTTTGTCCTTCCACCGGGCCAGTTTTCAGCAAATTCCCAGGAGTTTGGATCAGGGTTATTATTGATACTTTTTGTGGAGTTTACCCATGTGGAATGCCGTTGCATTCCGTCGGGATTTAATGCCGGATCAATAAGGATGATGGTATTCTTCAGAAGATCGTCAATTTTTTTTCCTTCGCCTGCAACAAGGTAATAAGCAACCAGCACGGAAGCATTCTGTGCGCTTGACTCATCACCATGAATGCCGTAACCAAGCTTAACGAACAGTGGCATGTCATCAATATCAGCTTCACCTGATCTGGCAGGGTCGCAAAGGATAAGGTGCTGTTGCCTTATCTTCTCGATATTCCTGATATTATCCTCGGAACTTATTATCAGATGTCCAAGGGGACGCCCTTCATGACTGCGTCCATATTCCTCCCAGATTGCCCTTCCGGAGATTCCAGCCAACTCGTGCATGTAAAAGATCAACTTGTCATGAGTAAGATGACTTTCACCTATTTCATGGCCGGCCGATTTTGAAGGAACAGGTATTTGAGCGTTATATGAGACATCCCGTGGAAGAAAATAATCGATCTTCACCTGGGCATTCAGCATTATACAAATAATGAGGGCCCAAAACATAAATACCAATTTTTTCATAAGGAGGTTTTATGTGAAGATATGAAAAAAGTTTGGAGTGCCTAAAGTGCCTAAAGTGCCTGGAGTGCCTGGAGTGCCTAAAGTGCCTGGAGTACCTGGAGTGCCTGGAGTACTTAAAGTTAACTTTCTTTTCTAACTTTAAGTAACTCCAAACTTTAGGCACTCCAAACTTCCTTTGCTCACTCCAAACTTCTACAAGCTATCGCCAAAATCAGCTTTGAATTTTGCCATAAGTTTTTCAGGCCAGTTACCAACTGGTTCCAGTCTTCCGGTGAAAAACCTGAGAACCGGAGGTTCTTCGACAAATTTAAGTCCGCCAACAAGTTCCTTATTATGGAATAGCCAGTTCAGCCTGTCAATAAGATATTCAACCTGTGATAATGTAAATACACGGCGTGGAAAAGCAAGTCTCATCAGCTCCAGGTCAGCAAGTATATCATTGCCGTTCTCGTCGCGGATGCTGCTGATTGTTCCCCTTTCCATTCCACGAACTCCTGATATCAGATAGAATGCAGCTACCAGGGCTCCTGCAGGGTAATATTTTTGTTCTATATGTGGAAGAAATGTTTCGGCTTCAACATGACATCCGAGGGCTCCTCCCGGCATAATTACGGGTATTCCCAGTTTATCAAGTTCAGTAACGGCATAATTAATGAATGAAGGTGATTGTCCCACAACGTCTTCCTCCAGGGTTTCATACAATCCGACAGTCATGGCTTCGATCTCACGTATGGAAATTCCGCCGTAAGTGAGAAATCCTTCGTACAGAGGAACCAGGTCTTTCATTTTATTATACAGGTCCTTGTTATTGGTGCAGATAGCGCCGCCCCTTGAAGAGCTTACCTTTCGTCCCGAAAAATATACTATATCAGAAAGGTCGCACATTTCCTTAAGAATGAAGCCAATGGATTTGTTTTCATATTCAGCTTCTCTCTTTCTTATGAAATATGCATTCTCTCCTATAAGACTTGCATCCAATACAACAATAATGTTATGTTTATCAGCTACTTTTCTTACTTCCTTAAAATTTTTCATCGAAAAAGGCTGACCACCTATAAGATTTGTGGATGCTTCCATTCTGATAAAAGGAATATTTTCACGGCCATTTTTCACAATAAGTTCGTCAAGCCTGGCTATATCAATATTGCCTTTGAAGGGATTTGAACTTTTTATTATCATAGCTTCGGGAGTAAAGAGTTCAACTACAGTTCCCCCGTTAAGCTGGATATGAGCCAGAGTAGTTGTGAAATGATAGTTCATAGGTACTACTGAACCTTTTTTTACAAAAATCTGTGAAAGAATATTTTCAGCTGCACGGCCCTGGTGAACAGGCAGTATAAGTTTCTTTCCGAAGACATCAAGGACACTTTTTTCAAATTTGACAAAGCTTTGTGATCCGGCATATGCATCATCGGCAACAAACATTTTGGAAAGTTGCTCATCGCTCATTGCATTTGTACCGCTGTCGGTAAGCATGTCGAGAAATATATCTTTGGTACCCAGTAGGAATGAGTTAAAACCTGCTTCCCTGATTGCTTCAAGCCGGCGTTCAACCGGAACGAGTTTCACAGATTGAACGATACGGACTTTATGCATTTCAAGCGGGATCTCTTTTCCGTTGAAGAATTTAACCGAACCATTTTTCTTAGTTTTTTCCATAGTAATAGTTGTAGTTTAAAATAAGATTAAATCATTAAACCGCAAAGGGTGCAAAGGTCATGCGTCCTGATAATATAAATAATTAATTAAATGATGTTTGTTGCTTAAAAATTGATTCCAAACCTACATTAATTTTGCACAAATGCAAAAAAAGATGAAAATTAATTTGAAAGTTAATTTGATCCCTTACAAAGGTTCAGATCTATTCTCATTGTAAAATAATTTCCCGGAGAACCTGATAAACTTGTTTCTTGTGGCAAAATAGCGGGGAAGGGTCCCCCTTGGGGGATTAGTCCTTTTTTTGTTTACTGATTCTATCGTAATAATGTTTGGAATCGCCCCTCTCGCCATAAATTATTTCTGCATCAGCAAGACTTATCCGGGCTTCGAGACAACTCTGGCAATCTTCAGCCGAATCGTCCGTACATGGTTTATTATCATACAGTTTGTAGCTGTCACGGTATTTACCGGGAGTAATATTCGGCATTATTATGTTTGCTCCGATTTTAACGGCTTTCTCCCTTCCGATCGGATCAATTGCCTGTAGGGCTGTTGCTGCAACAATATTTATATCCTTCATCATGATCCTGATCAGGGCGATCATCTTCAGAGTAAGATCAAAACGTTCTGTCAATGGTTTAAGTTTATCAGAATATTTTATAAGCGGGGTATCGGCATGTTCTATGTAAGGCCCCATTCCGCACATATCGATATCGAATTCTTTCATAAACAGAAGATCTCCGGCCAGATCATCTGAAGTCTGGAAAGGCAAGCCAATCATAATACCTGTACCCGTCTGGTAACCAATCTCCTGCAATGCTTTAAGACATTCGAGCCTCCGTGTAAAGCTGTGCTTTGAATCATTGGGATGGATCTTATTGTAAAGAGCCTGATTAGTTGATTCCATTCGCAGAAGGTACCTGTGGGCACCTGCCCTGAACCATCTTTCATATATTTCAGGTTCCTGTTCGCCCACAGACAGAGTAACACCCAGCTCTCCATCCGATAAATCATGTATCCTGTGCAGCAGGTTCTCAATCCTGTCTGCTACGACGGGACTTTCAAGCTCGCCGGATTGCAGAGCTATGGAGCCATACTTATTTTCATGCGCAAACCTGGCTGCTGCAAGAATTTCATTATCAGAGAGATTATATCTTACAAGATTTTTGTTTCCCTTCCTGATTCCGCAATACAGACAATCTTTCCCGCAGATATTCGAAAATTCTATCAGTCCCCTGAACCATACTTTGTTTCCAATAAACCTCTCCTTGATTTCAGCTGATTTCCTGAAAAGAAGGGTACGTTCTTCTCCTTCAGAATTCAATAACCGGATGAGATCAGTTCTGGTAAGTGAACCGGAAGTAAATATATTATTCAGAGTATTATCCATTTGTAATTAACAGGCTGCAAAGATAATAAAAGCGCTAACATCCATTCCGTGTTTCACATCCTAAAATTTACTACTTTTGTGCCGTTCAAAATTTTAGCAATACTAAACAATTAGACAATATATTAATGCCATTCTTAATAGCAGACTGGCATCATTTGAAGATTCGTAATACAGAATATGGATTTAAAGAGTGAAATAAAAAAAAGAAGGACGTTTGCCATTATAAGCCACCCCGATGCAGGCAAGACTACCCTGACTGAAAAATTACTTCTTTTCGGAGGAGCTATTCAGACGGCAGGTGCTGTGCGTAGTAATAAGATCAGAAAAACGACAACTTCTGATTTTATGGAAATTGAAAAGCAAAGGGGGATTTCAGTTTCAACATCGGTAATGGCTTTTGATTTTAATAATGTACGGGTCAATATACTCGATACTCCCGGTCATAAAGACTTCGCAGAGGACACATACAGAACTCTTACTGCTGTTGACAGTGTCATACTTGTAGTTGATTCCGTCAAAGGAGTTGAGGAACAAACGCGCAAACTAATGGAAGTATGCCGGATGCGCAATACTCCTGTAATGATCTTTATAAATAAAATGGACAGGGAGGGAATCAGTCCGTTTGATCTTGTTGATGAACTCGAAAAGGAGCTAAAAATTGCAGTTTGTCCGCACACCTGGCCAATCGGCAATGGCAGGCAGTTCAAAGGGGTTTATAACCTTTTTAAGGAGGAAGTCCAGATTTATAGCCCGGAAAAAAGCACTGTATCTGAATCACTTATAAGTACAAAAGATATTACGGATCCGAAATTAATCGATTATGTTGGAGCAGAACATATCAAAAAGCTGGAGGAAGAAGTTGATTTTGTAAGAAACATGTTCGAGCCTTTCAACATGTCGCTTTACAGGGAGGGATATCTTGCACCTTTGTTCTTTGGAAGCGCCCTGAACAACTTCGGAGTTCTTGAACTCCTCGAAACATTCCTGGAGATAGCTCCATGTCCCGGACCAATCCAGTCATCAAAAAGACAGATTGAACCGGATGAGGAACAACTTACAGGCTTTGTATTTAAGATTCATGCCAATCTCGATCCCAATCACCGCGACAGGATTGCTTTCATGAGGATCTGTTCCGGAAGATTTGAAAGAAACAAGTTTTATTTTCATACCCGGCTCGAAAAGAAGATACGTTTTTCGTCACCGACAAGTTTCATGGCCAACAGTAAAAGTATAGTAGATGAAGCTTTTCCCGGAGATGTAGTTGGTCTTTATGACAGTGGAAATTTTAAAATAGGGGACACCCTTTCAGAAGGTGAACTTCTTCATTTTGAGGGCGTTCCAAGTTTCTCTCCTGAAATTCTGAGAGAGGTTGTCAATCTCGATCCTATGAAAACAAAGCAGCTCGATAAAGGAGTCCGCCAGATGACCGATGAGGGTGTTGCACAGCTATTCATGCAGCAGCCGGGGAACAGAAAAATAATAGGAACCGTAGGCGAACTTCAGTATGAAGTAATTAAATTCAGGCTTGAGCATGAATATGGGGCAAGATGCAATTTTTCTTCACTGCCTTATATTAAAGCATGCTGGATAACTACAGATGACAGAAAAGAACTTGAAAGGTTCATAACCAGAAAAGCAGGTGCAATTGCATATGATAAAGAAAATAATCCTGTATTTTTTGCAGAAAGTGAATGGATGCTGAAGCTTGCAGGTGAGGCATTTCCAACACTGACATTTCATAAAACTTCAGATTTTAAAACCAAAAAGAAATCAGTTATATAACAATTCCCATTATGTGGGAATCATATAATATTTAGTTGAAGTTATGTAACAGGCAGATTGTTTCAGCATTTAACTTTGATTTGTAATCATTATGTTAAATGCCTGCTTTTTCAGGCCAAATGTCAAAAAATATTATGTTTAACAAGAAAATCGTCCGCGAGGCTTTAAACGAGAGTCTGGCCCTTGAGAATAACCCTAAGACAGGTCCTCCTGAAAAACAGTCCGAAGGTCAGGATACAGTTATATCACTTCTGATCCATGATATTTTTGGAGGTGAAATTCTTAAGACCCGAAAAAACAGAGGCTGGCATTTCTATAACCGGGTTGATGGTGAACGCGTTGATTTCTCCATTACCGATGGCAGTAATGAGAAATTCGAAGATATTCCAACCACTCCTGATGAAACATATAATTATGTTGTTAAGGAAGACTATACAACTTTTTTCATGAGATTCATCAGAGCATTTGAGGAAATTGTTGGCTTGGATAAATATCGCACAGGTTTATCAAACTGAAAATTCTTCCTGTTAAATTTCTTTAATCAGGTATTTCTTTGTCAGGAATATCTTGCAGTCTGCAAACCGCAGGCTTTTTCTATGCTCAAAAATCAGGGTTGCAAAAAATGAAATAGCCTGTAATATAATAGTTTGTTTCCGATAAAAGCCGTAATTTTGCAGGCTTTTCAATAAAAATCAATACAAGACAACACGGTAAATGATTACAGTTTCTAATTTAAGTATCCAGTTCGGCAAGCGTATATTATTTCAGGACGTCAATCTTGTTTTTACGCCCGGCAATTGTTATGGAATAATCGGGGCTAACGGATCAGGAAAATCTACATTTCTGAAGATGATCTATGGTGAAGTTGAAAACAGGACGGGGTCAGTTTCCTTCGGTCAGGGAGAAAGGTTGTCGGTACTTAAACAGGATCATTTTGAATTTGATGAAACACCTGTAATTGAAACCGTATTGATCGGTCACACGATTCTGTGGAATATCATGAAGGAGAAAGAAACCCTCTATTTAAAATCAGATTTCTCGAATAAAGATGGAATCAGGGCATCAGAGCTTGAAGAAAAATTCAATGAACTTGATGGATGGAATGCCGAAAGCAATGCTGCGAGCTTATTAAGCGGTCTGGGAATAAAAGAAGATCTGCATAATAAATTATTGAAGGAGCTTACAGGAAAAGAGAAGGTAAAGGTGCTCCTTGCTCAGGCTCTTTTTGGAAAGCCAGATAATCTGTTACTCGATGAGCCCACTAATGATCTTGACCTTGAAACTGTCAACTGGCTTGAAAATTATCTTTCCGAATTTGAAAATACAGTGCTTGTAGTATCTCATGACAGGCATTTTCTTGACTCCATATGTACCCATATCATCGATATCGATTTCAGCAGGGTACAACAATTTTCTGGTAACTATACTTTCTGGTACGAATCAAGTCAGCTTGCATTGAGACAGCAGCTTACACAGAATAAAAAAGCAGAAGAAAAAAAGAAGGAGCTGCAGGAATTCATCGCAAGGTTCAGAGCTAATGTGAAAAAATCAAAGCAGACTACCAGCCGGAAGAAGATGATTGAAAAGCTGAATATTGAAGAAATTAAACCATCGACACGTAAATACCCGGGAATTATTTTTACTCCAGGAAGAGAACCGGGAAATGCGATCCTTACTGTGAAAGGATTAACAATGACTTTCGAAGGAAAGACCCTCTTCAAAGATCTTAATTTCGTGATGAATAAAAATGATAAAATTGCATTTCTGTCAAGAGACTCACGAGCGATGACTGTTCTTTTTGAAATTTTGAAAGGCCATGTAAAACCGGACAAAGGAGTATTCGAATGGGGTCAGACGATAGTTAAAGCTTACCTTCCACTTGAAAATGAAAAATTTTTTGAAAAAGACATTACGCTCATAGACTGGCTTGCTCAGTATTCAGACGATACCAGTGAAATGTTTCTGCGGGGATTTCTTGGAAAAATGCTATTTTCAGGCGAGGAAGTATACAAAAAAGTGAATGTTCTTTCAGGCGGGGAAAGAGTAAGATGTATGATAGCAAGGATGATGATACGGAACGCGAATGTGATGCTTCTCGATAGTCCGACCAATCACCTCGATCTTGAATCCATTCAGGCGTTTAATAACACTCTTATGAAGTTTAAAGGTAATATATTGCTGTCATCACATGATCATGAATTTATTCAGACTGTATGCAACAGAATCATTGAAGTCGGTCCTAAGGGTATGATTGACAAGCAGATAATGTATGATGACTATATTTCCGATGAGAATCTGATGGAAAGAAGAAATAAAATATATTAAGCTAAATCCATGACAAAACAGGTCACTCATTACAAAAGGCTATTCAGGCTTATATTACTTATGCCCGCATTATTTACGATTATCACTGGATGTAATAAAGCTGATGAGAAAATAGCTGTATATTCCTCATCTCAGGATGGAGACAGGCTTACAAAAATGAACGAACTGATTTTTAAATCAGGTGAGGCATCCTCCCTTCCTCACATAACAATTAATGAAAGAAAGCTTTTTCAAAAAATGGATGGCTTTGGAGCTTCATTTAACGAAGCCGGAATGATATGTCTCAATTCTCTTACAGCTGAAAATCGGCAAGACGTATTGAAAATGCTGTTTGATCCTGAATCAGGCGCCGGATACTCACTAATGAAATCTCCCATAGCTGCCTGTGATTTTTCTTCGGCAGGCCGGTGGTATTCTTACAACGATACTCCGGGAGATACTTCCATGATAAACTTTTCTATTGAAAGGGATCTCGGTCCCAATGGGCTTATTCCATTTATAAAGGAAGCCCGGAAGTATGGTACTTTTGAACTGGAGTCCCCTATGGATTTTGCCCCTGATTGGATGTATTACAGCCTCAGGGATGGAGAAAAGCACATAAAGCCTGAATACTACAGGGCATTGGCCAGGTATTATTCAAAGTACCTTCGTGCTTATTCGGATAACGGTATCACAATAAAGTACCTCAATCTGTTTAATGAAGCTGAAAACAGATGGTATTCAAATGTTACTTATGAAACAATCGGTTTACTCATAAAAGATTATGTAGTTCCGCAGCTAAAAGAAGATGGAATTTCAGTAAATATTCAGTTGGGTGAAACAGCCAACAGACCCGAAGCTTTAGAGAAGTTTCCATCAGTTCTGGCTGATTCCGGCGTATTTAAGAACATACATTCTCTTACCGTTCATGGATACGACTGGAATAAATTTTCATCTATTTCAGAATTGCACGATAAATATCCGGAACTTCCGATATGGATGACGGAAGTATGTTATGTCACCGGGTCTCATTTCCCAAAGGGTGGTCCCGAAAAATCGCCTGTTTACGATTTTGCTGACGGAGAACTATGGGGCAATATGATTATGAATGATATAAACAACTGGGTTTCAGCCTGGATTTACTGGAACATGATACTTGATCAGGATGGAGGCCCATGGCTTGTAGCACCGGAACATGGGAATCCCGATCCAAATCAGCAGCATGCTGTGGTAATCATTAACAGGGATTCAGGTGAGATATCTTATACCGGACTATATTATTATCTTGCACATTTCAGCAAATTCATTAAGCCGGGAGCATATCGGATAGAAACTACAGGAGGTTCGTCATCACTTAATTATGCAGGCTTTCTGAACCCCGATGGCAGTATTGTGGTGAATGTTATCAATAATGCTGAAGAATCTGTTTTTGAATTACAATGGAAGAATAAAATAACATCTTACAGATTTCCAGCACATTCAATAACAACTTTAATCTGGAATACAAATGAGGAATCTCAGGATAATTAACACACATAATAATTCACAAGTAAGTCCGTTTGCATGTTAAGGAATATTAAAATTAATCATTATTAACTTGAGCAGAATGAGAAAATTTAACCAGTCAGTAAAAAGGCCTGCATTGATGATTGCACT
>JBBQJD010000033.1:0-34265 GCA_038325595.1 Bacteroidales bacterium | reverse complement strand
TTATTGATTGCCGATAGTCATATTGAATTATTGACCTGGTTATTTCATTATATATTTTCTGCATATCGGGAGAAAAGGATAATAATTCAAGATGTTTTTCGATTGTTACCTGATCATTCCTGACAGCCGGTCCGGTTTGTGCTCTCCCGGGTCCGATATCGAGAGCTTTTGAAATTGTTTCATTTAACAAAGGTTCCAGCAAATCAAATGAGAATCCGGCTTTTGATGCAATATCATGTCCTTCAGTGAGCATATGATTCGTGAAATTGCAAATAAAAACTGCAGCAAGATGGATCATCCTTCTATGCTCACTGTCTGCGTATTCTGCCCTTCCTCCTATTTTTTCAGCCAGCAGTTTTAAAACTGCCACGGAATGTTCATCTGATGCTTCAATGAGGAATGGCAGACCTTTGAAATTTACTTTCCGGTCCTTTGAAAAAGTTTGTAAAGGATAAAGGACGCCTTTCCTTTTTATGCGTTCAGGGAAATCATCAATTCCTACGCTGCCTGCAGTATGGACCACAAGGGTCTCAGGCCCGGAAACTATTTTATGCAGAACTTCTTTCAATTGCTGATCAGGCACTGCAACAATAAGAATGTCAGTGTGATCCGGATAAATTAATTCAGATGACCATCTTGCATTGCACGATGTGGCAAGTGATTCTCCATATTCTGATGAGACTGAGACTATAAGATCAATATTGAAACCTGCCTGATACATTTCTTTGCACAGGGCAGTTCCTACTCTGCCTGCACCAGCAAAAGAAATGTTGAATGGTGTCATATCAGAATTTTTCTGAAATATACTCATTTGGTTGCAGAATTTAAAAATGCCAGATATAAAAGACAATTAAATAAAAAACCCCCTTAACTTAAGGAGGTTATTATTAAAGGAACACGTAAATTTGAATTTATAATGATCAAAGGTTATTTTCCGTAAAGATCCAGATAGACATCAGTAACCTGGACCATATATACCTGATACATACTACCGTAAGAGTAATTGCTTGACTGGTAAACGTAGTTACATTCCCAGAATGCCTGGCCTGAAATCAGCAATCTGTCTCCTGATTTATAATCCTGCAATTTAGGGAACATCTCACTGGGATTGCAAAAGTTGAATGTAGAGTAAGGATCGCTGGACAAAGTAAAAGAAATATTTGTTCCTGATTCATTAAAAAATACATTTGCCGGTGCATCCTCCAAAGTGCGTATAACATCATTACCGCAGCCGCACTTAGCCTGCTTCTTGCAACCTGAATAAGAAACAACAGGCGCAATAATGATCAGTACAACGAGAACCCTTCTTATAATTTTTCCTAACATTCTGAATTAGCTTACGCGATTAACGGTATAACGCCAAAGGTACATATTTATTTTATGCCTGGGCAGTGGGCCCGCCAAAACTTAATGGCAGGACGGGCCCGGAACCTTTCATTTCCTTAATTTTCCCATGAACAGTCTCATATTTGTCAATATTATCCTGCAGAGCTGCAACCAGTCTTTTTGCATGCTCCGGAGTCAGAATTATCCTTGACTTGACCTGAGCCTTGGGAATACCCGGCATAATCCTTATAAAGTCGATTACAAATTCAGATGCTGAGTGAGTTATTACTGCAAGGTTTGAATAAGTCCCCTGCGCTACCTCTTCATTCAGTTCAATGCTGATTTGTGTCGGATTTTTAGGATCTGTCATAACAATTGCTTTTATTTTCTAGCTTCAACCTCTGCTTCAACCTCCTGAGGCACCCCGACCAGATTTTCATATTCTTCCAGAGAACCTACAATAATGCCGTTGTACTGACGCTGACCAGTTCCTGCCGGTATAAGGTGACCTACAATAACGTTTTCCTTAAGACCTTCAAGCCTGTCTACCTTACCCAGGATAGCAGCCTCATTCAGTACTTTTGTTGTTTCCTGGAAGGATGCTGCGGAGAAGAAGCTCTTTGTCTGTAATGAAGCCCTGGTAATTCCCTGCAATACCTGACTTGATGTTGCCGGAATTGCATCCCTTGCTTCAACTACCTTAAGGTCGCGGCGTTTCAGAACTGAATTATCATCCCTCAGCTTTCGTGCAGAGATTATCATTCCCGGACGAAGTGTCTGTGAATCACCCGATTCAAGAACCACCTTCTTTCCAAAGATCCAGTCATTTTCATCCATGAACTCCAGCTTGTCAACTACCTGACGTTCAAGGAATTTAGTGTCTCCCGGGTCAACGATTTCTACCTTACGCATCATCTGGCGCACTATGATCTCAAAATGCTTATCGTTGATTTTAACACCCTGGAGACGGTATACTTCCTGTATTTCGTTCACGATATACTCCTGTACTTTTGTTGGACCTTTAATAGCCAGAATATCAGAAGGAGTAATTGCTCCGTCGGAAAGCGGAATACCTGCTTTCACATAATCATTCTCCTGTACCAGGATCTGTTTTGAAAGCGGTACAAGATATTTCTTTGTTTCGTCAGTCTTTGATTTGATGGTTATTTCCCTGTTACCTCTCTTGATCTTTCCGAAAGTAACCTCACCATCGATTTCAGAAACGATGGCAGGATTGGAAGGATTTCGTGCTTCGAAAAGCTCGGTAACACGTGGAAGACCCCCTGTTATATCACCTGATTTTCCTATTGCACGCGGTATCTTGGCCAGAACCTCACCTGCCTCAACCATTCTGTCTGTTTCAACAACAAGGTGAGAACCAACAGGAAGGTTATAAAGCCTTAATTCTTCGCCTTTCGGTCCGAGGATCTTGATTGCAGGGTTCTTTGTCTTATCCCTGCTCTCTATGATTACCTTTTCCTTAAATCCGGTCTGCTCATCTGACTCATCGCGGAATGTGACGCCCTCGATCAGATAATCGTAGGCGATCTTTCCTGAAAGTTCAGATATAATTACGGCATTGAATGGATCCCATTCGCAAATGAGTTTTCCTTTTTCAATTTCCTGTCCGGGTTTGATATACAATTTCGAACCGTAAGGAATAGTATGTGTTGTAAGGGCAATACCTGTTTTCTTATCAATTATTCTCAGTTCTGCCAGACGACCGATAACAATATCAATATCGCCTTTTTCAATATCTTTTTTAGGAACTGTCCTGATTTCCTCGATTTCGGCAATTCCGCCATACCTGGCAATAATTCTCGATTCCGTTGTGATGTTCGAAGCGGTACCTCCGACGTGGAATGTACGAAGTGTCAACTGGGTACCGGGTTCACCGATACTCTGTGCAGCAATTACACCAACAGCTTCACCTCTCTGAACCATAAGTCCGTTGGCAAGGTTACGGCCATAACATTTGGCACATACACCTTTTTTGGATTCGCATGTCAGAACCGACCTGATTTCAACCTGTTCAATAGGTGAATCTTCGATTTTCCTTGCGAGATCTTCATTAAGCTCTTCTCCTGACTCCACGATGAGTTCACCTGTAAGAGGGTGATATACATTATGAACAGTTGTACGTCCGAGAACTCTTTCGTACAGCGATTCAACTACTTCTTCATTCTTCTTAATAGCAGTTGCTATCAGTCCGCGGAGTGTTCCGCAGTCTTCTTCATTGATGATAACATCCTGTGAAACGTCAACGAGACGACGTGTAAGGTAGCCGGCGTCAGCAGTCTTAAGTGCTGTATCGGCAAGACCTTTACGGGCACCGTGGGTTGATATGAAGTATTCGAGAACCGACAATCCCTCCTTAAAGTTGGAAAGGATCGGATTTTCAATGATTTCAGAACCTGATGACCCTGATTTCTGAGGTTTTGCCATAAGACCCCTCATTCCTGAAAGCTGACGGATCTGCTCTTTCGAACCCCTTGCGCCTGAGTCAAGCATCATGTAAACAGAGTTAAATCCCTGTTTATCAGTTGACAGCTGCTTCATCAGTGTCTGTGTCAGTTTCGCGTTAACATGTGTCCAGATGTCAATTATCTGGTTATAACGTTCGTTGTTTGTAATGAATCCCATGTTGTAGTTGGCCAGAACCTCTTCAACCTGGTCATATCCCTCTGTAACGAATTTTGTTTTTTCTTCCGGAATAATAACATCATCAAGGTTGAATGACAGACCACCTTTGAATGCAAAGTAGAATCCAAGATTTTTGATAGCATCAAGGAAGTCAGCAGTTTTCGCTGTACCGGCAAGTTTAAGAACACGTCCGATAATATCCCTTAATGATTTCTTTGTCAATATTTCATTTATATAGCCAACTTCAGCAGGCACATGCTGATTGAAGATAACCCTTCCGACTGTCGTCTCAACCAGGTGGTTCACGAACTGTCCGTCTTTCCTGTCGTTGACTTTAACTTTTATAACTGCATGAAGGTCAATCTGTCCTTCATTATAAGCAATGTTAACTTCCTGTGGTGAGTAGAATATGAGACCTTCTCCCCTTACTTTTTCTGTTGGAGTGCTTTTCCTTCCTTTGGTAATGTAATACAGACCAAGAACCATGTCCTGTGATGGAACAGTGATTGGTGCGCCATTGGCAGGATTAAGGATATTATGTGAAGCAAGCATAAGCATCTGTGCCTCAATAACTGCACCGTTTCCAAGAGGAAGGTGAACAGCCATCTGGTCACCGTCGAAGTCAGCATTGAAAGCTGTACAAACGAGCGGGTGAAGCTGGATAGCCTTACCTTCGATAAGCTTTGGCTGGAATGCCTGAATACCGAGCCGGTGAAGTGTAGGAGCACGGTTGAGAAGAACAGGATGGCCTTTAAGAATGTTTTCAAGTATATCCCATACTACAGGATCTTTCCTGTCAACAATCTTCTTGGCTGATTTCACAGTTTTTACAATACCTCTTTCGATAAGCTTACGAATGATAAACGGTTTGTAAAGCTCTGCTGCCATATCTTTTGGCAATCCGCATTCGTGCAGTCCGAGTTCCGGACCTACGACAATTACTGAACGTGCAGAGTAGTCAACCCTTTTCCCAAGCAGGTTCTGACGGAACCTTCCCTGTTTTCCTTTAAGGCTGTCGCTGAGTGATTTCAGAGGACGGTTGGCATCAGTTTTCACTGCATTTGCCTTCCTCGAATTATCAAACAATGAATCGACAGCTTCCTGGAGCATACGTTTTTCATTACGCAAAATAACTTCAGGAGCTTTGATCTCGATAAGTCTTTTCAGACGGTTGTTACGGATAATAACCCTTCTGTAAAGGTCATTAAGGTCGCTGGTTGCAAATCGTCCGCCATCGAGCGGAACAAGAGGACGCAATTCAGGCGGAATGACAGGAACCACTTTAATGATCATCCATTCAGGTTTATTCACCTGTTTGGAATCCCTGAA
This sequence comes from Bacteroidales bacterium, assembly GCA_038325595.1. Classification (GTDB taxonomy): domain Bacteria; phylum Bacteroidota; class Bacteroidia; order Bacteroidales; family VadinHA17; genus LD21. The sequence goes on along the minus strand of JBBQJD010000033.1, from coordinate 28,967 downwards.
AGCTTCAACAACCTGGAGACGCTTAAGTGCTTCATTTTTACGTTGTTGCGAGGTTTCTGTATTTGCCCTGTGACGAAGTGAATAAGACATTTCATCCAGATCGATACGTCCAAGCAGTTTGTAAAGAGCCTCAGCTCCCATGTCTGCAATGAATTTATCAGGATGGTTTTCTTCAAGGTACTGATTCTCTTTGGGAAGCTTTTCGACGATTTCAAGATATTCCTCTTCCGTAAGAAAATCAAGATATTTAACACCGTCAACTGCTTTAATTCCGGAGTTAATTACCACATATCTCTCGTAATAAATTATTGAATCGAGTTTCTTGGTCGGAAGTCCGAGCAGATACCCTATCTTATTAGGCAAAGAACGAAAATACCAGATATGTGCGACAGGAACTACAAGTGAAATGTGTCCCATTCTTTCACGCCTGACTTTCTTTTCAGTCACCTCAACACCACAACGGTCACATACTATCCCTTTGTAACGGATCCTTTTGTATTTTCCGCAATGGCACTCATAATCTTTTACCGGACCAAAGATCCTTTCGCAGAATAATCCATCGCGCTCAGGCTTGTAGGTACGGTAATTTATTGTTTCAGGCTTCAGTACTTCCCCGCTTGAGCGATCAAGTATTTCCTCCGGGGAAGCAAGTCCTATTGAGATCTTTGAGTAACTGGTCTTTGTTTTGTTATCTCTTCTGAATGACATATGCTGAATATTATTTTATTCTTAAACTAAAAAATCATAACCTCACACAATTCTCAATCGAGAATCACGCTAAGTCCGAGTCCTCTCAATTCATGCAGGAGAACGTTCAGTGATTCAGGGATACCAGGCAATGGCATTGGCTCTCCCTTCACAATAGCTTCATATGCTTTGGCACGGCCAACAACATCATCAGATTTAATTGTGAGGATTTCCTGGAGAATATGAGCAGCACCAAATGCTTCAAGTGCCCAGACTTCCATTTCACCAAAACGCTGTCCTCCGAACTGAGCTTTACCACCTAATGGTTGCTGTGTAATAAGCGAATAAGGTCCGATTGAACGGGCATGCATCTTATCGTCAACCATATGGCCCAGCTTAAGCATATAGATTATACCTACTGTTGCAGGCTGGTCAAATCTTTCACCGGTGCCACCATCATAGAGGTAAGTCTTTCCGAATTTCGGAAGATCTGCCTGTTTGGTGTAGTCATTGATCTGGCTGATTGTTGCTCCATCGAAAATGGGAGTAGCAAAATTAATCCCGAGCTTCTGACCTGCCCATCCGAGGACAGTTTCGTAAATCTGTCCGAGGTTCATCCTGGAAGGAACACCAAGAGGATTAAGTACAATGTCAACAGGAGTGCCATCCTCAAGGAAAGGCATATCCTCTGCACGTACGATCCTTGCAACGATACCTTTGTTTCCATGACGGCCAGCCATCTTATCACCTACTTTTACCTTACGTTTCTTTGCAATGTAAACCTTGGCAAGACGAACTATACCAGCCGGCAGCTCATCACCTATTGTAATATTGTATTTCTTGCGTTTATAAGTACCGTCAATCTCCTTGTATTTTATTATATAGTTATGGAGGAGTTCTTTGATACTGTCATTTTTCTTCTTGTCAGTTGTCCACTTGTTGGGATTGGCATTTAACAGGTCAACTTCCTGAAGCTGTTTCAGTGTGAACTTATTTCCTTTCGGAATGACATCGACATTCAGATAATCCTTCACACCCTGTGAAGTTTTGCCATTTACAAGTATAAAGAGCTTGTCAACCAGTCTGGTTTTAAGCTCATCAACGCTCCTGTTGAATTCAGTTTCAATTTTGTCAAGAAGCGGTTTCTCCACTGCTTTTGCTTTCCTGTCCTTGATAGCCCTGGTGAAAAGTTTTTTATCAATAACAACACCTTCGAGCGAAGGACCTGCTTTCAGGGAAGCATCTTTTACGTCTCCTGCCTTATCACCGAAAATGGCGCGTAGAAGTTTTTCCTCAGGTGAAGGATCTGATTCACCTTTAGGAGTGATCTTACCTATGAGTATGTCTCCCGGCCTGATATGTGCACCAATCCTGATAAGACCATTCTCATCAAGGTTTTTGGTAGCTTCCTCGCTTACGTTGGGAATATCAGCTGTAAGTTCTTCCAGACCACGCTTGGTATCACGTACTTCAAGCTGGTATTCATCAATATGAACTGATGTGAAATAATCTTCCTGTACAACTTTCTCGGAGATTACGATAGCATCTTCAAAGTTATATCCTTTCCATGGCATGAAAGCAACTTTAAGGTTCCGGCCAAGAGCCAGCTCACCGTGTTTTGTTCCATAACCTTCTGTAAGTACCTGTCCTTTAACTACTTTCTCACCTTTTCTGACAACCGGGATGAGGTTGATACATGTATTCTGGTTTGTCTTCCTGTATTTTGGAAGAGTGTAACGCCTGATGTCATCATCAAAGGTTACGAACTTCTCCTCGTCCGTACGGGTATATCGGATTACAATTTCATTTGAATCGACGAATTCAACTACTCCGTCACCTTCTGCCATATATAAAATACGGCTGTCCCTGATCACCTGCCCTTCCAGTCCTGTGCCAACGATCGGTGCTTCAGGATTAATAAGAGGAACAGCCTGGCGCATCATGTTTGATCCCATGAGTGCACGGTTGGCATCATCATGCTCAAGGAATGGAATAAGTGAAGCAGCTATAGAGGCAATCTGGTTTGGAGCAACGTCCATCAGGTCTACTTTTGTAACTTCCTCAAATGGATAATCTGCTTCGTACCTGCATTTTGCCCTGAGGTTTTCAAAGCTTCCGTCTTCAAGTAGAGGAGCATTTGCCTGGGCAATCATTTTTTCTTCTTCCTCTTCAGCGCTCAGCCATACAACACCTTCCTCGGTGAAGTCAACTTTGGATGTCGGTTCTTCAGTACCATTAGAGTGAATAACCTTACGATACGGAGTTTCAATAAATCCAAGTGTATTTATTTTTGCAAACACACAAAGAGATGATATAAGACCGATGTTTGGTCCTTCAGGTGTTTCAATAGGGCAAAGCCGTCCGTAGTGTGTGTAGTGCACGTCCCTGACCTCGAAACCTGCCCTTTCGCGGGAAAGACCCCCTGGTCCGAGAGCTGACATACGGCGTTTGTGCGTCATTTCAGCCAGCGGATTGGTCTGATCCATGAACTGTGAAAGCTGATTTGTGCCAAAGAATGAGTTAATTACCGATGAAAGGGTCTTTGAATTGATAAGGTCAACAGGTGTAAAAACCTCATTGTCCCTGACATTCATTCTTTCACGGATTGTACGGGCCATACGGGCAAGGCCAACTCCAAACTGCGAGAATAGCTGCTCACCAACGGTACGTACCCGTCTGTTACTTAAATGGTCAATATCATCGATATCGGTTTTTGAATTGATAAGCTCAATAAGATACCCGATGATCTTGATAATATCTTCCCTGGTAAGGATCTTAACATTCATTTCTGTGTTAAGTCCAAGTTTTTTATTGATCCTGTAGCGGCCCACCTCACCGAGGTCATATCTCTTGTCTGAGAAAAACAGTTTGTCGATCACATCGCGTGCTGTCGATTCATCGGGTGGTTCAGCATTACGCAACTGACGGTAAATATAGATAACTGCCTCTTTTTCAGAGTTACAGGGATCTTTCTGAAGAGTATTATATATAATAGCGTAATCCGAAAGGGTTGTGTCGTCCTTGTGCAGAAGGATTGCCTTTGCACCTGAATCTACGATCATGTCGACATGTTCTGATTCGATAACCGTTTCCCTGTCGAGGATTACTTCATTTCTTTCAATTGATACAACTTCGCCCGTATCTTCATCGACAAAATCTTCGACCCATGTTTTCAGTACCCTGGCAGCCAGTTTACGTCCGACAAGTTTCTTGATGTTGGTCTTTGATACTTTATGTTCTTCGGCGAGGTTAAAAATTTCAAGTATCTCCTTATCGCTTTCGAATCCGATAGCGCGGAGAAGCGTTGTTACCGGCAGTTTTTTCTTCCTGTCGATATATGCATACATGACATTATTTATGTCTGTTGCAAATTCTATCCATGAACCTTTAAAAGGAATAATTCGTGCTGAATACAGTTTTGTCCCGTTGGCATGAATGCTTTGTCCGAAGAATACTCCGGGGGATCTGTGTAACTGTGAGACCACTACGCGTTCTGCACCATTGATGACAAATGTTGCGCGTTCTGTCATGTAAGGTACCGTACCAAGATAAACATCCTGGATAACCGTATCGAAATCCTCGTGTTCGGGATCGGTACAATAAAGTTTTAATTTGGCTTTAAGCGGAACGCTGAATGTAAGTCCGCGTTCAATACATTCTTCTATTGTGTAACGAGGAGGGTCTATATAATAATCCAGAAATTCCAGGACGAAGTTGTTCCTTGTATCAGTTATGGGAAAGTTTTCTGTAAAAACTTTAAAAAGCCCCTCTCTTTTCCTGTTTTCGGGAGTTGTTCCAAGCTGAAAGAACTCGCCGAAGGATTTCAACTGAATCTCCAGAAAATCAGGGTAATCCAACTGACTTTTTCTGGACGCGAAACTTATTCTTTCTGTATATTTTGAAGACATTTATTAAAAGATTAAGTGAACTTATTATTAAAAGAACGAAAAGGCTCAGTCCCGCAGAGCGGGACTAAACCTAGAACCTTGTAATCAGGTAAAACTTATTTAAGTTCAACTTCAGCTCCTGCTTCTACTAATTGAGCTTTAATAGCTTCAGCTTCATCTTTGGATACACCTTCTTTAACCGGGCCCGGAGCAGCATCAACTACTGCTTTAGCTTCTTTCAGTCCAAGTCCGGTAATATCCTTAACAAGTTTAACAATTTGTAATTTCTGACCGCCGGCTGCTTTGAGGATCACATCAAATGATGATTTCTCTTCAACTACAGGAGCTTCGCTAGCTGCAGGGCCAGCCATTGTAACTGCAGCTGCTGCAGGTTCAATGCCATACTCATCTTTGAGTATTTTAGCCAGTTCATTTACTTCTTTTACAGATAAGTTTACCAGTTCTTCTGCAAATTTCTTAAGATCTGCCATTGTTTATCGATTTTTAATTTGATTTATTTACTATTCTTCTCTTTTTGACAGTGTTTCAAGGACACCGTGAATTTTTGTTCCACCTGATTGCAGGGCTCCGATAACGTTCTTGGCTGGTGATTGCAAAAGCATGATTATATCGCCAATAAGTTCCTGTTTGGTTTTTATAGATACCAATGCATCAAGCATGTTATCTCCAACATAAACTGATTCCTGAACGTATGCACCTTTAAGTACAGGTTTATCATGTCTTTTACGGAATTCCTTGATAAGTTTTGCAGGAACATTTCCCGATTGTGTAAACATGATGGATGTGGTACCTGTCAGAACCGGATATAGTTCTTCAAAGTTTCCTTTAGACTGCTCGAGTGCTCTTTTGAGAAGGGTATTTTTTACAACAATAAGCTTAATATCGTTATCGAAACACTTTCTTCTCAGGTCACTTGTATCAGCGGCATTCAGCTGAGCAGTATCAGTCAGGTAAAAATGGCTGTACTCTTTTAATCTCTCAGCAAGGCTGTCTATGATAGCATTTTTTTCTTCCCGTCTCATTTTTCTTTCAAGATTTACTTAACTAATTTTCATCAATACCTTTTGGATCGATCTTAATACCAGGACTCATTGTGCTGGAAATAAATACGCTACGGATGTAGGTACCCTTGGCAGCAGCCGGTTTAAGCTTGTTTACAATTGAGATAAACTCTCTGGCATTGTCAATGATCTTCTGAGGTTCGAATGAGACTTTTCCTATTGAGGCGTGAATGATACCGGTTTTATCAACCTTGAAATCAATCTTCCCCTGCTTCACTTCTTTAACAGCCTTACCAATTTCCATAGTAACAGTTCCACTCTTTGGGTTTGGCATCAGTCCTCTCGGACCGAGTATTCTACCTAACTGACCGACCTTTCCCATTACAGATGGCATGGTTATGATTACATCCATATCTGTCCAGCCTGCTTTGATCTTTTCGACAAAATCGTCAAGACCAACGTAATCAGCTCCGGCTTCTTTAGCTTCAGCTTCCTTATCGGGGGTACAGAGAACGAGTACACGTGTCTCTTTACCTGTTCCGTGAGGGAGTGAAACCACGCCGCGAACCATCTGGTTGGATTTCCTTGGATCTATTCCTAACCTTACATCTAAATCGACTGAAGCATCGAACTTGGTCTTGGTTATTTCTTTCACCAGAGAAGAAGCTTCCTTCAATGTATAAAGTTTGTCCTTTTCAATTTTTTCAAGGGCAACCTTCTTGTTTTTGGTAAGTTTAGTCATTTTTTCTTCTAATTAATTATTTTACAGGGAATTCTCCTTTAACTGTAATTCCCATACTTCTGGCCGTACCAGCTACCATTTTCATCGCGGACTCAACTGTAAAACAGTTTAAGTCTTCCATTTTATCTGAAGCAATTGATTTGACCTGGTCCCAGGAAATTGATGCTACTTTATCCCTGTTAGGTTCCTGGGAACCTTTCTTCGATTTGGTAACTTCCAGAAGCTGAACAGCAACGGGTGGTGTTTTGGTGACAAAATCGAATGATTTATCACTATATACATTTATCACAACCGGTATAACTTTTCCAGCTTTGTCCTGGGTCCTCGCATTAAATTGCTTGCAGAAATCCATTATATTAACACCTTTGGAACCCAGTGCGGGTCCGACCGGTGGTGATGGATTAGCTGCTCCGCCACGAATCTGTAACTTGATAATTCCAGCAACTTCTTTTGCCATAATTTTAAAATTTGCGTATTTAATTGCGAGACTATGATAGTTATTCAGGAAGCATTATGAATATAGCCACTATCAATATCTTCTGTTGTTAATTTTCTTTTTCTACCTGCATAAAGCTGAGTTCAAGGGGCGTTTTCCTGCCAAAAATCTTGACCATCACCTTCAGCTTTTTCTTTTCTTCATTCACCTCTTCAATTATACCGGTGAAACTGTTGAACGGACCATCGATAACCTTAACGGATTCACCGACAAAGAATGGTATGTTCAGCTCCTCATCACTTGCATTAAGTTCATCAACTTTACCAAGGATGCGGTTAATCTCAGATTTTCTCAATGGAACAGGTTCTCCATCCTGTGAACCTAAAAATCCTATCACATTAGGCACATTTCTCAGTAAGTGAGGTATTTCACCGACCAATACAGCTTCAACAAGAACATATCCCGGGAAAAAAGTTCTTTCCTTGCTTATCTTTTTTCCTGCCCTTATCTGGTAAACTTTCTCAGTGGGGATAAGAACCTGTGAGACATATTCTTCAAGCTTAAGACGTGCAACCTCGCTGTCGATATACTCTTTAACTTTTTTTTCCTTTCCACCGATAGCACGAAGCACATACCACTTTTTTATATTCTCACTCATTGGAACCGTCTCCTGTTAATATAACAAACTGTAAATGAATTCCATAATACGGCCGAATGCTGCATCCATTCCGGCAACAATAAGTGCAATAATAAGCGAAGCGACCATTACCAAAACAGCGCTGTTCTGCAGTTCGCTCCATGTTGGCCAGGTCACCTTATGCACCAGTTCTGTATATGATTCCTGAAAATATCCTTTTATACTCATAATAATTACTACTATTTCGCACGGGAGGAGAGACTCGAACTCCCGACACCTGGTTTTGGAGACCAGTGCTCTACCAACTGAGCTACACCCGTGTGTTTGTCAGGGTCGCGAAAAATCGCGACCCCACATCCAAAACCTTTTTTATTCAAGTATCTGTGTTACCTGTCCTGCACCTACGGTCCTGCCACCTTCACGGATAGCAAAACGAAGACCAACGTTTATTGCAACAGGATAGATAAGATCAATAGTGATTGTAACATTATCACCAGGCATAACCATTTCTGTTCCTTCAGGAAGTGTTATTTCACCGGTAATATCAAGCGTTCTTACATAGAACTGAGGCCTGTATTTATTATGGAACGGAGTGTGACGTCCGCCTTCTTCTTTTTTAAGTACGTACACCTCAGCTTTAAGTTTTGTATGCGGAGTTATGGAGCCGGGTTTAGCAAGAACCATACCTCTTTTGATTTCTTTTTTATCAACACCACGAAGAAGAAGACCAACATTATCACCAGCTTCACCCCTGTCGAGGATCTTACGGAACATCTCAACTCCGGTACATACTGATTTACGTTTTGCGGCACCAAGTCCGATGAGTTCCAGTTCATCACCTGTGTTCACTACACCTGTTTCAATACGGCCTGTAGCAACTGTACCACGACCAGTAATTGAGAAGACGTCTTCAACCGGCATAAGGAATGGTTTCTCATTTTCACGAGGAGGAATCGGGATGTATGAATCAACTGCATCCATTAACTCCATTACTTTATCTTCCCATTTCGCTTCACCGTTCATCGCACCAAGTGCAGATCCACGGATAACAGGAGCATTGTCTCCGTCAAATTTATAGAAATTCAGAAGATCACGAACTTCCATTTCAACGAGTTCGAGTAATTCTTCGTCGTCAACCATATCAACTTTGTTCATGAACACCAACACAGTAGGTACATTCACCTGGTGTGCAAGAAGGATATGTTCACGTGTCTGAGGCATTGGACCATCATCAGCTGCAACAACAAGAATAGCACCGTCCATCTGGGCAGCACCTGTAACCATGTTTTTGATATAGTCAGCATGTCCGGGGCAGTCTACGTGGGCGTAGTGACGTTTCGCTGTCTGGTATTCGACATGTGCAGTGTTAATAGTAATACCCCTTTCTTTTTCTTCAGGTGCATTATCAATTGAGTCAAAATCCCTGATTTCAGAGAGACCCTTTTTGGCAAGGACCATAGTGATCGCTGCCGTCAAGGTGGTCTTACCATGGTCAACGTGACCAATTGTACCAACATTCACGTGCGGTTTCGACCTGTCAAATTTTTCTTTTGCCATAACTCCAAGCGTATTAAATTAAGTTTATCTATAATCAATTATAAATCAAATTTCATGTTGAGCCGGAGGGGGGAATTGAACCCCCGACCCCTTCCTTACCAAGGAAGTGCTCTACCCCTGAGCTACTCTGGCCTCATAAATGAGCGGGAGACGGTACTCGAAACCGCGACCCTTAGCTTGGAAGGCTAATGCTCTACCAACTGAGCTACTCCCGCTTATATCGTCCAAAGAGCTCCATATTCCTATTCCATAACAACCAGGCTAATGGCGGAATCCGTTTTAAGTGGGGAGAGCAGGATTCGAACCTACGAAGGCATTCGCCAGCAGATTTACAGTCTGCCCCAGTTGGCCGCTTTGGTATCTCCCCCTTTTGAAAACAGAGTCTTACTCCTAAGACACATTTACAAATCTTTCAAGAGCCGATGAAGGGATTCGAACCCCCGACCTGCAGATTACAAATCAGCTGCTCTGACCAACTGAGCTACATCGGCAATTTAAAGAACGCACCGCCAGAGCATAAATCACCCTTAAAAAACGGTTTGCAAATGTATGGAATTAAATTTTATTAATCAAAATTATTCTATATAAATTTATGTATAGAATTTTCAAACTCCTCTTAACTTTTGTTTATGCTTGGTAATCTGCTTCTTGAGAGCATCTATTGCTTCATCTGTTGATTGTTCAAATGTCTTGGTCTGCTTCTTAACAAATAAAGGTCCACCAGGTAATTCCAGCCTTATTTCGCTGATCTTGTTCTCTTTCTCCGAATCATTATCAAGCCTGAGAAAAACTTCTGCGTTAACGATGTCTCCACCAAACTGCATCAGCTTATCTACTTTCTGATGAACAAAATCGGTCAGCTTCTTATCGGCTGTAAACCGTACTGAATGAATCTGAATGTTCATAACGTACCTCCTCTTTATTTGATTGATTAGTAATTAAGCCCTGGGATGAGCCTGTTTGTAAACTTCCCTGAGTTTTTCAAATGTGTTATGAGTGTATATTTGAGTGGCTGATAAATTCGCATGCCCAAGCAACTCCTTAATTGAATTCAGATCCGCCCCGTGATTGAGCATATGTGTGGCGAATGTATGCCTGAGGATATGCGGACTTTTCCTTTCAATTGTAGTAACCATGGCAAGATATCTATTCACTGTATTGTAAACGAACTTATCGTATAATTTATTCCCCTTGTCTGTAATAAAAAACCAGTTCCCCGTTCCCTGCGAACTATCTGCTTCCCTGACTACCAGGTATTCTTCAAGTCTCTTCATAAATGGTCTGACAAGGGGTATAATCCGCTGTTTGTTTCTTTTCCCTGTTACTTTAACTGATCCATCAGCAAGGTCGACATCGTTGAGTTGAAGTCCGATAAGCTCTGCCCTTCTCATTCCGGTCAGATAAAGCATTTCTATTATAGTCCGGTTCCTAATTCCCGGATAATCCTCACCGAAAGCATAACTGTCGAGTAATTTTCCAATAGCCTCTTCTTCAACAAAAACCGGCAGGGTTTTTCTTCGCTTTGGCAAAACCACCTTTTCAAGAGGATCATTTTTTATTATTCCCTCCTTGCGGAGATACCTGTAAAAAACCCTCAGACACGAAATTTTCCTGTGAACGCTTGACGCAGACAGCTTATTATCCAGCATGCTTACAATCCACGCCCTAATGTCATGCGATGTAGCCAGTTCCGGATCTTCCGGCAAATCCTTGCTTAAAAGGAATAAGATAAACTGACCCAGGTCATTCCCGTACGACCTGAGTGTGTGCGATGAATACCGCTTCTCGATTTGCAGATATTGTAAGAATGATTCCTTATATCTCATGAAGGAACCTCTTAACCTGTTTTTATGTTAAAAAAAGACGGCCAGCGAACTATTCTTCGCTTTCCTGCATCTTCTGAACGTATACAGCCTTCTTGATTTCTTCCCTGCGGCGTACTGAAGGCTTCACAAAAGCCTGACGTGATCTCAGTTCACGGATCACACCTGTCTTTTCAAATTTTCTTTTGAACTTTTTTAAAGCCCTTTCAATGTTCTCGCCTTCTTTTAATGGTACAATGATCATAAATTTTATAATTCAGTTTTTTAACAAGGCGCAAAGTTAGATATTGAAAAAGTCTTTTCAAAACATTTATGTATTAAAATTAATCATATCCCTTCATTTTAGACATTTATAATGTTTGACATACAATAAATCTTTTTTAAATATACAAAATTCTTATGCCTTTGTCAAATTTAAATATCGCAAAAGCATCCTCTTTTAACAGTTTAACATACGGTGGACCGGGAAAGTTCATCCAAAATTATTCATTATCTTTGAGCCGGTCTTGCGGAGCCTCGATGAAAAGAATTACCCTTACTATCTTATTTTTCTTGCTTTGCCTGTGCATCCACGGACAAATGACTGAACGCTATACAATTAGCGGATTCGTCAGAGAGGCTGTGAGCGGAGAATCCCTCATAGGAGTTAATATATACCTCCCGGCCGGTAAAACAGGTACAGTTACCAATACATATGGATTCTATTCAATTACATTGCCTCCCTCGGATTCAGTAGTTCTTGTGTTTTCCTATGTCGGATTTGCAACACAGACAATACGGTTAACCCTTAATAAAGATATTGAGCTTAATGCCGAACTTAAACCGAGTGTGCTGCTTGATGAAGTATTTGTAAGTGCCGAGCGGATGGAAAGGCAGATTGAGTCTGTAAGGATGAGTACCATCGAGCTTCAGGCCGCCCAGATCAAAAGTGTTCCTTCGCTTCTTGGAGAAAAAGATGTGCTGAAGGTACTTCAGCTCATGCCCGGGGTACAAAAGGGATCAGAAGGCAGCAGCGGAATTTATGTGCGTGGCGGCGGACCCGATCAGAATCTGATAATTCTCGATGATGCAATCGTTTATAATGCAAGCCACCTGTTTGGCTTTTTTTCACTTTTTAACGGCGATGCACTTAAAAGCGTAGAGCTGACAAAAGGCGGATTCCCTGCAAGATATGGCGGACGACTCTCATCCGTTCTTGAAATGAATATGAAGGAAGGAAATAAGGAAGAGTGGCATGGCGAAGGCGGGATCGGATTGATATCATCGAGAGTAACCCTGGAGGGACCATTAAAAAAAGGAAAGTCGTCAATCCTTTTGTCGGGAAGAAGGACATATGCAGACCTTATTATATACCCTCTGCTGGGAGAAGAAAAAACAGGCTATTATTTTTATGACTTCAATGCCAAGATCAATTACGATTTCGGACGTAAAAACAAGCTGTATCTGAGCGGATATTTCGGAGACGACAGGTTCTATATCAAGTCAAATACCAATTCCGTAAAAGAAAATGCAGGTCTGAAATGGGGGAATGCAACTGCCACATTGCGATGGAACCATTTGTTCACCAATAAGTTATTTTCAAATGTTTCAGCTATTTACAGCAATTATTCTTTTGGCATTTACGACGAGTACAAGGTTATTCAGGAAAATAAAGACTACTATGCCGAATATTATTCCGGTATTAGGGATTTTACACTGAAATTCGACATGGATTATATACCAAATCCTGATCACTGGATTAAAACCGGAGCCATAAGCATCCTCCACAGGTTCAATCCTCATGCTTTTGTTGAAGAAGACAAAAGCCATAACATACATCAGCGGGAATTCGAGCATAGTGATGGTCTGGAATCAGGTTTCTATATTGAAGATGCCTGGCAGCCTCTTCAGACTTTAAAACTTAACGCAGGCGGCAGGTTCAGCCATTTCCTTGCTACAAAGAAACACTATTATCATTTTGAACCACGGTTATCTGTTGCCTGGAGGCTTCATAATAATTTTGCATTAAAAGGTTCATATGCTTCAATGAATCAGTATATTCATATGATTTCAAATACGGGAATCAGCCTTCCCACTGATCTATGGGTACCTGCAACTGACAGGATCAGACCCCAGCAATCGAGACAAGTTGCCCTGGGACTGGTAAAGGATTTCAGCAGGCATGATCTGACTTTTTCAGTTGAAGGCTACTATAAAACAATGAAGAACAACCTCGGATACAAGGAAGGTGCAACATTCCTTGCTATTGATAATCCTGAAGGAGGATCAGGCGTTAACTGGGAAGACAATGTCACAGAAGGCAGAGGATGGTCCTATGGAGTCGAACTGCTTCTTCAGAAAAAAACCGGAAGACTTAGCGGATGGATAGGTTATACCCTTTCGTGGACACAATTGCAATTTGATTCCATCAACTTCGGAAAAAAGTTCTTTGCACGTTACGATCGCAGGCATGACATATCCATTGTCAGCATATATAAATTAAACAGTCACATCACACTCTCGGGAACATGGGTTTATGGCACCGGAAATGCAATCACGCTCCCGGTATCGGATTATTTTATCAGCCCGCATCTGCCGGTCCCTGATCCATCCAATCCAATTATGTCGGGTGGTTACATCAACGGATTGTTCGCCAGTGATTTTGGCAATAAAAACAGTTTCAGAATGGGATCATATCACAGGCTGGATCTGGGAATTCAGTTCCGAAAACAAAAGAAGCGTGGTGAACGAACATGGGAAATATCGGTATATAATACCTACAACAGAAAAAATCCCTTCTTCTATTATACTGATAATGAGATAAGAAACGGACGTAAATACGGATTCTTAAGACAAGTCAGCCTGTTTCCTGTTATTCCTTCAATCACATACTCATTCAAATTCTGAGGATATGAATATATTAAGGATATTGATAATATTTTCTGCGCCACTTTTATTGTTCATTTCATCATGTGAGACGGAAGCAAAAAATGTCAGTTTACCCGATTACAATCAGAAGCTTGTCATAACTTCTTTTATCTCTCCTTCTGACAGGGTTTCTGAAATTACAACAGGTGTTACACAGAAAGTTTTTGGTGATCTTCCTGACATGGAAACAGCAGGAAATCTTGAAGCCTTTATTTCCGATGGTACAAAAGAAATCAGAGCTGATACAGCCGGTACCGGTTTCAGGTTCACCATGAATGACATGAAAATCGAAGAAGGCATGACTTATACCATTCGCGTTGTAAGTGACAAAGGACAGGAAGTCAGGGCATCATGTACGGTTCCGCTCGCGCATGATTTCAAAATTAATGTTGATACAATCACCCGGGCCCGCACGTATGGTGATGATAATGGTTATAAAATTTTAACTGCTGAAATCAGCATTACAGATGTGCCGGATGAAGCCAATTATTTCAGGCTATTCTGCCTTCAGAAATCATTTGGTGTTCCATATTGGGATCGCGATGTGCCTTTACGGCTATCAGATCTGGAAGAGAATATTTTTTCCGATAAGGGTAAAGATGGTCAGAAGTTCTTTCTCAGGACCATCGAGTTGAATAACTTTTCCGAGACAACTGATTCATCTTTTTTGAAAATATACCTGTTTAATACAGATAAAGCGTATTACGATTTTCACAATTCATTTTTGAATTATTCAGGAGGAAGAGATCCATTTACTGAAAATTCACCTGTTTTTTCAAATATTGAAGGAGGCCTGGGTGTTTTCGCCGCCTACACCATTGATTCGCTCATCTTCAGGCTGAAATAAATTATTTTTTTTCGAATTTCAATCTTGTATTTAATTCATTATCAATTAATTGAAAATTTTAACAAATCATTAACACAGAATGGTGCAACATTAAGGCCTCACCTGCGTCTTTTTCATAAAGCCATCCGGCTACGATTAGGTTAGGAAAAGTACGATTAGGTTTAGGATAGATAAGGGATTGCTGCCAGGCAGTCCCTTTCTTTTTGAGATCAAAGCTGTCAGCCATAGATTAAACACTGTATTTACAAGGATCTTGCTATATTTGATCCGTATTTTTCATATGGAAATGAGATATAGGCTATTCCTTTTTCACGTACTCTTATTCGTAATATCTGTAAACATCTATGCTTCAGAAGATATTTCTTACAAGGCTAAAAAAGGTGTTATTGATCTTCGTAACATAGAAAATCCTGATCGTTTCAATATTAATCTGAATGGTGAATGGGAGTTTTACTGGAATAAACTTCTTCATCCATATGATTTTCAAAACAGAAAGATTAATCCGGATTATTACGGGAAGGTTCCATCTTATTGGACTTCGTATCCTGAAGATTCTGTCAGGACTGAAAAATTCGGATATGCGACCTACAGGGTAACTATTTTACTTCCACCGGGCATTAAAAGGCCTCTGGCTTTCAATATGCCTGTATTCGATTCATCGTACGATATATATATTAATGGTACCTATTTCGGCGGAAATGGAATACCCGGAAAAACAGCATATGAAACTGTACCGGGGTACAAGAAAAACTTTTTCCGGTATGATCCAAAATCAGATACAATTTCAGTAATAATCAATGTTGCTAATTTCACCCATCGGCGCGGGGGGTTCTGGTTACCTGTTCAGATGGGCACCTTCAACGAGATACAGAAGCAGATTGCAGGATACTGGGCGGGTGAATGGTCAGTCATCAGCATTCTTCTTGGCTTCTCATTGTTTTTTATGTTCTTTTATGTTTTATCTCCCAGGGAAAAAATAATGATCGCTTTCAGCCTCGCGACCCTGGCCCTGGCACTACGACCTCTGTTCACTTCCAATTTCCTGATTCTTAATCTCTTCGAAATGGATTGGGAGTGGATTGTGAGATTCGAATACATGGATTTGTTTATGATCCTGATCTGTTGGTCCTGGGTCGTCAGGTATATATATCCTTCAAAGTTTTTCAGGTTATACGCACTATTTATAACAGTAGTTTTCAGTGTCATTTTTATCGCTCTGTTCTTTTTGCCAGCAAGGATCTTTACCTACTCAATAATGGCATTTTATCCGGCAATGCTGATCCTCATGGTATATTCCACAGTCATGAGTTCTCTTGGGATGCTCAGGAAAACCACATCAGATTCTGCTTATTTTATTGCTTTCATTCTTCTCATGGCCGGAGGTATTCATGACATAAGAGTTTCGCTGGGTATGGCTGGTTCAGCATCATCATACCTTCTGACGTACTTTGTTGTCCTGTTTGTTTTTATCCAGGCTATGTTATTGCTATATAAGTGGATAAAAGCATTTAAGGAAAAAGAAAAGTTACAGGAGAAAATGGAATACATGAATCTGAACCTGGAACGTCTGGTAAGTGAACGAACTAATGAGATTCAGCTCAGGAATGAAGAAATTGAAGATCAGAGCAGAAGAATTGAATTACAGAATAAACAGCTTTCCGATACCATACAGTTAAAAAACAGGATCTTTTCTGTAATAGCTCACGATCTACGGAGTCCGGTTGTAAACATACTTTACATGCTTAACTTTCTTAAGGAAAAAGAGTATAAGGAGAAATACGACACTTTTGCAAATTCCTGCATTCAATATGCACAGCTGGTGATCAGCCTTCTCGAAAATATGCTGGTATGGGGAAGAGGTCAGGAAGACAAAATAAAATTCTCGCCCGGTAAATATGATCTTGCAGAAATAATACTGACAAACCTCAGCATCTTCAAAGAGACTGCTGATATGAAGGAGATAGTGGTAAACTTCACTCAGGTTGGCAGTTCAACCGGATATTTTGATAAAGATCTCTTTGACATAATCATCAGGAATCTTTTGTCGAATGCAGTGAAATATACCCATCGTGGAGGCAGAATAAGTATTCTCCTAAGGAATAAAACAAAAAACGGGGAAGGTATTCTTTTAAAAATCTGCGATAATGGTATCGGTATTCCTGTGGAAAAACAGAAGAACCTGTTCACTTCTGCCGAAATAGAAAGCACACCCGGAACAGAAGAAGAAAAAGGCACCGGACTTGGTTTGAAGCTGTGCCAGGAGCTCGTACTGATAAATAACGGAAGCATCAGCATTGAGAGCAGGGAAGGTGAGGGAACCTGTTTCCTTATAACTCTGCCTGTTGCATAACTATTCTGATTCAAGATTGGCAAGTGCCTGTTTATCAATGATTTTTATATTTTTCCCTTTGGCTTCCAGATAACCTTCCTTCTCCATTTCACCAAGTGCTCTTGCTACAGATGGCCGGGCAACTCCAAAATAGTCGGCAAGATCATTTTGTGTCATTGTAAGGTGTACCGATGACATTTCCTTACCGGCTTTCTGAAGCAGGAAATATGCCAGTTTGCCTTTTATTGTTTTGAAATTCAAAAACTTGATTTTATCGGAAAGAAACTGTGAACGGTTGGAAATCATATCCAGAAAGTTAACAAGGATAGCAGCATCCCTCCTTAATAATTTAAGAAATTCAGACTTTTCAATTAAAAGGATTTCACAATCAGAACCTGCAACAATGTCAACAGGAAACCTGTTATTATTGCCAAACATAAAGGCCGGTGCGAGAGCTCCCGGCGCATGAATGTCTTCAATTTTTATCAGCCTGCCTGCATAATCAGCCATTTCTCCTTTCACAAAGCCTTCTGTAACAATCATTAATGAGTTTACCTGATCACCACTTTGTGAAAGAAGTGATCCTGTTTTGATTTTTTTTATTCTGTAAGGAACATCAGACAGAATGGATGTTATTTCTTCCACCTTCAATCCTTTAAATAAGGGCGATTTCATCAAAAGACTGTATTCCATGACTTTTTTTCATAAAAATACCATTTTGTAACATATGTTACAATCCCCACCCGTAATTCTATCCACTTTTGCATTATAGAAAAAACAATCAGATGAAAAGAGATATATTAAAAATTGATGAAGATCTGTGCAACGGATGCGGAGTATGTGTCCCGAATTGTCACGAAGGGGCGCTTCAGGTCATTGATGGCAAAGTAAGGCTCGTCAGTGAGCTTATGTGCGATGGCCTTGGAGCCTGTATCGGACATTGCCCCGAGGGAGCCATCACGATCGAAACAAGGGAAGCAGAACCGTACAATGAAAAAGCTGTAATGGAAAAGATGAAGGATAAAGGTAAAAATACAATCATTGCTCATCTTAAACATCTGAAAGATCATGGTGAAACAAGTTATTTGCAGGATGGCGTTGCATACCTGAAAGAACACAGATCGGAGCTCAGCTTCAGCCTCGATGAAGCTATGATCACTGTTCACAATCATGGAAAAGCTGCAATGCCTCACCAGTTTATCCAGAATCAGTCTCATAATCATGCTCATTCCCATGCACAAGAAGGCAGCGGATGCCCGGGTTCGCGGGCTATGGTTATAGAAAAACCTGCCCGGGAACAGAATCAAAGTGAATCAGCCGATCAGCCATCAGAACTCAGACAATGGCCCGTTCAGATGCACCTTGTAAATCCTGCTGCTTCTTATTTTAAAGGGTCCGATTTATTGCTTGCAGCTGATTGCGTGGCTTTCTCGATGGGTGGATTCCATAACAGGCACCTTAAAGGCAAATCCCTAGCAATTGCTTGTCCCAAACTTGATACAGGAACAGAATCCTATGTTGAAAAGCTGGCCTCAATGATTGATGTTTCTAAAATAAATACAATTACTGTAATGATGATGGAAGTACCCTGCTGCGGTGGCTTACTGCAGATGGTAAGAGCAGCTCTGGGCAAAACCTCAAGAAAGGTGCCTGTGAAAAAGATCATAGTTGGGATAAACGGAGAAGTGATTCAGGAGGACTGGATTTAAAAGAATATTTCAACTCATCAGAAAAAGAAAGGTGTTCATGATATTAATCAACTTTTTTTTTTTAAACATTAATTTCTCTAAATTTGGATACTTGATTATTTGTGAACAGCAAGCTTCTTTAAATATTCTGTTATGGCTGAAAAGACATTATCCTCCGGATTTAGTGGCATTCCCTATTACCTTGGCTTTGATATCGGATCGGTTTCATTGAACACTGTTATCATGGATGAAAATCATAATATTCTGAATGAGTATTATGATTATGTTTATGGCAGACCATTCAATGTTCTCCGGGACAGACTTTCCTCAATTCTTGAAAATTTCAGTGCTGAAAATATTAAAGGAATTGCATTTACAGGATCGGGTGGCAAGCTGGCTTCAGGACTGACAGGAGGAATATTTGTCAATGAAATAATTGCACAGGTAACCTCAACAGGGCGACTTTACCCTGAAGTAAAAAGCATCATTGAGATTGGCGGCGAAGATTCAAAGCTGATTTTCCTTGAGCCTGATCCGAAGAATGGTCATTCACGGCTTGTTGATTTTGAAATGAACAGTATATGCGCTGCAGGTACAGGCTCGTTCCTCGATCAACAGGCAAGAAGGATAGGTGTTCCGATTGTGAATGAATTTGGAGAAATGGCACTGAAATCCGTCGATCCTCCAAGAATTGCAGGCCGGTGCAGCGTATTTGCCAAGAGCGATATGATACATCATCAGCAGATTGCGACTCCACTGCACGATATAGTGGCCGGATTATGCTTTGCACTTGCCAGGAACTTCCGTAGTAATCTTGCCAGAAGCAAGGAAATAAAGCATCCTATCATCTTTTCAGGCGGAGTTGCTGCAAACAGCGGAATGGTAAAAGCATTCAGGGATATACTTAACCTGAATAACGGGGAACTCATAATTTCACCGCATCATGCATCAATGGGTGCTATTGGTGCGGTATACTACGGGCTCAGCAACAACCTCGAAATGGATTCATTTAAAGGCATTTCCGGGCTCGAGGAGTATCTGGCCGGAACTTCTGAAGAATTTGTGAGCCTCCCTCCTCTTAAGGAATCAACTGCAGAATATAAAAAAGTTGTTCATCCCATAAAGGATAAAAATAAAAAAACGCCTGTTTATCTTGGTCTCGACATCGGCTCCCTCAGCACCAATGTAGTACTGATCGACGATGATCACAATGTTATTGCTCGGCGCTACCTGCCAACGGCAGGCAAACCTCTCGAAGCTATTCAGAAAGGATTGACGGAAATATATGATGAGGTAGGAAATGATGTTATAGTTATTGGAGCAGGCACTACCGGTTCCGGAAGGTATCTGACAGGTGACTTTATAGGTGCAGACACCATAAGGAATGAAATAACTGCCCAGGCAACCGCAGCAATTGATTACGATCCTACAGTTGATACAATTTTCGAAATTGGCGGACAGGATTCAAAATACATCTGCATCGAAAATGGTGTTATTGTGGATTTTGAAATGAATAAAGTGTGCGCTGCCGGTACAGGCTCATTCCTTGAAGAACAGGCAGAAAAGCTGAATATCAAAATTGTTAATGAATTCGGATGCATGGCATTGAGTTCCGACTGTCCTGTAAAACTTGGTGACAGGTGTACTGTTTTCATGGAATCTGATCTTAATTCATTCATGCAGAAAGGCGCCAGAAACGAGAATCTTGTAGGTGGTCTTGCATATTCAATCGTTTACAATTATCTGCAAAAGGTAGTAGGCGACAGGAAAATTGGGGAAAAGATCTTCTTCCAGGGCGGCGTAACAAATAATAAGGCTGTTGTTGCGGCTTTCGAGCAGGTACTCGGGAAGAAAATAATAATCCCTCCTCATTTTGATGTTACCGGTGCCATCGGCGTTGCTATTCTTGCCAAAAGATCAATGGTAACAGGTCAGAAGACCACATTCAAGGGCTTTGAGATGCGAAATGCAACATATGATATCAGCAGGTTCGTTTGTCAGGGATGCACTAACCATTGCGAGATACGCAGGGTAAAGATAACAGGTGAAAAAAAATCCCTCTATTACGGAGGACGGTGCGAAAAATATGAAATTGACAACCGAAAGAAAGAACCGGGTCAAATTCCGAACCTGTTCACCAAACGAACAGAAATGCTGGTGGACGGATTCAATGGGAAGGATTCCTGGAGATCCACTTCAATCGGAATCCCAAGGGCATTGATGGTATTTTACCAGCAATTTCCATTCTGGAACTCTTTTTTTGAAGAGCTGGGCTTTACGGTTGTGATTTCAAAAGAATCAGATAAATCATTGGTTACCAATTCCATAGAGTCTATTACAGCTGAAGCATGCCTTCCTGTGGAACTGATGCACGGACATGTGATTGACCTGGTTGAAAAAGGAGTTGATTATATATTTCTTCCATTTATTGTCAATGGAAAAGAAAAGGAAGGAAATCCGACCAATAACTGCAATTGCCCCTGGATACAGACATATCCATTCATGGTAAAAGCTTCACTTCGGGGAAAGATCGATGAATCAAAGCTCCTGATACCAACACTTCACTTCAGGTACTTTGAAAGAGCTCTTGTTCAAGAGCTGAGCGATTACTTTGATGAGAAATTCGGCATATCAAGGAAGGATATTAAAGCTGCAGTTGCCATAGCAGATGAAAAACAGGTAGCTTTCGAGAAAAAGCTTATTGATTATGGCAGGGATGTTCTTGAATCCATCCCGGCTGACTGCAGGCCTGTGGTGCTTCTGGGGAGACCTTATAACAGCAGTGATGAGCATCTCAATCTTGGACTTATCGAAAAACTGATAAGCCAGAATGTAATGCCGATACCTATCGACATGCTCGACCTGTCGTCATATAATATTTTTAAGGATTACAGGAATATGTACTGGCCGAACGGACAGAAACTCATAGCGGCTGCACAGTATGTAGCTCAGCATAAGAACCTGCATGCCGTTTATATCAGTAATTTCCGTTGCGGACCTGATTCATTTATATGGCATTATGTGACGGAAGAGCTAAAAGGCAAGCCTTTCCTTCACCTGGAAGTTGATGAACACTCTGCTGATGCCGGAATGATAACACGTATAGAAGCTTTTCTCGACAGCCTTGAAGGAGCGGAAAAAAACGAGAAGAAAAACATTAAAATATACAGACCGCGTACCGGAACATCATCCCCAAAAATAGATAGGGTGATGTATTTTCCTTACATGAACGATAATGCATACCTTGTTGCAGCAGCAGCACGCAGTTGTGGCATAAAATCAGAGGTTCTTCCCAAACAGACTGGCGAGGAACTGGCACTTGGAAGAAAATATACCTCTTCAAAAGAATGTTTTCCAATGATCTGCACAACCGGAAGCTTCCTGAAAAAGCTGATGGAGCCCGGTGCTGATCCTTCAAAGATGAGCTTTTTCATGCCCGATCATAACGGACCTTGCAGGTTTGGCCAGTATAACCAGTTTCACAGGATCCTTTTCGACAGGCTTGGATTTCATGAAGCTGAGCTTATCACACCCTCCAACGAAACATCATACGAAGATGTAGCAGGCAAATACAGCCAGAAATTCAGGATAAATGCCTGGAAAGGATTTGTTGTAGGCGATTACCTGAGAAAAATATTCAGGGAAATCAGGCCTTATGAAATAAATAAAGGAGATTCGGACAAGTTGTATGATGATTCACTTACCAGGCTTGTCAGCTGTATTGAAAACGGATCTAAAGGACTGCATAAAGTGCTTGCCGGTATTGCTCTTGATTTTATGGCAATTCCTGTTGACAGAAGTATAAGAAAACCGGTTGTTTCAATTGTCGGAGAGATTTTCATGCGCGATAATGCTTTCTGCAACGGGAACATAGCAAACCGGCTCGAAAATCTTGGAGTTGAAGTACTTGTTGCTCCTTTTGCAGAATGGATAGATTACTCTACTTACAGGTTTAACCGCGACAGCAAGTGGAAAAATGACAGAAAAGGCATAATAAAATCTAATATCCAGGCATTCGGACAGGACCTGATAGCATCATCGCTGGTAAGGGGGATCGAAAAATATGTCGATCATGAAAAGGATGTTTCCCTTCATGATATGTTCAAACTGTGCAACAATTATGTCAATGAATTTTATGACGGTGATCCTGCTATAGCGCTCGGGACTTCTGTAGCGCTTACCAGCCGGGGAGTTTCGGGAATTGCTGCCATTCTTCCCTTTACATGCATGCCTGGAACCCTTATAGCTTCAGTAAGTGATTCTTTCAGAAAGGATAATAACAATTTCCCTTTTATCAACATCGCTTATGACGGACAGGATACTGTATCGCTTGATACCAGGCTTCAGGCATTCGTATTTCAGGTGAAGGAGTTTGAAGCAGCCAGGGAACTTGTTGAACTCAGCAGCAACTTAATAGAATGAGGCGATAGGGAGCAAATAACTGAAAATAAGCTATTTATTTCATTCGCCTATTATTTTGACGAGTACTCTTTTCCGTCTTTTCCCATCGAACTCACCATAAAAGATTTGTTCCCAGGGACCAAAGTCCATTTGTCCGTTTGTAACTGCAACGACGACTTCCCTTCCCATCAGAGTTCTTTTGATATGGGCATCGGCATTATCTTCAAACCCGTTATGTTTATACTGGCTGTATGGTTTCTCCGGAGCCAGCTTTTCCAGCCATACTTCGAAATCATGATGAAGGCCTGATTCATCATCATTAATGAAAACACTTGCTGAAATATGCATCGCATTTACGAGAATGAGTCCCTCTTTTACACCCGATTCCTCTAAGCACTTCCCTACCTGACCGGTGATGTTTACAAAAGCTCTGCGTGTTGGTATTTCGAATAATAGTTCCTTGCGGTATGATTTCATCTTATTCTTTATTTAGTTGAACTTCAGCTCACAGAACATAAGCATCGGGATTAATAAAACTCTTTTTTCAGATCATAAAAACCATCCACATACCCGAAATTATCTCAAACTATCTTAACACATTAACGTGTTACAAAGATACGCTATTAGTATTATTTAACAGATTACCAGTTAAATAATAATAACATTATCCAATTCTGTTTTTAAGGGAATGAAGCCTGGACTTTCAGTAACAGAGATTTAAAAACTTCTGACCAGCTTTCTGGTTGTCATCAAATCATCCTGAGAGATAATTTCAATCTTGATATCCTGGTTGGCGTCATACCAGGCACACTGGTAGGTACCATCAAAATAATGCATGTCATTTTTATCTTCACCCAATTTATCATCAAGGACAACTTTTGGACTGCTGCCATTTTTCAAAACAACTGAATCACCTATATTGAATTTTTGTTCCATTCGTATGAGCTATTATATTTATAATCCAGGATTTTGAGTGATTCCTCCGGATATATTCTCCTTACTTCATAAGTAGCTTCAAAATAAGAACACTTATAATTACCGTTGAATAAAGAAATCCCGTTATGTGTACCCAAATTGTCTTCTATTACTGTCATTGCAGGACTTCCTCCTTTCAGAGCTACCACATCACCAACCTTGAATCGCTTTATCATCTCTCTGATTTTATACTACAAATGTAAATATGTTAACATTAAGATTGGGTAAAGAAGATCAAAATTGTAAATTAAAATCTGACCATGATAAGATCAAGAAGATTCTTGAAAATTAAAAAGCATTTCCAGGGCTCTTACATCAGAATTGTATTTCTATAGCTAAAAACATGCATTTTATCATCTTAAATGCATGTTTCGTCAGAAATTGTATATTTGTTTTGCAAAGAATGTCGGACAAAAATGAGCTCGTTACTATAAATCAGATAGTTGTAAATGCAAAAACTAAAAATATTGCCAACAAACAGCACTCCTGAAATCATCCTGGATCCTGAAGGTATGATTAAGATTAAAGGTCGTTCCATGTATGCCAATATGAAAGAATTTATGGATCAGACAGATAACTGGATCAATGAATACATATCAGATCCTGCAGATATAACTTATGTGGATTTCCATTTTGAGTATGTCAGCACAAACAATCTGATATTCTACCGTATATTGCTTGATAAAATAGTACAGGTCATTCTCAGACAGAAAAAATATGTCATTAACTGGATCTATGATGAAGGAGATATTGATATAATTGAGAAGGGAGAAAATATTTCATTCTCTGCAGGTATTGTTTTTAACTTTATTATGATATCCGATCCATTTATAGATTCCATAGCATAATAAAAAAGCACCCCCAGCTTTGGAACTGAAGGTGCCTGACCTAACCTAACCTAACCTAACTTAACCTAACCTGCTTTTAAAACATCAATTCTCTGATAATGTTTTGTTAAAGTTGCATTTATTATAGATTTTTTTGTAACAAATTGTAAATCTGAATTTTATGACTGCTTGTTAATTAAGTTACGTTTGGGATTTTTCCGTTAGTGGTGATAAACAGGATTTGAAGATTTATTGTAATTGATCTTTGAAATAAAGCCGGAACTCACGATCCCGGTAGGAATTGCAATAATTCCGATATCAAGCAGGGATATTGAAATCAAACTTTAACTTTATTAGGCCAGCATGTAGTTTTAAAATTCCGGAATCGTGATTTAAACAGTATTGAAGAAATCTTCTGAGAAGTTCACCAGGTAAACCTTGTTTGTTGATCTCGTCAGAGCTGTATAAAACCATCTCAGATAATCAACAGTGATCTCATTCCTGTTAAACATACCCTGATCAATAAACACCCTCTCCCATTGTCCGCCCTGGGCTTTATGACATGTAACGGCATATGCGAATTTTATCTGCAGTGCATTAAAGTATGGATTTTCCCTGACGGCTTCGTATTGCTTTCTTCTTGTTCTTATATTGATATAATCGGCCAGTACATTCTGAAATAATTCCTTGCTTTTATCAGAAGGCAGTGCCGGAGTATCAAGGTGCAGTATGTCGAGCATCACCTTGGCTTCAATCTCGAGTTTGTAATCGGCGAACCATAAGACCATATCGGCAAACCTGAAACCGTACCTCTCTTCATATTTCCGTATCCTTTTTACTTCTGCAATATCACCGTTTGCAATAAATCCGGTACCATCTTCTTCTTCATCGATTATGAAATAATTGTTCTTCACAACCATGATCATATCTCCCGGACTTATCTCCTCTTCCCTGTAAAATATCCTGTTGCGGATACCCTGATTATACCGGTTGGCCTGCTTATTTGAATTCACTACAATGATAGTGCCTTCAAGGCCGCAGGTTCCATAAGCCGCAGAGATCTCATCGATGAGCTCCTCCCCTGTTATTCTGATTGTGTCTTTAAAATTTACGCAATCAATGGAAGGGTGAACAAGATCAGATTCTGCCACCTGATGGCGAACACGTGTTGCATTCATCAGTATTCCCGATGATTCGCTCTGACGCACAACTTGTTTCATTTCACATGAGATCAGTCCGAAACCATACCCGGCAAGAACAGTTGTATCAAGTGCAGGACTTACATCAGATCCAATTGGAGGAAGCTGGGCATTGTCACCTACCAGGATCAGCTTGCAATCAACTCCGGAATAAACATATTCTATAAGATCGTCGAGAAGCCTTCCGCTTCCGAAAACCGAAGATTCGCCTGAATTATTGGAAACCATTGATGCCTCATCCACAATGAAAAAAGTATCCTTATGAAGATTCCTGTCGAGCTGAAAATTGCCAAGCCCGTCCTTTGATGATTTCTGCCGGTATATCTTTTTATGTATTGTAAAGGCTGTACGACCTGAATATGAGGTAAGTACTTTAGCCGCCCGTCCTGTCGGAGCCAGGAGAACCGAACGCATCCGGAGGAGATCGAGTGTCCTGACCACTGAGCTGATAACACTTGTCTTTCCGGTTCCGGCATAACCGGTCATCAGGAAAATCACATCATTGTTATTATCGCAAATATATTCGGCAAGCATTTTCAGTGCAAGAGACTGATCATTTGTGGGAGTATTCCCAAGATTTTTACACAGCTGATTATATATAATTGTATCGCGCATTTCTATTTAAGGGCGGGTAATTGATACTTGGATATTTTTTATAATTTTGTTAACAAACTTAACCAATCTTATGATCAATAAATATTAGTTCCATTATTGATTTTCATCATTTTTAATAATTACATGAAGGCGAATCAATAAAAAACTTCATAATATATAAGCCGAATGCCATCCCTGGAACTCTTTGATGAGACGCTTGACATAAACTCAACAGAAAACTATGATTTATCTGCACAGATAAGCCGTGATGGTCTTTCATTTTGCCTGCTCGATACGATCAGGAATAAATATGTTTTGATACGATCCTTTGAGCCTGAAGAGAATAAATATTTCAATGCTGAAAAGTTACACGAGTTGATTGCACAGGATGATTTTCTTACCAGAAAGTATAAAAAGATCAGCATCATTATGCCGTCACATAAGTGCACAATGATTCCTGCACCTCTTTACGATCCTGCTAAAAAAGATGAATTATTCAGCTTCAATCATATTATAGAAGAAGATAATAAAATAATTGCCAACAAATTAGCTGATCCTGATACCTTTCTTGTTTTTGCCGTTTCAAATTCCATCCTTGAACTTATTAATAATTTTTACCCGGAAATTAATCCTGCCCATCATATCAAACCTCTTCTGGAACACATTTCACACACCCGGAAAAATGCAGGCCGGGATTATATACATGTTCATATTGAACGGGATTATTTCAATCTGATAATTTTTAATAATAACCTGCTGAAATTTTGCAATACATTCAGCTACAGGAATATATCCGACATACTTTACTATGTACTGAATGTCTTCAGCAAGATGGAAATAAAACAGGAAGAAACCATTCATCTGAGCGGGTTGACAGAAAAATATGATGATCTTTCATCAAACATGTCGATTTACATCCGCAATGTAAAATTTGCAGTACCATCGGGTAATTTTACATTCAGCTATGTTTTTGATGATATGGAGTTACACAGGTTTATTAATCTATTCACAATAGTAAATTGCGAATAATAGGAGGTAAATATAAAGGAAGGAGGATAACACCTCCGGCTAATTTCAAGGCACGGCCAACAACCGATTTTGCACGTGAGGGTTTGTTCAATATCCTCAATAACAGGGTGGATTTTGAATCGATAAGCGTCCTGGATCTTTTTTCAGGAACCGGAAGCATCAGCTATGAATTTGCCTCCAGGGGAACTCCTGTGGTTCATCTGGTGGAAAAAGATTCAAGGCATATTGCAGGGATCCGGGCTATAATAAAGGAATATGATTTTAGAAATATCAAGCCTGTACATATAGACGTAAAAGCATTTCTGAAAACATGTTCAGTCAATTACGATATTGTATTCGCCGATCCGCCTTTTGATCTTCGGTGGCTGGCGGATCTTCCTGATATTGTGATACAATCGGGGGTTATAAAGGAAGAAGGATTCTTTGTACTGGAACATCCAAAGGGATTAAGCTTCAGCGGGCACCCCGGATTTTTTGAACATCGTAATTACGGAGGAGTTAATTTCAGTTTTTTCAGACCGTTAACAGCTGAGGATCAGTTCTGAATTTTATAAATCTGGTATTCATATTATAAAACAAAAGATTATTTTCAAAAAACATTTTGTGGAGTAAAAAAATAGCTTAATTTTGCAACTCGTTTTACAATTGGTGCGGTAGTTCAGTTGGTTAGAATAACGGCCTGTCACGCCGTGGGTCGCGGGTTCGAGTCCCGTCCGCACCGCCCATCGACACCTGAAACCCCTTGATTATCAAGGGGTTTTGTGTTGTCTGCCACAAAATCCGCCACAAATTTTTTCTTCAAAAGCGGATATAAAAATAGTCAGTTCTATTCGAATATGATTCTTAGAAATATCTTAATCAGTCACTTAATTGGCTGCAAAAGCCGGACACATTGACCATTTCGGCCAATCATCCTATAGTGTAATGAAACAGGTACATACACCTGACAAACCTTTTAAAGAAAATGAAATGAAAAAACTGTATGATAACCCGGTGGCAACAATACTTAATCAAAAGTAGTATTTTAGAAGTCATTGCTGTAGTATGTTTTACAATTAATGCAATATTCCCTTGCGCTTTAGCAAATAACACTTTTAATATCATATAAAACAATTATTGATAGTATATTACTATTTTTAGTTTTTTAACTATTATGGCAACTGACAATAGATTATCACAATGGGTCACAACATACACCTTTGAACTGTATTCCTGGGCCTATCATAAGGTCTCTGATAATGAACTTGCCAAAGACCTGGTACAGGACACTTTTCTGGCAGCAGCTGAAAAAATAGATAATTTTAAAGGTGATAGTACTCCCAAGACATGGTTGTTTTCTATTCTTAACCATAAAATAATAGACTTTTATCGTAAAAAGAT
>JBBQJD010000032.1:0-35052 GCA_038325595.1 Bacteroidales bacterium | reverse complement strand
TGACACCGCAATAAAAAACAATCAAAATGTGTTACAAGCATTAAATGTCATCGCCGAGCACAAAAGATGCTGATTCGTTCTGTATTTATTAACTTTAGGCATTTTAGGCACTCCAAACTCTAGGCACTGATTAGTTACAATTATCTGAATACCTGAATTTGTTAAATGATTGTTTTCTATCTTCTAATGAACTTAAGGTGGAACTTGAAATGGCATGGCCAGGACAAAAGAGATCACCTGGGATCGTATGCCCATTTAAGATAAATAGATCCCCAGGTAAATCCTCCTCCAAATGCTGCAAGTATCAGAATATCACCCTTTTTGAGCTTCGATTCATATTCCCATATGCAAAGGGGTATTGTGGCAGCAGTGGTATTTCCGTAGTTTTCGATATTTATCATTACCTTCTCGGGAGGGAGCCCCATTCTTCTTCCGGTTGCATCTATTATCCTTAAATTTGCCTGATGAGGAACCAGCCAGTCAATGTCTTCCGATTTCAGATTATTGCGTTCCATTATTTCGACAGCAATATCGGCCATATTCACAACAGCGAATTTAAATACGCTCTGTCCTTCCTGATAAATGTAATGCTCTTTTGCATCAACAGTTTCATGCGATGCCGGTTTGACCGAACCGCCGGCTTTAAGATGAAGGTATTTTGTTCCTGAACCATCTGTCCGGAAAATATAATCCATAATACCATGCTCTTCAGTTGTTGGTTCAAGCAGCACGGCTCCTGCCGCATCACCAAAAAGAGGACAGGTTGTCCGGTCGGTATAATCAGTTATTGATGACATTTTATCAGCGCCGACAACAATGACTTTTTTATATCTGCCTGTTTCAACATAAGAGGCTCCTGTCTGAAGCGCAAAAAGAAATCCGGAACAGGCCGCGTTTAGGTCAAAGCTGAAAGCCTTTTTAATTCCGGCTTTATCAGAAATGATGTTCGCGGTAGCCGGGAAAAACATATCAGGAGTAACAGTTGCACAAATCAGAAGATCAATTTCGTCTGGTGACGTACCAGTCTTCTCCAGTAATCCTTTTACCGCCTGATATCCAAGTTCTGAGCTTCCGAGGCCTTCTCCTTTAAGTATCCTCCGTTCTTTAATTCCGACTCTTTGCATTATCCATTCGTCGGAAGTGTCAACCATTTTTGAAAGCTCCTGATTTGTCAGCTTGTATTCAGGTACCCAAGCATTGATACCGGTAATAGCTGCACGTATCTTATTCATATCATATTGCTTCTTTAATCTTCTGAGCCAGATTGGCATGAACAACTGCCCTGGTCTGAAGCACCATATTCATTATGGCTTTTCGTTTAGATATTCCATGCCCGATTACGACATTGGCATTAATGCCTATTATTGGTGTTCCTCCAATATTTTCAAAATCGAGACGATCAAAAAAATCATCATTAAGATTCCTGCACTTATAGAGATAGTGAAAGGCTTCACTCTGTTTTAGTATGATATTTCCTACAAAACCATCACATACAATTACATCGGTCATCAATTCCGTAAAAAGCGAATTACCCTCAATGTTACCGACGAAGTTCATTCCGTCATAATCTTTCATCAGCTCATATGCCGCCTTTACAGCCAGCGTTCCTTTTGTCTCTTCTTCCCCGATATTCATCAGCCCGACAGTCGGATTTTCAATTCCAAGGACATACTTAGCATAGATGCTTCCAAGGATCCCGTATTGCAGTAGAATGTCGGGCTTGCAGTCTATATTTAGTCCAACATCAAGAATAACGGAATCACGATTATCTACACAGGGAACAACTGCAATAAGTGCCGGTCTGAGAACTCCGGGGATCACATTGACAGTATAGCTTGATCCGACAAGCATGGCTCCTGTATTTCCTGCGCTGCAAAAGCCTCCTATCATTCCACTCTTCAATAAACCGAATCCTACTGCAATGCTGGAATTTTTCTTCTGGGAAAATGTTTTGGCAGGATGATCCCCCATTTCTATAACCTGGGTGGTATGTACAATATCAAACAAAGATGGCTCCACCCGCATCTCCTGAAGCTTGCTGTAAATAGAATTTTCATCTCCTATCAGGACAACCTTATCATCTGCAGTCAAATGCTGAAGGGAGTCGACTGCGCCCTCAATGATAGCATCGGGTGCAAAATCTCCACCCATGACATCAAGGCCAATTTTCATATTCTGAAATTTATTTGGCTGAAAATCAGGCTGTAGCCTTCTTTTCTATAGCTAATTTGCCTCTGTAAAAACCACATTCGGGACATACCCTGTGATACAGAACTGAAGATCCGCAATTTGAACAGTTTGCTGTAGTCGGTGCAGTTGCCTTGTAATGCGTTCTGCGTTTATCTCTTCGGGTTTTCGAATGTTTGTGTTTAGGATGTGCCATTTTTAAAATATATTTAATTGTCGTTCAAAAGTTTCTTTAAATCATCCCAACGGGGATCGTTTTTTTTATCTTCCTCAGTAATATGCTCTTCAAGTTTCTTCAACATAACAGGATCACAAGTGCTTTTCCCATTAATAACGGGATGGACCCTTCTGATCGGCAATGCCAGATGCATGAATTCATATATGTGCTGCTTCAGATCCAGCTCATTTTCATCCGGGGAAACCGAAATTATATCCGGATCGGTTTCGTCCATGCTTTTGCCAAACTTAACCAATAGTCTGTTCTTACAATCAATTGGATGTAAGAACATTTCAAGGCATCGGTCACAGCAAATGCTGACTTTACCGGAAATCCTTATATTAATATCGAGATGCGATGATAATTTATCAATCACGATATTTGCGATCAGGCTGCCTTCCTTAATTTCCGAATCTTCAAACAGTTCAAAAAACTCGTTGTCAATCTCAAAATCAATATTATGGCGTCCTTCCTTTAATCCACTTAATGGTATGGTATATGTTCGGGACATTCTTCAAATTTTGGTTTGCAAAAATATGAATCCTTCTTCAATTAAAAAAATTATCAACAAAAAAGTAACACTAATTGCTTTAAAAGTCCAAATACCGGTATAATTCTGCAGTTTACCGATTTTATCTGAATACGGATAATAATCATTTTTATTTTTGTAACAGATTAATAATTAAAAACATGAGACACAAGGATTATCATTATCATTTACGTGAAAGAGAACACCATCCGCAGGTTGGTATTGGTATTTTCTTCATTGTCCTGGGGTTGGCCTTGCTTGTCGCCAGCAATGATCTTCTGAATCTGGGGAGCTTTCGCAGCTACTTTACGTGGGAAACAGTCCTAATATTTATCGGGGTGCTGCTCCTGTTTAACCTGAATTTTACCGGAGGGGTTCTTCTTATTGCAGGTGGCACCTGGTTTTTAATGGACAATCTGTATATTGAAATGCCTGAAATCGTTAAAACAGTATACTGGCCGGTCGTGATTATTCTCGTCGGCCTGTCATTTATATTTTCATCAATAGTAAATAGAAATAAGAAAAGTAATAAAACATTAAATAAATCTTGAAATCATGGAAACAAACGAAACTTACCGGGATGATAAATATACCCGCAGACATGAACCGCACCTTCAGAATAACAGAACGATAATAGGAGTTATACTTGTTCTTGTTGGTTTGTTGCTGGTTATCAGAAATACCGGCTTCTTCCCCGAATTCATCAATCATGTGGTCTTCAGCTGGCCGATGCTGCTTGTAGGAATAGGTCTTGTTATTACCCTTGGTTCATCGCAGGAAAAAACTGCAGGGGTAATAGTTATGGCAGTTGGAGGATTCTTTCTTATTCCCCTGATTTTCAGGGAAACCCTTGATATTAACATGTTCTGGCCTTCTATATTTATTATTATAGGTATAATATTCATATTTTCCAGAAGGAGAGGATGGAATGCAGTTACAACAGCCCGGGTTGGCGATGATTATATTGACTTTGTGCACGTATTCAGCGGAGGCGAAAGACAGATCGTATCAGACAATTTCCGCGGCGGTAAAGTAACAGCTGTTTTCGGCGGTAGTGAGATTGACCTTACGAAAGCTAAGCTGGCACCGGGAAGATCAGAGCTTGAGTTGGCATGTGTTTTCGGCGGAACCACCATCATAGTTCCCGATGACTGGTTTGTAACCATCGATGTAACACCGGTTCTTGGCGGGTTCAGTGATTCAAGAAAATTAGGTCCCGGCCGGACACAAGATACCTCCAAACAGCTTGTAATAAAAGGAGTTGTTATATTTGGAGGAGGAGAAATTAAAAGCTATTGACAGATAATATTGTGAAACACCCTGTACTTGCAAACAGAGAACGTCTTATAGTATGGTGGCTGGTATGGCTCTTCCTTGGGCTTGGCCAGTCACTTCTTTACTATCTTGCCTATGGCAGCTTTGCCAGCCCGAGTGTAATTGACGGCATAGTATCACTGCTGATATATTCAGGGATTGCACTTTCCTTATGGTATCCGTTTAATTTCTTCAATAAAAGCAAGACAAGTAATTTTTCGCTGATTTCAAATCTGGTAGTAAGCGGAGCAGTAACAGTTGCTTTATGGGTAATCATTACAAAATATGTTGCTCAGCTCATCTTCTCAGGCCAGAGTAATTACGACGAATTCTGGGAGGCAACTTTCCCCTTCAGAATAGGAACCGGAGTGTTTATTTACGGATTGATCATTCTTTCATATTATCTCTTTATAAGCCTTACAAACTTGTCCGAAAAAAATGCCAGGGAAGCAAGGCTTGAAACCCTGATAAAGGAAATTGAGCTGAAAATGCTCAGGTCGCAGATAAATCCTCATTTCCTGTTCAACAGCCTTAATTCTGTAAGTTCGCTCACCGTAACAGATCCGGAGAAAGCCAGAACGATGGTTATAAAGCTGTCCAACTTCATGCGATATTCACTTACAAGTAAAGATGACCAGCCTGTATCGCTCAGGAGTGAACTTGAAAATCTTCGTCTTTACCTTGATATAGAAAAAGTTAGGTTTGGAGATAAGCTTGTATATGATGAAAGAATTGATGAAAAATGCCTCAGCCAGAAAGTTCCGGTGATGCTGCTGCAACCACTTTATGAAAATGCAGTGAAACATGGTGTTTATGAAAGCACAGAGCCTGTTAAACTTGTTCTGACAATTCAGTTTAAAGATGAATACCTTGAGATAGTTATAAGTAATAATTATGAGACAGAACTAACCTCAGCAAAAGGAACTGGTTCAGGTCTTCTTAATGTTACCCGGCGTCTTGAGCTTTTTTACGGTGGAAAAGCATTTATCAGTACTTCCAGGGAAAACCGTATTCACACTGTCAGTATCTTTATACCTGTGGATAATTCCGCATTAAATAATTGAACATTCTTTGTATATTGTAACGTTCCTATCTGTGAGATAAATGAGAATCAGAACCATCATTATTGAAGATGAAGCTCCGGCAAGAGATATTCTGAAGTTTTACCTTAATGATTTTGATGAAATTGAAGTTTTAGCTGAATGCCAGGATGGGTTCGAAGGTCTTAAATCCATTTCTGAACTAAAGCCCGATCTGGTTTTTCTCGACATACAGATGCCAAAGCTTTCAGGATTTGAAATGCTGGAAGTGCTCGAGGAAAAGCCCTTCATAATTTTTACAACCGCTTTTGATCAGTATGCAATAAAAGCTTTTGAACTGAACGCAATTGATTACCTGTTAAAACCTTATCCCAAAGAACGGCTAGGCGAAGCATTGAAGAAAGCTGTTGCTAAGATTTCAGAGGGAAAGATTGAAATCCCCTCTTACGAAAGGCTGCCAAAAACACACGAGCTTCAGGGTTCAATAAGCAGGATAGTTACCAGGAAGGGCAATGCAATAAACATCATTCCGGTAAATCAGATAAAATATATTGAAGCACAGGATGATTATGTGATGATTTATTATCCCGGTGGCAAAGCTCTGAAGCAACAGACAATGAAGTACTATGAAGATAATCTGCCTGAGTCTGATTTTGTAAGAATTCACCGGTCGTATATTGTCAGAATTGAAGAGATCTGGAAAATCGAGCCATATGGAAAAGACAACCACATAGCTATTCTTCATTCAGGCGAAAAGCTTCTTGTAAGCAGAGCAGGATATAAAGAACTTCGTGAAAATCTGAATTTTTGATAGTACTTATCCTCTTTTCAACCTGTTTTCTTTTGCCCATTTGCGAAATATTGTTTCAAAAGGACGGTATTTCCTGAATCTGATAATTGGCACCGGATCATAACCGTGCGTTCCTCCGGGCCTGCATCTTAAAATTCTGTTGATGCCCATAGCCAAACCCGCAAACGGACCATGCAACTTAAGCGCATCAAGCATGTATTCAGAACAGGATGGTACATGCCTGCATGAAGGCGGTAGAAAGGGAGATATGAAATATCTGTATATATGTACAGGTAAAGCCAGAATAAAAGATGCTGCCCGCCTTAAAAACTTGATCATTCTGCAAAGATAATAAATGGCATCATTCGACGCTTATAAGCTGGCAAAGTCATATATTTGTACTTTCTGCCAAAATGGCTTATCTGAATTTTGGCAGAAATTTTGTAGCTGATATTGAAAATAAAATAAGGAGGAAATAAATTATGAATATATGGATTCTCTTCATTGGTTTTATGATCCTGAGCTGGATCATAAGTATGACATTGAAATCGAAATTTAAGAAATATTCCAAAATTCTTGTTGATAATGGTATGTCTGGCCGCGATGTGGCAGAAAGAATGCTCCGGGATCATGGAATCACTGATGTAAGGGTCATAAGTGTTGAAGGTCATCTCACCGACCATTATAATCCGGTTGACAAAACCATCAATTTAAGCAAGGAGGTTTATGCTGGCAGAAATATTTCTTCAGTTGCAGTAGCTGCCCATGAATGTGGTCATGCTGTGCAGCATGCAACAGCCTATTCATGGCTTAACTTAAGATCAAAAATGGTTCCCGCTGTCAGTTTCTCATCAAAATGGGTTCAATGGATCCTTCTGGGAGGAATATTAATGGTTAATACTTTTCCGGCCTTGCTTCTGGCTGGTATCATCCTGTTTGCAATGACAACTGTTTTCAGCTTTGTCACTTTGCCGGTCGAAATAAATGCAAGCAACAGGGCTCTTGCCTGGCTCACAAATGCAGGTGTAACATCATTTCAGAATCATGATAAAGCACAGGATGCACTGAAATGGGCAGCTTATACTTATGTTGTTGCTGCGCTCGGCTCACTGGCTACACTGATGTATTATGTCATGATCTTCCTGGGCTCAAGAGATTGATTAAATCAGATCAGCAATATCATCACCGCAAAACCATGATGGTTTTGCGGTTTTTTATTACCTGCCTTCTACCTCAAGCCATCTGGTTTTCTTATGGATTGTCCTGATAATTGCCCATGCACCAATGGCCGATGCAAAAAGGTAAATCCAGATATCTGTAAAGTAGATCCTTTCTGAAAGGAAGTAATTCCTGAACAGATCGAGAATAGTAAATATTACGAATATATTCACAAAGCTGTTATATTCCCTTTTCAATACATTTTTGAAGGAAAACGGGAGAGCAGGACTGATAAAATTGAATCTGACAGGAATAAATGCACTGACCCTTTCAGACCATTTATCATAAATATCTCCGAATTTTTTTCTCAGATATTGTTCTTCGGCAAACATGATTCTTTCATAATACAGCCAGTAAAAAAGAACAAAGACAACAGTAAACCAAAAAGATCTTAAAAACAAAACCGGACCAAGCCACATAAAGAAATTGCCCAGGTACAGCGGATGACGAAGAATTGAATAAACCCCTGTAACATTCAGTTCATCAGCTACTTGTCCGTCCACAGTATTGCGCCCTGAAGTATTTTTTGGAGTAAAGCCCACTGTGATTATACGTACTATCTGACCCAGCAGACTGACACCAAGAAAGATCATTTCATCACGCAGATCAAAGAGTATTGCCTGCCTGTTGCCAAGATACATCACTGCTATGCCAATTACTACTATGAAAACCGGAAGCCAGCTTCTGCGTTTAAATAACCAGTTGCCGCTATTCTCAAACTCATGTACCAGGGCCATTTTTATTGTTTTAGATTTTACAGCGTCAAAAGTAGAAAAATTCTAGAAACTGTACTTAATCCGAAGGAAAGCAAGGTTGATTCTTGTTTTTGTATCTGCAATTATGCTGTTAAAGTGTTGCCATATAAGGGAAAAGTCTACATTTTCTGCAAGAGAATAATCTATCGACGGACCGGCAAAATAACCTTTCAGATCGGGAAACCACATTGCTGAAACACCCATATTAAGCAGAGGTGTGATTGCCCAGGAAAATTGTCCAAAGGCTGAAAACTCCGAAAAAGCCAGATTTTTTGGCGAAAGATTCTGTGAATAGAAATTATTGAAATCATCTGTCTCAAACGGAGAACTGGCATACATCAGTTGTAATTGTGCCATTGAATTGTTTTCAAAGATCTTGTCGAAACCGGCTGTAACCAGGATATCATTAGTTCCCCTGGAAAATTCCCTGACACCCCTGAACCATGATCCTTCACCCCTGAAGGATATGCTTCCGATTGCACCTGACCACCCTGCCCCTAATACAAGATCTTCGCTTTTCATGTAACCTGCAAGAAACTGAATATCATATCCCCATTTATTAAAACGGTATAATCCTGCTGTTGTGATATCTCCCTGACTATCTGCTTTAATAACCAGTTCAGCTGAAGAGGTAAATGAGGGAAAAAACTGAAGCCTTATGGCGTCGCTCCCCGGACGTTCAATATAATCAAAATCAAAAAAGGAATATGTATTGAATATATCATTTGGGTTCCATACCAGGGCTTGTCCCCAGTTAATTCTCTGACGGCCTATGCGTGCCTGAAACTTACCGTAGTTGAGATCAAACCATAAACGGTCGATAGTTGTGTTAAAGAAAAAGGAAGGCTTGCTGATCAGGTTCCATGACATGTCGATCAATCCCGGCTCTAAACCGGTCATTTCGGAGTAATTACTGTTACTTTCGACCATATCCCCTGTAAAAAGCCTATTCCTGAACTCTGCGGCAAATGTCAGGTTATCATTAAGGTATCCCTTGAAATTCAAACGGTTGTGAAGAAGGTTATCAAATATGATCGGACCGGAGAGCGAATCGAACATGGCACTTTGCATGGTTGTCAGATACCCCTTCAGGGTGATTGCTTCCTGCTTCTCCTGTGAAAAAAGAGGAAAAATTATGATTAATACTATACCCGAAGCAATAATAATCTTCCTCATTACCAGAGAAGCTATTCTTTCAATACATCTGATACTACCTGTCCATCCTCAAGTGTTATTACCCTGTGAGCCATTTTAACCACTCTGGCATCATGAGTTGAAAATATAAAAGTAATTTTCTCTTCATGATTGAGCTTTTCCATTATTTCGAGCAGGATTGCAGCAGATTTTGAATCTAGGTTGGCTGTCGGTTCATCGGCCAGAACAAATCTCGGCCGCGATGCAAGTGCCCTTGCAACAGCCACACGTTGTTGCTGACCACCTGATAACTTTGAAGGCCTGCTGTTACTTCTGTCAGCAAGCCCAACTGCTTTAAGAAGTTCAAAGGTCCTTTCTTCCCTGTCTTTTTTTGACCATTTCTGAAGGGACATAATGAATTCAACATTTTCCTTTGCGGTAAGAACCGGAATCAGGTTATATGCCTGGAAAACAAATCCTATATTTTTCATTCTGAAATCGATCAATGCAGAAGACTTAAGTGTTGAGAGATTAACTCCATCAATTAATATTTCACCTGAAGTAGGACGGTCGAGCCCGCCAATAAGATTCAGCAGAGTTGTTTTACCAGAGCCTGAAGGACCCACAATAGCTGCAAACTCTGCTTCCTGAAAATCAAGTGATACCCCATTTACTGCATGAACCAGAATTTCGGATTCATTATATATTTTTTTAACATCCTTTATTTCAATTATTTTCATGATTTATTATAATATTTATAACCAGTATTTGTGTAACATCTTAATAATGAGACCTGTAAACAATTTTATTCCGCTCTGATCGCTTCAACCGGATTAAGCTTTAATGCTTTCAGAGCAGGATAAACTGATGAAACCACTCCGGTGAGAATTATCATAATTGTTATTATTATAAAAAACCCGGCATCAATCTGTGGAAAAACATGTGCAGAAAAGCCATATGCTTCAAATCCTTCGGCATACTGTGAAAAGTTTATTCCATTCTTTGATGTCAGCAAAATTATTCCATATCCTCCGATCATTCCGGCAATCCCGCCAATAATTGAAAGGAAAACTGATTCAAGCATAATCAACATGAAGACTTTCTTTTTATTCATACCTATTGCCGTAAGCATACCAAGCTCCCTGGTCCTTTCGAGTACCACCATCAGCATTGTGTTTACTATACCAAAAGCAAGTGCAGCAAGAATAATAATCATGAAAACAGCATAGAACTGTTGTACCATATCAGACATTATTGCCAGATCAGGCTGAAGCTTTTTCCAGCTCATGACTTCAAGCCCGGGAAACATTTTTGTAAGATCTGCAGCAATCTTTTCCGTTTCTTCCACGTTGTTGATCCTGATAACCATCTGGTGAGTTGTATTATCAGGAATGCCCGTAAGTCTTTTCAAATCTTCATTTTTTACGAACACCATGCTTTTTTCAAATATATTATTTCTGACATCGTACAATCCGGAGAGCCTGAATACTGCACCAACCTGATTGTTTTCATTATCCAGAAAAGTAAGGGTAAACCTCGTACCCTCCCTGAAGGACCAGGCTGCATGTTTAATAATAGCGCCATATTTTTTTGATTCCTCTCCTGAAAACAGGGATTTCATATCCTTTATAAATTTCTTCTCATTATTATACCTTTTACCGGAAAGCGGAGCCAGCTTATTCAATATTTTTGCCGGAACATTCTTTTCCTTAAGACGTTCCATTGCTGTACTGTCAATAACATATCTGATTATATTCAGGTCTTTTGCAAGGTCTTCTCCTATAAGTGCCTGGTTATATCTGGAATCTTCCTCAAAAAAGGAACCGGTTCCCAGCATGATTTTCTGATGAAGAGTAAATATTTTCTTTTCACTTTCAGGATCAATGCCCGTTATCTGAACACCTGTACTCTTACTGGCTGTATTAGCCATTCCGGTAATAATTGTTCTTTCAGCTATCCCTGCAATTCCTTCAATAGAATTTAATTCAGATAAAGTTTTATCATGGTTTTCAATAATAATCTGAGGATCATTGTTGATCCTGAACTCCTTGCCGGTAATCTGAATATGTGAAATTTCATCATTAAGGGCTGCATCAATTCTCTGGTCCATCATTCCATTCATAAGGGCAACAGAAAATACTCCGGAAAAAATCCCCACAGTCACTGATAACAGAACTACCAGGCTCCGGACTTTATTCCTCCATACATTTTTCCACGCTGTTTTCCAGATCATCGTATATTTCAGCCTTTTAAAGAATTAACCAGTTTCATTTTAAAGATCTTTCTTACCGGGTAGATAATTACTAAGCATACCAGGATTGCAACTACAATCGTTTGCCACAGGAAATAATAGTCAACAGGCATAAACGGCATTATTGGTTCCATCCCATAATCTTCATACATTTTTGCCATTTCTCCTGAAAACCTTATGGGGTTATAGTGACCTATTATTATTACCGGCAGGGCAAGGATGATACCACTGATGATCCCAAGCAATCCGATTAATAACATTTCAATTGTAATGATAGCTGCAAGTTTTGTTTTTTGCATTCCTACTGCAACTAAAACTCCGAATTCACGCCTGCGCTCGGCAGTCATCATAAGAACAGTGCCGAATATTCCAAAAGCAATGATCATATAAAGAATGGCGATCATTATCATACCGCTCTTGCTGTCTGCATCCATCTGATTTATAAGAAGTTCATTCATCTCTCTCCAGCCAAGTATCCTAAGGGGATCAGGAAGGACCTTTCCTAAGGAATTAACCATCCTGTCGATTTCCTTATCATCATTGTCATTAACGTAAAGTGCCAGGGATGTCAGCATCCCGGGAGCATTATAAAATTCCTGGCAGACATCCACAGGGAGATATACTATCTTATTATCAAGATCAGGCGTGGGAAGCCTGACAATTCCAGTTACTTCAAATGTCCCTGCAGCAGTTGTGCCATGATAACCCTGACCTATCAGAACGAGAGTATCGCCTATATTTATGCGAAGATATCTTGCCAGCCTGTCTCCGATAAGTGCCTGCTTTTTACCACTTGAAATATATCCGTTGGGGAAGGCTGAAATTTTCTTTATGACCGGCATTATAGTAACGGCTTCTTTATCAATGATGCCGAGTTCCAGTTGTAAAAGCGATTCGGTCGTGTAGGCGTTATCTCTGAACAGATCAAGCTTTGACTTAACCTT
This sequence comes from Bacteroidales bacterium, assembly GCA_038325595.1. GTDB lineage: Bacteria > Bacteroidota > Bacteroidia > Bacteroidales > VadinHA17 > LD21. The sequence goes on along the minus strand of JBBQJD010000032.1, from coordinate 22,673 downwards.
TTCAGGTATTTCGGATTTCTTCAGAGAATCGATAACCTCCTGCGTTAACCTGTATAAAACAAGCCGTCCGTTTACATTTGAAAGAAGCTTTTCCTTTTCGGGATCAATCCCCATTACAAGAACGCCCTTTGTAAGATTACCTGTTGAAGCAAGTGCAAATGACTCAAACCTGGGAATTACTGACTTTACATTGCTGCTGGTGAATAATAACTGCCCGATTTCAGGTTTGTATTCAAAAATGTTATCTATTGTGCTGTTCTCTTTGAAATCTTCATGCTGAATCTGAACATACCCGGTATACGATTCAATAACATTTCTAAACATGTGATCATAAGATCCAAGCTGGAGTGACCTCATAACCAATGCAAAGAATACAGCAAAAAGTACAGACGCTATCGTTATCAGAGTCCGCCTTTTGTTTCTCCATAAATTACGCCAGGCCAGATTAAGAGTCATTTTTGAACTTTTGAAACTTTTACCTGATATTTTTCATATTCTGCTGAGAGAAGAAGCTTTCCTGTATCGGGACATTGAATTTAATTTCCTTTATCTCAACAATTGTTTTGTTGCCAGGCTCTTCGGCTGGGATCAGTTCCATTCTGGTCGGAATGATCCTGTTGTCCATGGTTTTGATTTCTGATCCTGTTTCGGTTCTTACAAGAAAATCTTCTTCATCATATAATTCGGCTCTTAAGATCAGATATTCCTTCTTATCGATCCATCTTGTTTGTGAACCCCATACTACAGCAGCATCAGGCTTTGCTGTCATTTTTATTTTATAACAGTTTCTGCCGTCAATAATTTCCTCCCCTTCTATTTCATGGGTATAGTCATTTACCACGGAAGATTCCCTCAGGATATCATCGTTGGTGTAATCCGAACCCATCCATCCCTGTGACATCATTGAAGGCGGAAGTTTAATGAGCCTGCTGATTGAGGGATTCCAGTTCCACATTTCTGTCTCCCGTTTCAGGAACGATTGTCCTGCATCCCGTGCAGGAGAGGTAATCAGCGTCAGGGAATAATCACGACCCAATGACCAGTTTCTGAAATCAACAGTCCGCTGCCATGTTGGCCTGATGATCGTCATTGACATTGTTGTTATGCTTGACTTTTCACCGTTAAACTTTTCATCTGCTTTCCTTATGATTTCTTTTGCTGAAACTTCCTGTCCGAATGAGTTAGCGCAGGAAAAAATAAATAAAGCAGTACATGTTAAAACAAGTCCCTTCATCTCATCTGTTTTACCTTTCCATGAATTCAGTTCTGTGTCAGTTAAATATAGCTCTGAATTTCTTATTAAACAAATTTTTTGATTGCTTCCGGTGAGGAAATGAATTCTTAAGGCAAATTTTAATTGGTGAATTAATTAATTGATTTATTGAAATCTGTTGTTTTGGAAAGATTTTCTATCTTTATCAGTTGTACCTAATATATTTTTACGATGGCAAGTCTCAAGTTTTTACTGGGAATGATCCCGTCAACTTCTAAAATTGAACTGAAGGAAACGGCTCTGATAAAGGAATTTGATAAACTTCAGGCATTTCAGAGTTCTGATCAGCTGGCAAGGTATAATGTGCTGCATGAACTCGTCAATTCTTCCGGTTTTATTCAGAGGAAAAAGGAATTAGAATCTCTTCAGTATAAAAACTCTGAAGAGTATTTGAAGGAAAAGGAGTTTTTTTCTCTTCAGAAATCAAAGGATATTGTTCTATATTTTAAAACAGTCTCAGGGACTCAGTTGAAGAGGTACAGGAATCTGGACGGTTCTGAGAAGATAAAGGAATTTGAAAACCTTGAAAAATATATTCAGTCTTCCCAATTCAGGGAAAAGCAGAAAATGCGTCCCATAACTTTCAAGGATACAGATGAATACAGGAAACTTGTAGAGTTTAAAGCCCTTAAAGCCGATCCGGAAATTAAATCTTTTCTTAAATCGTTGAGAAAACCCGGAAAAGAGGAAATTAAGAAGTCAAGGACCATACTAAGGTATGAAGAACTGAATGCCCTGATGAGGTCTCCTGAGTTCCTGGCAAAAAAGAACATGAGGCCTATAACATTCAAGGATAGTGAAGAGTACAAAAAACTTCTGGAATATAACCGCCAGAAAAACAATATTGAAATAAAGGAATTCTATAAGTTCAAATCATCAAAGGAGTATGCAAATTTTCTCCAGACTGATGGTTCGATGAGGCTTAAAAGATATAATGAACTTAAAGACTATATAGCAACAGACGAATTCAGGGAAAAGAAAAAATATCTCCTTGACAAAAAAAGATTTGAAAAGACAGATATGTTTCAGGATATTAAGGAATATGAAAAGCTGAAGAAAAATGAAGAAATAATCTGGTATTTCAAAGTAAAAGATTCAAACAAATTCGACATCCTTAAAAGCCGCGAACTAACCTTTAACGACGAGTTTGATACCGATAAGCTGGATACAAAAAAATGGATCACGAATTATTACTGGGGAGAAAAGCTTCTGAAAGATAATTATTCTGTAGAATCTGATCTTCAGGCGTTTACTGAAAAAGATAATTTTGAAATCCGGAACAGTGTACTCAAAATTGTTACCAAACCACAGAAAGTGACAGGAAAGGTATGGTCTGCAACTACCGGTTTCAAGACTAAAGAATTCAATTATACATCGGGTATAATAAACTCAGGAACCAGCTTCCGACAAAAGTACGGAATATTTACTGCAAAAATCAAACTTGGAAATCCTGCTGCCAAGAACTCATTCTGGATGCTGGGTGAAAAAATCACCCCTCATATAGATATCTACCGGACATCAAACGGCAAAGTTATGTTTGATTTCTTTTCAAATGGAAGCAAACCATCAGCAACCACAATAGGTTCCAAATATGCAAACGATTTCTACATCTATACTCTCGAATGGACTCCCGATAAGCTTGTATGGAAAATCAATGAGGAAGTGGTTTTCACACAGACAGAAAACCTGCCTAAGGAACCTCTGTTCATCAATCTTTCAGGCGGACTTGATAAGCCGGTAAATGGTCTGGTTTCCATGGAAGTTGACTGGATAAGGGTTTACAAAACAAATTAAAAACTGGTACGGTGGTTTCGACAGGCTCAACCACCGGGCCCGGGCCCTGAGCCTGTCGAAGGATCGGGCCCTGAGCCTGTCGAAGGCGAAGGGCCATACTGTGAGTAGTTTCTAGATAAATCAGGCAGCTTCTTTTGATCACCATTTATCAAAGCTTCCTTCTTCTTCCTGCTCCATCCCTGTACTTGTTTTTCGCGGTAAAATGCTTCATCTATCCTGGCAAACTCTTCGAAATATATCAACTTAACCGGTAAATGCTTTCTGGTAAAATTGGCGCCCTCACCATTGTTATGGTCAAATATTCTTTTTTCCAGATTTTTAGTGCTGCCAGTATAATACTTACCATTAGAACAAAGTAATATGTACATATAACCTTTCATTTCGCTCCAGTTTTACTATTTGTTTATCGAATTTAGTAAAATATCCTGAAACGGGCCCTGAGCCTGTCGAAGGATCGGGCCCTGAGCCTGTCGAAGGGCTATTTTTTACTAATCCGAACTTAATAGTGTAACTTTTCACGATTTTATCCGTCTTTCCCTCGTAGATTATCTTATGACAGTAAAGGAATATAACAAATCCGTTGAAGAATTTGCTGATCCGGTTTATCGCTTCATCCGTGCAAATCTGAAAGATGAAGAACGAGCCAGTGATGTTGTTCAGGACAGTTATGAAAAATTATGGAGGCATGTTGCCGAAATTGAATATCCTGTGGTAAAATCATGGCTTTTTACTACCGCTTATAATACAATGATTGATGTTATAAGAAAGGAAAGAAGGATGACACCACTTGATGTTTCATGTGAAAGGACCATGACATATGAATCGCAATACAGCGATCTTAATGAAATTCTTCACGAAGCTCTTGAACGTCTCCCCGAACTGCAGAAAACATCTGTTTTGCTTCGCGATTATGAAGGATATAGCTATAAGGAAATAGGAGAAATCACCGGACAAAGTGAAGCACAGGTCAAAATAAATATTTACAGGGGAAGGGTTTCGCTGAAAAATTATATTGGGAAAATTGAATCAGTACTCTGAATGATAATTGAGAGATCAAATTATGAAATCTGGCTGACCGATATGCTCGACGGCAAACTGAATGAACTTCAGGTTGCCGAACTTATGTCATTCCTCGATACAAATCCTGATCTGAAAGAGGAACTGGATTCATTGACTTCCATCAGGCTCGATAAAACTGCAGTAAACTATCCGGGGAAAGATCTCTTGAAAAAAACTGATGCTGAAATTCCTGATTCACAGTTTGAACTGCTTTGCGTCGCTCATCTGGAACATGATCTTAACAATGAACAGGAAAAGGAGCTTGAGGAAATAATCAGCCGCGATTCTGAAAAGGACAAGGTATTTCAGCTTCTTCAAAAAACAACCCTCATACCTCGGGACTATAATTACAAACATAAAACTTTACTTAAAAGAAACTCATTAACCGGCTGGACTAAACCTGTGTTTATCAAAGTTTTGAGCGTGGCCGCAATGATCGCAGTGATATTTTCAGCGTACCTGTTACTTCCGGAAACATGGACTGAAAACAAGGAGATATTTTCAGAAAACAGTTCTGATACCCTGATTATCAACAATAAACAACCTATTCAGAAAAATGTTATTTCATTAAATGAGAAATCTGCCGTACAAACTATACCTTCTGCGTCTTCTTCAAATAAAGACATTACATCCAATTCTTCGGACCCAGGAACCGATCCGTATTCAGACGAACCTGAGAATGAAAAGGCACCCGTGATTGAAAAAATACCCATTGACGATTATCTGAATACTGCCATTGATTTTGAATTCAGCACAGAACCGGATCAACTCATCGCTTTCAATCCTGAAACAGATATTCCTGAGACCGATGATGACAGGAGCAGGATAGGAAAATTTCTTGCAAAAACTTACCGCGACATTATTCTGAAAGATGAAAAGGCTTCCGACATTCCGCTGAAGGGTTATGAAATAGCAGAAGGTGGTATAAATGGGTTGAATAAACTGCTGGGCTGGGAAATGGCCCTGACAACCAGTACTGACTCAAATGGTGAATTGAGATCAGTTTATTTCAGCTCAAAATTATTAAAATTCAATACCCCTGTAAAAAAAAATGACTAGGTCAGTAACTTTTTGAACACTTCTTCCGTCCCAGCATAAAATTTTAATATTATAAAAATATGAAAAATATTTTAATTGTTTTGCTGGCAATGGCTTTCATGATCAACGGATACAGTCAGGAAGATGAAAGTAACCAAACCAGGGAAATGATCGCCGAATCTGACACAAATGATAAAACCAGGGTTGAGATAGGAAATGATTTTATTGTTGTTGAAGACGGGGAGGATGAAGTGAATGTTAAAGTAGGAAATAAAGGTATCCGGATACTTGAATCACTTGAAGGACCCGGAGTAAAGTTCAAACGCTTTGACAGCTATCATGAGAATGAACAGGATCAGGATTACGATCAGGATTATGATCAGGATCAGGATCAGGATTATGACTTTGATGATGATAATGATAGAAAATCCCGTCGTGCCAGGCATTTTAAAGGTCACTGGACCGGTGTGGAACTTGGCTTCAATAATTATGTTACATCAGAGAAAGATCTCGTCCTGCCTGAGGAAATTGATTATATGACGCTTCACTCAGGAAAATCAATTAACTTCAATGTGAACTTTTCTCAGCTTAGTCTCGGACTAACCAGGCATATAGGATTTGTTACAGGACTCGGCCTGAACTGGAACAACTATAAATTTGATGGGAATAACAACATATTTAAAGGAGCAAACGGTATAATTGAAGAACTTATACCTACAGGCAACCTTGAAAAGTCCAAGCTTGCTACAATTTATCTTACTCTCCCCTTTATGCTGGAGTTTCAGTTGCCGGTCAATAACGGACATCTGAACATAGCGGGCGGACCGATCGGAGCAGTAAAGGTAGCATCACATAATAAAATGGTATTCGAAACCGGTCAGAAACTAAAATCCGGAGGCGACTACAGCCTGAATATCTTAAGATACGGAGCAACAGCCCGTGCCGGGTATAACAACTTCCAGCTATATGCGACATATTATGCAACTCCATTGTTCCGGAGCGGTAAAGGACCTGCAGGATATGATCTTTATCCATTTGAAATAGGAGTGGCATTTACATTCAACGATTAAAAATTCAATTAACCGCAAAGGGCTCAAAGATTTTACGCAAAGTCCCCCTCCTACGGAAAAGGTAGGAACTTCAAATTTAATAACTTGAAGTTTTGAAGATAAACAAATTAAAAGTCCCCCTCGGGGGATTTAGGAGAGTTTCACAGAGAAGTCACAGAGGAGGTCAGAGAAGAAGGCATGTTTTTGAATATCATAAAGATATAAAAAGAGTTATATAGTAGGACGCAGAGCATCTCAAAATAGATGTCTTTGCGTTCTTTTCTTTGCGTTATTTGCGGTAAAAGGAGTTCTTTTGTTTCATATGCTTAATTATCTTTGATGTCTCAATGAAGACACAATGAAAAGTGAAATCCTATCTCCCGCTGAAATCCGGCGCTACAGTAACCAAATAATGATTCCGGAAATTGGTCTGAAAGGTCAGGAGAAGCTGAAAAAATCTAAAGTTATCGTAGTCGGTTCAGGAGGGTTGGGTTGCCCTGTATTACAATACCTGGCTGCTGCTGGTGTAGGTAAGATAGGCATAGTTGAGTTTGACAAGGTGGATGAAACAAATTTGCACCGTCAGGTTCTTTATGGTTCGGCTGATATCGGAAAACTTAAATCCATCCTTGCCAAAAAAAGAGCCGAAAAGATTAATCCGCATATCCAGTTTGAAATCTTCAATTTAAGGCTCGATGTTTCCAATTCCCTTAATGTTTTAAAAGATTACGACATAGTTATCGATGCAACCGATAACCTTGATTCCAGGTATGTTATCAACGATTCATGCGTTATACTTAATAAGCCAATGGTTCACGGTTCCATTTTCAGGTACGAGGGTATGATCTCGGTTTTTAACTATAAAGGTGGACCAACATACCGTTGTTATAATCCTTCCAGAACAGAGAACGATTACAAAAATCCCTCACCTTCAGAGGTGGGATTGTTTGGCGTTCTTCCCGGTATCACAGGTACTTACATGTCGAATGAAGTGATTAAAATAATAACGGGTAACGGCGAGGTATTAAGTGGTAAGATCCTGCTGATTAATATTTACAATAATTCTTTTCACACTTTTACTGTAAATAATATCCCGGAAAATCATGATATCAGTCAGTTAAAACAATATCCCGAAAAGATAAAATAAATTAATATGCGACTACTACTTATCAGCAATTCAACAAATCCGGGTGAGCCATACCTTGATTATCCAAAGAATAATATCAAAGATTTTCTTGGAACTAATCCCGTAAAAGCACTATTCATCCCCTATGCTGCTGTTACCTTTTCATACGATGTGTATGAAGAAAAGGTAAGGGAAAGATTTAATGAGATCGGGCATGATATTGTATCAATTCACCGGTTTCATGATCCTGTACAGGCAGTAAAGGAAGCAGCTGCAATTGTTGTCGGAGGCGGCAATACCTGGATGCTGTTGAAACAGATACACGATAATCATCTTATTGAGATCGTCAGGAAGAAAGTATTATCAGGAACACCATACATTGGCTGGAGCGCCGGCTCTAATCTGGCCTGCCCCACAATCAGGACTACAAATGACATGCCTGTTGTTGAACCTGAATCCTTCAATGCTTTCAACCTGATTCCTTTCCAGATAAATCCTCATTATCTTGATGCCAATCCGTCCGGTTATGCAGGAGAAACACGGGAACAAAGAATTGAAGAATTTATCGAAGTAAATCAGAATATCCGGGTGGTAGGTCTTCGTGAAGGAACAATGCTTATCAGGGAAAATGAACACCTGCATCTTAAAGGGTCTCTGAGAGCAAGAATTTTCAAAAAGGGATCGCCCCCATCCGAATTCGGAGAATCGGATGATTTATCATTCCTTCTTAAATAAAAGGAAAAAAATTACGTTCAAATAGAGTACCTTTATTCACCGGTTTTCAACAGATGACAGACACCTCTTTCGTCAACATGAAACTTCTTCCTAAAATTCTCAGGCAGACAGCTATATTTATAGTATCAGCTGTAATAATACTATTTTCTGCTTCATTACTGCTGCAGGATAAAGTTGCAGATATAATTCTGAAATCGCTTAATAAAAATCTTTCAACAAAACTTGATATAGGATCATTCCGGCTATCATTTCTGAGGAAATTTCCTCATGCTTCACTGGAATTGAAGGATGTCCTCGTTCATTCTTCCAATGATTTCGATAAAAAATCATTTACAGGAATAAATACAGATACACTTCTTGCAGCAAAGTTTGTTTCTGTTGAATTCAGGATAACTGATATAATATTAGGAAATTACAACATTGAAAAAATAAGCGCCAGGGAGGGAATATTAAACTTGTATTCTGATATGGGCGGCTTTGTGAATTATAATATTTCTGTTTCAAAGGAAGAATCGGGAAATAAAGATTTTACCATTGATCTTAAAGGAATCAACCTGAATGATATTAATTCATACTATAATAATAAAGCGGCCAGCTTAATTATTACGGGGTTGATAAAGAACGGGAAGTTAAAGAGCAGGATCTCCGGCAAAAATATTGATTTTACAGCCGGAGCAGATGTGGAAATCAGCAGATTCCAGCTGCACAATACAATAATAAACAAACCTGTAACAGCTGCAATCGATCTGGATCTGCAAAGTTCAGAAAGCGGAATCCTATTCAAAAAGGGTTCTCTCGCGGTGGACAGCTATGATTTCGGGCTTGATGGATTTATTTCCTCGGATAATGTGCTTGATCTTAATATTAAAGGTAATAAGATCGATATCTCAAAGATCAGGAATTATCTGCCGGATAAATTTCTTAAGTATGTTGCTGAGTATGATCCTTATGGACACCTTATGGTAGATTGTAAAATTAAGGGCCCTCTTTCAAGGACAAAAAATCCCCATGTTGAAATTAACTATCTTCTGAAAAATGGAAGGATAACATATGGCAAAACAAAAACTTCAGTAAATAACCTTACATTCTCCGGTATCTTAAACAACGGATCAAAAAACAACTTTGAAACAAGTTCTGCTTCATTCAGAAACCTGAAGCTCAGGCTGGGATCAGCCGAATATACGGGTACAGTTGATATCATGGGATTCAAGCATCCAAAAACTGCGATTATGCTTAAGGGTAAGGTTTTTCCGCAGGAAATTAAAGATTTCTTCAACATTCAGAATATTACAGATGCAGCCGGTTCCTGTGATATTGATCTTAATTTTACCACAAGCTTCTGGCCAAAAGAAAATGTAACACTTAACGATGTTATTAATTTAAAACCTCAGGGAAATGTTGTTTTTAACTCCTTTGCCATAGGTTTCAGGGACAATAAGTTTGTGGTTAATGAGGTAACCGGCGATATCATTGTTACCGATATTCTGATTGCAAAAAATCTCAGTTTCATTTACAAAGGTCAGGAAATCAATGTAGAAGGCCAGTTCAGCAATCTTCCTGAGTGGCTTATCGGAAGGAAGGTTCTGATGACTGCAACAGCTGATGTGTCGTTTAAAAGATTTATTCCGGATGCTTATTTTAGTAACCCTCCTTCAAATGGTAAAAAGCCTGTTAAAACAGTTTTCAGGATGCCGGGTGGGCTTGCTTTTGATGTAAACTTCAAAATTGATAGTCTCAATTATAAAACCTTTTCATCCTCAAAGATCAGCGGGTCGGTAAATTATAAAGCCAGACTACTGACCTTTAAGACCCTGGATATGCATTCAATGAGCGGTTCAATCTCAGGCAATGGTTTTATTGCTCAGAATGCAAACAAATCAGTGGTTGCCCGTGGCATTTTTAATGTTAAAGGCATTGATGTAAATAAAGCTTTTAAAACATTTCATAATTTCGGACAGGACTTTATTAAAGCCGAAAATATTTCAGGATCATTATCCGGATCTCTATCACTTATGCTGCCCATGGATTCCCTCCTTAATCCAAAAACAGCGGCCCTCACTGCCGATGGCAAATATGTTCTGGTAAACGGGGCTCTCATAAATTTCGAACCGGTAAAGCAACTTTCTTCATTTATTGAAATTTCGGAATTGGAGAATATTAATTTTAATAAGCTTGAGAATGACTTCTTTATACGAAATAACTTCCTGTACATTCCTCAAATGGATGTAAAATCATCCGCAGCAGATCTTACTGTGAACGGCAAGCACAGCTTCAGCAACGATTATGAGTATCATGTAAAGGTTTTATTATCTGAAATTCTTAGTAAAAAGAGGAAAAAAACCAGAAGTAAAATCTCAGAATTCGGGGTGGTTGAAGATGATGGTCTTGGACGTACTTCTCTTTTACTTAAAGTAGGAAATAAAGGAGATGAAGTCCAGGTGGGATATGATTTGCGGGCTGCCGGCGATGAAGTGAAGAAGAACATAAAAGCTGAAAAACAAAATCTCAGGAATATTCTTAATGAGGAATATGGCTGGTATAAGGAAGACTCCGTTCCAAAGCAGAAACCAGCAGAAAAGAAAGCCCGTTTCAAGGTAACCTGGGATGACACACCGTGATATGAAAACAGGTGTTCAGTATCCAGAACTCAGTAAAGGGTATAAAAAATAATACTGATTTACACAGGGTTAACATTAATCACATGTAGTAATGCATTAACTTTGACACGGATCAGGAAGGAGTAAACCAGGAAACTCTTACAATAATGATTTACATAAATTCAGTAATAAATCTTAAATATTTAAGTTTGAAGATAGTTGGCTAATATTCCTAATAAAACCCTCTGGAAGCTTTTTCTGCTTCTTTTTGCAGTTCTCATCGGCATGGGATCGCTCATTTATACTGGCAATCTTGTGACAAAACTGAAAACCGAAGAGAGGGAAAATATCAGACTTTGGGCTGAAGCAACAAGACTTATTTCACTAACTGATACAAGTCAGAACGTAGAATTTCTATCCCTAATCATAGATAATAACAACACAGTTCCTGTTATTCTGACAGATGAATCTGACAGTATCATTTCAGCAAGGAATTTTGCGGAAATGAAAGTGGATGAACCAGAATATCTCAGGAAGAAACTCGAAAATATAAAGGAGAAAAATGAACCCATTATGGTTGATCTGGAAGGTGGTCATTTTAACCTTATCTATTATGAAGACAGTATAATTCTCAGGATGCTTATTTACTATCCTTACCTGCAGCTGGGCTTCATTATATTGTTTATCCTTGTCTCGTATCTGGCATTCAGTTCATCCAGAAAGGCAGACGAGAACCAGGTATGGGTCGGGATGTCGAAAGAAACTGCACATCAGCTTGGAACACCCACATCCTCCTTATCGGGCTGGATAGAGATTCTTCAGGATAAACATCCTGAAATTGCAATCACCAGAGAACTTGCCATGGATGTGGAAAGGCTTGAAAAGGTTACTGAAAGATTTTCAAGAATCGGATCAACGCCTGCACTTGAGAGAACCAATATTAGCGCAATAATCTCAAGGACAATTGATTATCTTAAAAAGAGAACATCGTCAAAGGTAATATTTATTACTGATTATGACAAGGATAAAGCAGTGATGGTTCCGGTCAATTCAGCCCTTTTTGAATGGGTTATTGAGAATGTTTCAAAAAACGCAATTGACTCAATGGAAGGAAACGGAAAGATCAGCATCAGAATTTCAGAAACTGAAAAAAATGCGATAATTGACATCTCTGATACAGGAAAAGGAATTCCAAAATCAGCGTTCACTAAAATTTTCCATGCTGGTTTTACTACAAAGCAAAGAGGTTGGGGACTTGGTCTTTCCTTAGCCAAGAGGATAATTGAAGAATATCATAATGGACGGATTTTTGTCAGAAGCTCAGAAATCGGGGTAGGATCATGTATAAGGATTGTAATGAATAAGCAAAGGAGATAATGATTAAGGGAAATATGAGGAGGAAGGATCTGGAAATAATGGCTCCGGCCGGTTCATATGAATCGCTGATGGCTGCTATACAGGGTGGTGCTGATTCAGTTTACTTCGGGGTCGAACAACTCAATATGAGAGCAGCGTCATCTAATAATTTCACCATTGAAGATCTTCGTAAAATCGCTGGAATATGTCAGGAAAATGGACTCAGGTCCTATATTACCATAAACGTGATTATTTTTGATAATGAGATCATTAAGATGCACGACATAGTTGATGCCGCAGTTGAAAATGGCATAACTGCAGTAATTGCATCAGATCTCTCTGTCATAAATTATGCATTTTCCAGAGGGATTGAGGTACATCTTTCCACACAGTTGAATATTACAAATATTGAAGCTTTAAAATTCTATTCTCAATGGGCTGATGTGGCAGTGCTGGCAAGGGAATTAAACCTTGATCAGGTAAGATTTATTTACAATAGTATAACAGAACAGAATATCAGAGGTCCAAAGGGAGAGCTGGTTAAAATAGAAATGTTCGCTCACGGGGCATTATGTATGGCCGTATCAGGCAAATGCTATATGAGCCTTCACGAAAACAATAAGTCGGCTAACAGAGGGGAATGCTATCAGACTTGCCGGAAATCCTACATAGCTACAGGGAAGGAGTCCGGGTATGAACTGGAAATAGACAATGAATACATAATGTCGCCAAAAGATCTTTGCACAATAGGCTTTGTTGACAAATTGGTTGAGGCGGGCGTACGAGTACTTAAGATTGAAGGAAGAGCCCGTTCGGCAGAATATGTCAGGGAAGTCACCAGGTGCTACGATGAAGCTTTAAAAGCCCTTGAGAACGGAACATTTGATAATGTAAGAGCTGAAGCCTGGAGGGAAAGACTTGCAACAGTATTCAACAGGGGCTTCTGGGATGGTTACTACCTGGGACAAACGCCAGGTGAATGGAACACTAATTATGGTTCAAGTGCAACAAAAAGAAAGATCTACCTCGGTAAGGTTACCAATTATTTCAGGAAGCTGAATGTTGCAGAGATCAAAGTGGAAAACGGAAAGCTTAATAAAGGCGACACGATTCTTATCCTGGGACCTACCACAGGTGTTGTTGAGTACACTACGGATGAAATACGTGTTGATCTGAAAATAACAGAAAGTGTATTGCAGGGAGAACTCTGCTCCATTAAAACAAGTGATTTTCTGAGAAGATCCGATAAGGTTTATAAGTGGGTGGATGCCAGTGAGATCAAAAGTCAGTAATTGTTTATCGTTGATACGTTGACACGTTGATGCGTTTATGCGTTTATGTGTTGATGACTGATATAAACCTATAAACCTATAAACCTATAAACCTATAAACTTATAAACCATTAATTACCATATTATCCTATCAGCAGCTTCAAGCACTTTCATGGAATTCTCCACAACATCATCAGTATCTGTATTTACGATAATAATATTCTTGCTGGCCTTCTTTTTTAATCCGTAAGAATACGCTTTATCATAATATCCCAGTGTTATTTCAATTGCCCTTGCAAAATCCCCTGCATCAATGGCTTCAATGGCATCGCGGGTGTTATCACCTCCGATACGCTTGCTTATTTTCATTACCGATGCTTTCAGGGACTCTGCAGGAAAGGCAGAGTATTCCTTTAATAATCTTGGAAGTCTGATTCTGACATCCATCATCAGTATTATTGCTGGTGTTTCCTGCATATTCTGGTAAAAGCCTGCCGGCATGAAGACAGTACCGATATTCCGGCTTTCATCCTCAACCCAGAATGATTCTTTCTTAATAATTACTCTCAACTCGTCAAAAAGAAGATTTGCAAAATGTTCTGTAGATGGCTGAGGCATCTGTCCAAGAGATCCGAAAGCAGAACCTTTGTGGCTAGCAAGTGCTTCAAGATCAATGACCTGCTGGTCTTTCTCTCTCAAATATCTTAGAATATGAGTTTTGCTGCTGCCGGTCATCCCGCCAAGCACTATCATTTTTCTCTTCCCGGAAAGTAAGTCAAGAACGTGGTGGCGGTACGATTTATAACCTCCTTCGAGCACCTTTGTATCAATACCACCAAGGGAAAAAAGCCAGGCCATGGCTTCAGATCTCATGCCGCCTCTCCAGCAATGGACAAGAAGTTTGCCATGCTGAGCAACTTTATGCGCCTGATCCAATTTCAGTGACAGAGCGGGTCCTGTTTTCTTTAATCCCTCAATGATTGCCGGCAGACGTCCTTCATTTTTATACAGGGTGCCGACAGCAGCTCTTTCTCCATCATCAAAAAGTGGAATGTTAACAGCCTTGGGAATATGTCCATGGTTAAATTCTGACGGAGACCTGACATCGATAACAGGAATGCTTTCCGCAAGCATCAGGAACTCTTCAATATTAATTTTCATTCGCAAAGTAAATAAGGAATCGCACTGAACTTTTGCCGGGTATCATTTTAATCAAAATACCGGGCAAAAAGCTTTCTCAGTTCTTCTATTCTGACAGGTTTGGAAATGAAATCCCTGATGCCCGATAGTTCTGCTTTTCTTTTTGATTCAGGCATGTTATCAGCAGTGAAAGCAACAATCAGGGCGGATTTATCATATTCAATTATCTTCCGTGCTGCCTCGTAGCCATCCATTTCAGGCATTATAAGATCCATGAAGATCAAATCATATTTTTTAATCTTTGACTGAAGATATCCTGCATATCCATCATTGGCAACATCACAGCTATAACCAAGATTCTTAAGCATTGCTCCGATAACTTTCTGATTCATTATGTTATCTTCCACAATTAATATCTTAATATTATTCTTTTCCCTTCCGGCCTCACCTGCTTCCGGCTGATCCTCAATTAAAGGAAAGCGTTTTTTGAATATATCATGCAATTCACCAGTATCAAATGGCTTAATCAGATAATGATCAATTCCGAGTGTAATACAATTCATGTAGTTACCTTTCCTGTCATTTGAGCTTATCAGCAACATGAGAAAACTGCCTGAAAGACCTTTTTCCCAGATAGTTTTTGCAGCTTCAAATCCGTCAAAATGTTCTTCGTCAAATATAACTACAAAATTATATCTTTCCTGCGGATAATTCAGATTTGCCTTAATCTGATTAGCAGTTGTCTTCTGAAAAGTAGTAATAGTTGCGTTAATGCCCAGCCTGTGAAAAGTACCCAGCACTTCTTCATCGCGATTCTGATTGCCGGTAATTACAAGACATTTAATATCCCCGAATTTTCTGATTTTATCCAGCGAAAGATTTTTATTAAGCCTGTCGTTTGAATAGGTGAGTATTGTAAACGAAATTTTTGCCCCGGCATCACCCTTTAACCCGGAAGGGCTCACAGCCTCAAAATCTCCTCCCAGGAGGTCCACAAGCTGCTTTGCCAGAATTGTCCCAAAGCCTGATTCTTCGTTCGTCCTGACTAACTTGGATTCAATATTTACAAAGTCACCAAAAATTTTCTTAAGGCTTGCCTTATCAAAACTTCTTCCGGTATCGGATAATTCAAAACCTATAGTTACGATTCCTTTATTGCTGTTTTTAAGCATGCAGATTAACCGGATTTCTCCATCTTCAGTATTTCTTACAGAATGGTTTAGAAGGTTAATCAATATCTGGCGCAATCTGAAAGGGTCACCAATAATACTCTCAGGGACATCGTCTTCAACATTGCAAATCAAATTGACTTTACTTTCTGCCATGTAGGTTCTGGTCAGATTAATACAGTATTCTATTTCTTCCCTGATATTGAAAGGCACCTCATCCAGCAGCATTTTCCCCGATTCAATTTTCGAAAAATCAAGAATATCATTTATAATACTCAGTAATACTTCGGTGGAACGATGGAGAAGGTTTACAATATCCCTGATTTCTGCTGAAAGATCAAATTTTTTCAGAACATCTGTCATACCGATAATACCATTCAGTGGAGTACGTATTTCATAGCTCATCCTTGCAAGAAACTCCGATTTTGCAATGTTAGCTTTTGCCTCCTGTTTTCTTGCTGATTCCAGCATCGTTACATCAATAAGTATTTCCATGGTAGCGGCTTCACCATTAAACATAACGGGAATACTGTTTCTGTATAATACTATTTCACCGATTTCTTTTTTAATTATAACAAACTGGTCAGGATTAAACCCGGCTCCAAGGTTTTTGGAAAAGTAATCACTGTCTTCATTCATTGATGTTTCAGGGAAGATCCTGCCTTTCATTTCAGAATCATCCTTGTATGAATACTGGGTTGCAGCAACTTTATTCGCTTTGATTATTTCGCGGTTTGAGTTGTGAATAATTACTCCTACCGGCATTTCTTCAATTAATCTGAAAAGCATTTTTTCAGAATCCTTTAATCGGATCAATTCAGCCTTCCTTGATTTCAGGTATCTAAGGAAGATTGAAATTATTAACTGAATCAACAGCAGTGTTCCTATAACAATAAACAATGAGTTCCTGATGATGTATTTCTGAAAAAAATCAGTAGGTGCTGAAAATACCAGACCCAATTCTCTTTGCAGAAGCTGTGTTGAATAATATGATGATAATATTTGTCTCGATTTACCATTGATTACAGCCCTGTGAATAAGATTATCATATGATCCTTCAGAGAGTGCATTCTGGATTTCCCTCAGATGTGAATAGTTAATACTTTCTCCAAAATTATCAAACACAATTTCACCGGAATCACTTACTACCCATTGCCATTGATAATCCTTCAGATTGAAGACTGAAAATATTTCATTAAAATATTTCTGATAATCAACTGTAACTACAATGTTTCCGATTATTTCATTGTTATTTTTATTTATCACCGGCAGGTAGTAATTAAATTTCCCATTTTCCTGAACCGGCTTTTCCTTCGTTATTATTTCGGCTTGTTCATGAAGAATAAATTGTTGTTCCAGCCATTCACCGTTTGTACTTTCATTATCTCTCTTCAGGGTGTATTCATTCCTTTGATTATCGAACAATTTTATGCCGGTAACGAAATCCTGATACTTTGAAAAGAAAAGCTTCATCCTTTCGCTTGCTCTCATATGGTTTGCGGTATTTACAAAGAATAGTGCAAGATCCTCTGAGAAAACTATCTGATTCAGATCACTTTCAAAACCATTGTTTGTATTATCGACAGAAAGACCTGCTATCTGAACCTGGCGGTTCAGCAATTCAACTATGTAATTTATCTGTTTATTATACAGACTTTTGTAATAAATATAGTTGGCTATCATTATTATAATGAAGGCAGAATAAACAATTAAGAGTAATCTTCTCATCAGTATGTGATAGTTATCTGCAATAAAGATAATGCTTTATCTTACTTTTTTTTACCTGTATTTGCGGTTCTCTCCCAGCATGATATTGAGATAACTCTTGTAACGGAGAAGATCTATTTCTCCCTGTTCCACGGCAGACCGGACCGCGCATCCCGGTTCATCCAGATGAAGGCAGTTATTGAACCTGCAGCCTTTTGAAACCCTGAATATTTCGCGAAAAAAATGATAAATTTCATTTTTAGCCATATTAACGACACCAAACCCTCTGATACCGGGTGTATCAATAACAAAACCACCAAAAGACATTATATGCATTTCAGGAAAAGTAGTTATATGCTTACCCTGTTTATGATAATCCGATATTTCCTCAGTTTTCAGATTCAGAGATGGGTTGAAGGTATTTAAGAGTGTTGATTTACCGACACCGGAGTTTCCAGAGATCAGACTTATTTTATCCTTTATCATGGATTTTAATGCATCGAGGTTAGTTTTGTCATACAGCGATAACCTTATACATTCATAACCTATTTTTCCGTACATGGTCTCAATATATTCCATTTTTTCAATCTCTGCTTCCCTGTAGAGATCTGTTTTGTTTATGATTATTTTCGCCGGTATACGGTATGCTTCTGCTGTAATAAGAAACCTGTCAATGAATTCTACGGGAGTTTCCGGAAGAATAATTGTAGCCATAAGAAAAACCTGATCAATATTTGCTGCAATAATCTGCGAGTGCCTTGAGAGGTTCGAAGCTTTTCTTAATATATAATTTCTTCTGTCGAGAACTTCTGTAATTATTCCCGAATTATTCTTCTGGTCAATCTCAAAAAGAACATTATCGCCAACTGCCACAGGATTTGTTGTGCGTAGTTCTTTTATCCGTAATTTGCCTCTGATAGAGCATTCAATTACCTGCCCTTTTTCATTAAGAACACGGTAACGGCTTCCGGTTGATTTTAATACGACGCCCTTTTCCAAAGAATATTATTTGCAGCAAAAATAAGGAAAATTACTGATGTGATTATCCGATTAATATATGCAGAGACGCCCAATCGGACGTCTCTGCATATATTATCAATATTTTAAATTAGATTAGCTGTCTGATGCCATCAGAAGGAATGGTTTCATCTCAAAACTATGATAGAATGGTCTTAGTCTTTCAATATTATAATAATCCGATACCTTAACAACCTTTTTTGAAGAGGTCACAACATCAATAGGAAGATTATCATAGCGGCCGTTCTTCAGAACAACAATCCTGCCGTGTACATTTTTAAGAATAAGGTCAAGAGCCAGGTTTCCGTATGCCATGGGAACAATTGAATCAAGTGCGTCCGGATCTCCACCGCGTACCATGTAACCAAGCTTCTGATTGATCACATTGACTGTTTTGCCATTATTGTATTTTCCCGAAAGTTCTTTAAGCTTAGCTGAAACCATATCACCTATACCTCCAAGTTTGGCATGTCCATAGGCATCTTTCTCACTGTCAGCAAATATCATCTGACCTCCTTTGAACATTGCTCCTTCAGAAACCAGCACAACTGAGTATTTGCTCGGATTATGATTCCTGTCTTCAACAAGCAGGCTTGTAAGCTGCTCGATATCAAATTCATACTCTGGTATCACGCATCTGTTTGCAGCTCCGGCCATTGTTGGAAGCATTGCAGTAAATCCGGCGTATCTTCCGAATACTTCAAGAACAAGAAGTCTTTCATGCGAGCCGGCTGATGTCCGGAGACTGTTAGTCATCTGAATTGTGCGGGTAACACAGGTACTGAAACCGATACAATAATCAGTTCCCGGCACATCGTTATCCATCGTTTTAGGAATAGCCACAACGTTTACCCCATTTTTATACAGATGAACTCCATAGCTCAGAGTGTCATCACCACCTATAGGAATAAGATAATCCACTCCAAGCCATTCAAGGTTTTTAATGATCTCGGGGGTGAGGTCATTAACTTCGGCATTATATGTACTCTGCAAATGATCAGGGACACTTGATTTTGACATATGGCTCGGCCTTGTTCGGGATGTATGAAGGAATGTCCCCCCGGTACGTCCCGCCTTATTTACTATGTCATCGGTCAGAATCTGAAAGTTGTTGCTGTTGTCTGCCTTTGCATCCCTGATTAATTCCGTAATACCAGCCCAACCCCTGCGCAAGCCTACTACTTTGTAGCCCTCCCTGTTTGCGCGGATAGTTACTGCCCTGATTGCAGGATTCAATCCGGGTACATCACCTCCACCGGTAAGGATAGCAATTACACCTTTTGTTGATTTTTGATTGGCCATTGTAATTGATTTTTTTAATTAAATTAACTAACCGACCTATAAAATTAAAGCAATTCACTGAAATAAACAATGAATTCTTATTTTCAGAGAAATAAAACAAAAAAGGAATGAACAAACTCATCCCTTTCTTAAATCAATTAAAAATTATTTAGTCTGCGGGGTTCTCTTCCCAACCAAGAATCTTAAAAAAGTCATATTCTTCAGGCTTTTCAACAAATTTTTTAGCCCGGTTGTAATCAGCTTTGGTAATGAAATGAAGGTTGTTCCTATATATGAGCTGTACTTTCTCCGATTCAATATTGACAAGCCTTGGTTTAACTTTCCCATTTTCATCCTCTACATCCTTGAGGAACAGAGGGAGGATACATCCGGTTCTGTCAACAGTGACCATACAACCGGTAAGATTTGCTTTGAATAGCTTATAAACACCAAGCCCAAGCCTGGTCGCATAGTTCAGGTCATACGCAACCGGGCGGCAGCATCTCAATTCGTAACCCATCTCTTCCGGACGGGATTTAACGTTAATTCTCAGCCCTTTGAGAGCTTGCTGTGTAAGCATATTAAAAATATGTGATTTACTTACATTGCCAAGTTCCGGATGTCCATGATCATCATATGTGAAATTAATTCCTGTATCGATGATCTCCTTTTCACTCATAAAATGGAAAACGCCTTCTGATATGATTGCTACACCGTAATCGATTCCTAAAAGCCTTCTTTTCACCATCGAACTGATGACAAGTTTTGTAATCTTGTCAAAAGTAATTTTAGTTTTATTAAACATCTCGGGAATAATAATCATCGGGTAGTGACAGGCAGTCCCAATTCCAAACGCCAGGTGACCAGCCTCCCTGCCCATTGCAGACACTACAAACCAGTTACCGCTTGTCCGGGCATCTTCATATATAGTAGTCGCCAGACGAACACCTTCTTCCTTTGCCGAATGGTACCCGAATGTCGGAGTTCCTTCTGGAAGAGGCAGATCATTATCGATCGTTTTCGGAACATGAATGTTCTTCACATCAAGCTTTTGTTCCTTCAGATATTTACTGAGGCGATTTGCAGAAGAAGCTGTATCATCACCTCCGATAGTAACCAGAAGCTTAACATTATTCTTTTTAAAGAAATCGGCCTTGAACTCGTCATCTTTGGGTTTGTGTCTGCTCATCTTAAGTGAAGATCCTCCCCGGCTGTATATCAGATCTGCAAATTCGAAATCCAGATAATCAAATGATGGTTCTGCTGCAAAAAGTGATTTATAGCCACCGTTTATACCAAGCACAGAGTACCCGTTCTGTAAAAATATTTTAGTTACAGCACTTATTACCGTATTAATTCCGGGAGCAGGGCCGCCGGCACAAAGTATTGCAACTGCATCTTTCATAGTTTCTTTTTTCATTATTGATAATACAAATTTTATAAAGTCCTTTTTCCCTTTAATAACGTTACAAAAAAAAATTGGACACAAATATGTCAATATCTTTTCGATATTCAGTATTCAGAATGTCAATATTCAGCTTGCTTTTCCTAATTTTGCAAAAATACCCAATAAACATAAGGATGCCCGAAGGTCAATACAATAATAATATAACCACACCCTCTGTTCTGATTACCGGGGGGAGCGGCCTGATAGGAAGATATCTGACTTCTCTCCTTCTGGAGCGTGGTTACAGGGTGGCACATCTCTCAAGAAGTGCCAATCAGTTTGGTGTTGTACGGGTATTCAGATGGAACCCTGAAAAAAAAATATTGGATCCGGTCGTTTTTAAGGGAATAGACTATGTTGTACATCTGGCCGGAGCAAATTTGGGTCAGAGCCGCTGGACACCCGAACGAAAGAAAGAAATTGTGAGCAGCCGTGTCGAATCTGCAATGCTTCTTCATAAAGTGATTAATGAGAACAAGTTAAGCCTGAAAGCATTTATTACCGGATGTGGTACCGGCTATTATGGTTCTGTAACATCTGACAGGATATTTACTGAAGAAGATCCTTCTTCAACTGATTTCACCGGAATTGTGTGCAGGTTAATGGAAGATGCTGCCGACCTTTTTCATGAATCCGGAATCCGTACCGTAAAACTAAGGTCTGGAGTTGTCCTTGAAAAGAACAACAATGCCCTGACAAAAATGCTGATGACGGAAAAGTTTGGATTCCTCGCCCGGGCGGGAAGCGGAAATCAATATATGCCATGGATTCATATTACAGATCTGTGCAATATATATCTTAAGGCTATTGAAGATGATACAATGAAAGGATCATATAATGCTGTTTCGCCTCAGCATACGACACATTCTGATTTCGTAAATGAACTTGCGCGGGTATTGAAAAAAACAGTTATTCCCGTTCCGGCTTTTACTGTCAGGGTGATGTTTGGAGAAATGTCAGTTATCGCTCTGAAGGGCAGCAGGGTATCGTCCAAAAAAATTATTGATAGAGGATATCGCTTTGTTTTTGATGATTTGCATGAAGCATTAAAGGATATATTTTCAAATCCTACCTGATAAGGAATTCCCTGTCCTTCAATATCCCTCCCCTGGTCGAAAAAACACTTGCTTTTCCTTTCAGCTCAGTTTTATTATAGAGTCTGAAAGTAAAAACAGCAGTTGTGGTTGAGCCACCCTGCGTGTATGGAACATTTAATCTGACAGGTCCTTTAATCTGGAGTTTGCTCTCCGGTTTTGGTTTTTCTTCTTTATCCTTCTTGTCTTTCTTTGCAGGAATAAACTTATAAATGAGCTTGCCTTCTGCAAATCCTGTTGTATCAAGATTCAATTCTACCATATCTTCCCTGACTATTTTAACAAGATGAGCCTGTTTCAAGGCAGTAGGAAGTTTGCCATTGTTTTTAAAACTCACCTTAACCTGGTAGTCTGAAGAATCAGCTTTAAACGATTTGAGTTTTTTTACCTCAATTCCTGACCATTCCAGTTCCGGAAGATGTTTTATCATCTCAAGATTGAACATCGCTTCATTTCTTACCCATGGTTCCAGATGTTTTACCGGTGGATTCTGCAGGAAAAATTTCGGATCGAAGCCGCC
>JBBQJD010000031.1:0-35188 GCA_038325595.1 Bacteroidales bacterium | reverse complement strand
GGATGTGCTCATTAACAGCGATGTTGTCATTTCCTTCAGAAGCAGGCTGCGCTTGTCAGAGTAATCAATAAAGTATTCAAAAAGGAACCTGAAATTGTTATCCTCCATCCCGAACCAGTTTACCAGGATCCTCGATCTGGTATCCTGACGCTGCCCTGCATCTGTATTCTGTAAAACCTAAAAAGAGGCAGTCATGAAAAAGATCACTTTGTTTGCAATAATAACATTCTTAATCGCTTTCTGTTTTCCCCGGCATCAACTGGATGCCCAGGAAGCTAGGGCTGATAAGGAAAAAGAACGTGAATTAGAACAAGTCATAGTTAAACAGAAAAGAGCGATGAATGAAGCTAAAAAAGCTGAAAAGGTTCAAATTGATATTGATATTGATGAGGATCAGATTGAAGAGGAATTGCAGAGGGTAGAGAAAGAACTGGAGGAGAGCGGATTGCATAATTTTCATTTCTACAATAATGGAAGGAGATCTTTTTCATTCGATGGTGTTCCCAATCCCCCTGTTCCACCGGATGCAGGAATGTTTTACTGGCATTCCTCAGGAGATGCAGAAAGAACAACATGGGAATTTTCGAAATCTATAAAAGAGAATTCATTTTCAGGCGATTACACATTTGATGTTGAAAAAACTGCGAAAAGTGTGGTGATGTCGATTATGGGTGACTGTAAAGCCGGTGAAATCAGGATTTCGATTGAAATGCCCGACGGAAAAAATTACTCAGACATTGTACTCGACGAATTTGGCAACCTCAACTGGAGAAAGTCCTTTAACATTTCTGAATCCGAAAATCAGGACAAGACAGGAAAATGGAAATTCAATATAGATTCAAAAAAAGCTACAGGATATTTTAAAATATCACTTCAGACTTATTAGTTTTGTTTTAACGAAAGGGAGGCTGACAATCGTCAGCCTTTTTTTTATTCCGACTGAGCAGATGCTCTTCCTCCTTTAACACTTTCAACACTGACTGTGAACTTACTGCCGTCCTTAACGATCCATTTTAGGTTTATCCTCTCATATCCTGCTATGTTCTGCACTTCCATCCGCTGAGGGTTTTTTATCTGTTCTTCATTGATATTAAGATCTTTGTTCTTCACAATCATTCCGGCAATTACTTTTCCGCCTTCAAGAACGATCTGGTCCGGTGGATCAATCCGGTACTTTATATTACTGGCTGAATGAGTCGGCAGCATCCTTTTATTTTCCACCGTAGCGGTGATCTCTTTAAGGCCGCCCTGAAGCTTCTTTACTTTAACATCTTTCACCTCAAGTGTGGGAGACTGGTATGAATTATAAATGCAGAATGCGGCATTGCGATGTGCATCGGTCTCAATAAGGAAACCAGGATGAAGTCTTCCGAAGTTTTTACTGAACCCTCCAATCTCGATCTCCCCATAAACGGGATGTGTGATCTTCTGCCAGGGAATGAAGGAATCCTCGAAAAGCAGGAGTTTATCAAATTCAAAGGGATCGTTTTTCTCTGTATCATAGAACATCAGATAGCTGTTCCATAGTTCGTTGCTATAAACGAAACATCCCATTGCACCGTGCCACCAGTCAAGCTCTCCTCCATAAACGGTATACAGGTCTTTCCAGATCGTGAGAAGCTTGTATCCGGGAATTATCAGTTCCCCTTTTTTTCCTATTTCGTTGATTGCATTATCATCAGCCTCGCTATATGCTTCAGCACCGCCTCCTTCGATCGAAGGACCCCTTAGAATCATTCCGCCCGAATTATGAAATGACTGGGCGCCTGTAATATTCCTGTGTTTAAGCGTGAAATCGCGAACTGCCTGATTTTCAGGGAATGTGAAAGGATACTTGTCAGCTCCTCCCTGGATATAATTAGGTTCCCAGTTGAAACCCCAGTCACGGTTGCCATCATATCCGCCGGGACCGTCCTCATTGATCAAACCATCGTTGTCATTATCGAGGCCTTCCGGTCCGAGCAGCTCGTATGTTCCTTTTTCGCCCGGTTTTACCCGGATCATTTTTCGTGGATCCACAGGATCGGTCATATGTGTTCCTTCCGGATTTTTTTTTCTCATCAGGCTGATATTCCTGTCATTATTGAGATCGTCATATCCATCTTCATCTGTAAGTCCATCACGGTCATTATCTCTTGGTACAAGACCCGACCTGGGAGGTACTCCGACGGAGGTGAAATATTCACGGGCGTCAGGATTGATAGTAGGAGCTATGTAGAATGTTTTATCCTTCAGCAGCTGCCTGATAAAAGCATTGTCACTGTACATTTCGCACAGATACCAGGCTGTGTAAAGTGCCATTTCAGTTCCCTGCAGCTCGATGGAATGAATATTGCCGTCAATCCAGAATCCCGGTTTATGATCGGTATCGCCGGCATTTCTGTCAGAAATTGTCAGAACAATTATATCACGCCCCTGGTATGACTTACCTGCAGATTCCATTGTAACCAGTTCGGGATATGCCTTTGTGAGCCTGGTGCAGAGGTCGATAACTCCCTGGTAAGTATAATACTTATTCCATGAAGCCTCAACTTTTGGATTTGCAGGTGATCCGGCTGCTTTGAAAAACAAATCAGCATTCTGGGAATATCCTGAAACAGAGATAGTCAGGGTTATAATAATAATGAATATTCTTCGCATGATTATCATTGTAATTTTTATTTAAGATCAACCGTTGTTGTTATAGTACCGGTATTCAGGGCTCCGGCCGTTATATTTACCTTGCCTTTTCCGTTTATCAGCCAGCTGAATTCTTCCGACCCGCCGCCTTCAAGACGATCCAGCCTCCGGACCTTCTGTCCGCTAATCACATCCTGTCCGCCGGAAGGTTCAAGCGAGATCCTCATAATTCTTGTCCACATGTTGTCTTTCCCGATTTCAGAACAGGTGGCGAAAATTCCTTTATTATGAAGTTTCAGAGTTATCCTGAAAATATTTTCGCCGGCAGCTTCCGTCTCTATATCAAGGAATTCCAGTTCAGGATGCATGAATGCAATTGCTTTAATGAACCTGTAGTTCTTTTCAATAAGATCAGCAAGAGTATCAGCAGGAGGATTGGTAATTAAAAATGGCTTTATTCCGCCAACCTCGACTTTTTTTCCCGGAAAATCAGGATGCTTTATTTCTGTCCAGGGAACAAAAACATCTTTCAACCCCTTTTTATCTGCATATTTCAGGAATTCAGCCTCTTTATTCTTACCTTTTTCAGCAGGAAACCACCATCCCGGTGTACTGAAGCTGTACCTCCCATAATGAAAATAGGCCCAGTCAGAGAAGCTTCCGGGCTCGGATACTGACATTGGCGCTCCTTTTGCGCCGGTAATTTCATGATACCTTTCAGAAACTATTATATTTACAGGTTCATCGGTTTTCCTGATAGATGTAATTCTCCTGCCTGAGTCCCCTCCATCGGAATATTTGTATGGTTCACCGATATTATCCTGGGGCCCGAAAGTGAAAACTGTATAAATGTTAAACCTTTCATACAAAAAATCTGCCACAGCTTTTGTCTCAGCTTCAGAAACGGGATGAAGGCCGGCATTCCTTCCAAATTCCTCATAATCGAATGTAAAATTACGGTTGAAATTTACTCCGCCTGGTCCATCTTCATTAAAGTTACCATCGTGATCGTTGTCAATACCCTCAGAATAAACAAGATATCCCCCTTTTTCGCCCTTTGAAAGATCAGCCGAAACCATAATCCTCTGATCATCAATGAAATTTATATATTTTCCTGAAGGGTCAGTGACGCGAATGAGTGTTATAAAACCGTCTTTATTAAGGTCTTCGTACGGGTCCTCGTCAAATAGGAAATCTTTGTCATCATCAGTAGAGCGGTTATTGACAAGCTTTTCATACTTCAGCCCTGAAAAATAAAATTCCGTGGCATCAGGTGTGACATCCGGAAAAACATAAAAAGTTATTTTACCAAGCAATTCTTTTATTTCAGGAGAGGAAGATTCTTTGAGGAGAGATTCTGCAAATCCACCAGCCAGATTTTTTCCCAGTATATGGTTGCCCTCAGTTCCTCCAACCACTGCGACTCCCGGCTTATTATCCTTATCGCCTGTGCCAATTGTCATAACAATAATATCTTTTCCTCCGGCAGTTTTTGCCAGTGATCTGACAGAACATATAGAGGAATACTCTTTACTTAACCTTGCGATATTTTGGGCTGCAGTATTATAATCAATGTACCCCGGTTGAGCGGAAATTAATGTACTGCACAGCAGAAAAACCGATGACAGAATTAAGATTTTAACGGATATTGTATTCATTTTCGATTTCATTTTTTACCGGGCTTGATAAGATTTGGTTTTGGCGATGCGGAAATGCAATTGTTGAAGAAGGGATCCCAGTTTCTGTTCTGATAAAACTCAGATGTTTTCAGGTTAAAGTAACCGAGTATATGTTTTTGAGAAACAGTATAGATAAGTTCACCATTTTCCCCGTAGAATGGTTCTGTTATTGTGATAAGATCTTCAATTTCAATACCCATATTGACTGATGCTGCCGAATATTTATCATACACATTTTTAGGTATTGCTATAACTATAGTGTATGAACCATAATCCTTTCTCTGGAAAAGAAAATAGGTGATTTCAACCGGATCGTTCGGGTTTACACGGTCGGTAGAATAAGGAAGCTGACTTTCGAATATAAAACCCTCATTAATAATGCTTTCCACATTTATAAATTCTTTGGTGTTATGAAGGAAGAAATAGCAATCTTTGTAAGTTTTTAGAATTTCAGCAAGTATCTCTCCTTTATTTTTCATCAGGAAGGGAATGGAATTTCTGTTAAAAATAACTTATATATTTTTATTTACAACACATAAGCCATTTGTTCTGTTATATGTTAAATTTGTATCAGACAAATTTTTTTTCTTTTAAGGGAACGATTTATGGGAAGATTTTTAGCTGTTGTTACATTATTACTATCTGTTTCATGCGGACAACAACATAATGACAGCGACGCAAAAATAATTACGGTGAGCATTGCACCATTCAAGTATTTTGTTGAAGAAATTGCAGGAAAAGATTTTCTGGTGAATGTAATGGTTCCCCCGGGTGCGGATCCCCATACTTATGAGCCATTTCCCGATCAGGTTTCAAAGCTGAGGCAATCAGCAGGTTATATTAGTAACGGTTTTCTCGGATTCGAGATGATCTGGCTCGAAAACTTTTATGAAGTGAACAGGAAAATGAAAAAGCTATCTCTTAAAGATAAAATTGAACCACTTGTTTCTGAAGACCATCATGAAGGAGAACATGTTGAAGGAGCGGATCCACATTACTGGGTGTCTCCCAGGTGTGCTTTAATAATTGCTTCATCAGTTAAGGATTTTCTAATTGAATTAAATCCTGATGGCAGGCAAAAATACGAGGAAAATTATAGCACACTTATCACAAAGATTCACAATCTGGATTCTGAAGCGAAAGAACTTTTTTCCGTTGTACCGAATCGTTCGTTTATGATATTTCATCCTAATCTGGGGTACATGGCAAGGGATTACGGACTTGAGGAAATCTCAGTTGAATATGAAGGCAAGGAACCGTCGCCATCAAGAGTAAAGGATTTGATTGACAGAGCAAGAAAGGATGGCATGAAAACGATTTTTGTTCAAAAGGAATATGACACCAAGCATGCTAAGGCAATTGCTAAGGAAATTGGCGGGGATGTTAAGATTATTAATCCTTTGTCAGAAGAGTGGCTTACGACAACAACAGAAATAATTCATGCCATACATAGCAGCTTAACGAATTGAGAAATGGCCATATTGTTTGAAATAAATTCATTATCAGCATCATACGGTGAAAAAATTGTTCTGGAGGATGTTAACTTCATGGTAAATGAAAATGATTTTATAGGTGTTATAGGTCCAAACGGAGGAGGGAAAACGACTCTCCTGAAAATAATCCTCGGCTTGCTCAAACCTGTAAGCGGAAGCATAGTATTCAACAATGAACTGTTAAATTCGAAAAGCATAGGATACCTTCCTCAGATTTCAACAGGAGACATCAACTATCCGGTTACGGTTACTGATATAATCCTGTCGGGGCTGATGATCAGAAAAGGTTTTATCTCGAGAATGACTTCTTCAGACAAGAAGCATGCAGATGCAATTATTGAAGAGATGGGATTATCGGAACTAAAGGGAGCTACACTGAATGAACTGTCAGGCGGACAGATTCAAAGGGTATTTCTCGGACGGGCAATAATCGGAGATCCCAGGCTGTTGCTTCTGGATGAACCCGGCACTTATGTTGACAATACTTTCGAAAATGACTTTTATGAGAAGCTGAAGGATCTGAACAAACGAATGGCAGTACTGATGGTTTCACATGATATTGGAACAATTTCAGCCCATATCAAATCATTTGCCTGCGTAAACAAAAGTCTTCATTATCATCCTTTCCGTGAAATTACCGAAGAAGATTTGCTTGCTTATGGTTGCCCTATCCAGCTTGTCACACATGGGACAGTTCCTCATACTGTACTTAAAAATCATTCTTAGTGGAGACCAACCTCTTTCAATATGAATTCATAATCAAGGGTCTCCTGGGAGCTCTGTTTGCAAGTATATCTGCAGGTCTGGCAGGTACTTACATTGTATCAAAACGAATGGTATTCCTAAGCGGCGGTATTACTCATGCCTCATTCGGAGGAATCGGCATCGGTTATTTTGCCGGGATCAATCCTGTTCTGGGGGCAGCAGTATTCGGCATCCTTTCGGCTCTTGGAGTAGAATATCTTTCAGTTAAACAAAAAATAAGAGAAGATTCAGCAATAGGTATTCTGTGGGCTTTCGGCATGGCCATTGGTATAATTTTTATATATATGACCCCCGGATATACTCCGAACCTTATGAGTTATCTCTTCGGCAGCCTTCTTACAGTTACTAATGCCGATATTATAGCCCTCGGAACAATATCTGTGATACTTATACTTTATTTTGGAATATTCTACAGGACAATATTATACATATCATTCGACGAAGCCTATGCCCGTACATATTCATCGTGGGTTGATATTTTCAAATATCTGACCACCTCAATCATTGCACTTACAATTGTTTTGAACATACGAATGGCAGGTGTGGTACTGGTTATTTCATTGCTTACTATTCCCCCGAATATAGCAATGCTGTTTACCAGGGTATATTTCAAGATTGTTATTTGGTCGATAGTTGCAGGCTTCATTGGCACATCTGCAGGTTATGCAATTTCATACTTTGCAGGTATTCCGGTGGGTGCAACCATTATTTTTACTCTGGTTGTTATTTGGGTAATTTTAAAAATAGTCAGCCAGGTATTAAGCGGAATAAGAAACAGGAAATGATTCGAGGCAGCACTTTCGGGTTAAATAAACTATTTCAGATATTCAGGGTTTTATACAAACAAATGATTATTAATTCAAAGCATAAATATTATGGACTTCGATCTTATCGTAATTGGTAGCGGACCCGGCGGATACGTCGCAGCAATAAGGGCATCACAGTTAAACATGAAAGTGGCTGTCGTGGAAAGGGCAGAAATAGGCGGTATCTGCCTTAACTGGGGCTGCATCCCTACAAAATCTCTCCTGAAAAGCTCCCAGGTATTTGAATATATTACACATGCATCAGAGTACGGTATTACAATTTCCGGTGATGTAAAGCCTGATTTCAGTGCCATTGTGAACAGAAGCAGGAATGTTGCTGAAGGAATGAGTAAAGGAGTTCAGTTTTTGTTCAGAAAAAATAATATTGAACATATAAAAGGTTACGGCCGTCTTGCAGGGAAGAATACTGTTGAAGTAACAGATTCATCTGAAAACAAGAAGATCTTTGCTGCAAAGAATATCATCCTGGCAACAGGAGCAAGATCCAAGGAGTTGCCAAATCTTAAACAGGATGGCAAAAAAATCATAGGTTACCGTGAGGCAATGACGCTTGACAAGCTTCCTGCCTCGATGGTTGTGGTCGGTTCAGGTGCAATCGGAAGTGAATTTGCAAATTTCTACCAGTCACTGGGAACAAGTGTAACACTGGTTGAATTTTTACCCAGGATTGTGCCGAATGAGGATGAGGAAGTTTCAAAACAACTGGAGAGATCGTTCAAAAAAATGAAAATGAAAGTGATGGTTTCTTCGTCTGTGGAATCTGTTGATACATCGAAAGATAAATGCCTTGTAACAATAAAAACACCCAGAGGAACCGAACAGGTGGAAACAGATATCGTACTTTCTGCCGTGGGGGTTACAACAAACTTAGAGGATATCGGACTTGAAAAAGCAGAAGTTAAAACTGAAAAAGGCAAAGTCGTCGTGGACGATTACTACGAAACTTCAGTACCCGGAATATTCGCCATTGGTGATATAGTTCATGGTCCGGCTCTTGCCCATGTTGCCTCTGCGGAAGGCATAATTTGTGTTGAAAAGATGGCAGGGCTGGAAGTCAAGCCGCTGGATTACGGTAATATTCCGGCATGTACTTATACCACTCCTGAAATTGCATCATGCGGATTAACCGAAGCTGCTGCAAAAGAAGCAGGCTATAATATCAAGGTAGGGAAATTTCCATATACCGCTTCAGGAAAAGCAAGTGCTTCAGGATCGAAGGATGGATTTATCAAACTGATTTTTGATGCGAAATATGGCGAATTGCTCGGAGCACATATGATCGGAGCAAATGTGACAGAATTGATTTCAGAAATCATAGTTGCCAGAAATCTCGAAACAACCGGTCATGAAATAATCAAAAGCATCCACCCGCATCCTACAATGTCTGAGGCTATTATGGAGGCTGCTGCTGCTGCGTTTGGAGAAGTTATTCATTTATAATTGCCATAACGCAACCTTTTTTTCATTATATACATCAATCTTTTGTAGAATTAGTGGCGTTGCAGCCAATTATTTCATAATTTTATAATCTCAAATAAGCCAATTCAGCTTGGAGGAGATCAGAGAAATAATTGATGGCTGTCTCGCCGGCGACAGAAGGGATCAGGAACTTCTGTACAGAAGACATGCGGCTAAATTGTATGCTGTTTGTCTTCAATATTCTGGTAATGATGAAGAGGCAAGGGATATTTTACAGGAAGGATTTATTAAAATATTTGAAAATCTTCAGTATTACAAGTTTGAGGGTTCTTTCGAAGGATGGATCCGCCGTATAACTGTAAATACGGCACTTGAGCGATTCCGGAGCAGGCACAATCTATACAGGGTTGATAATATTGACCTGATACCTGAGCCTGACGCAGAACCAGATAACGATGATTATTCAGGGCTGGGAGCAAAAGACCTGCTCAGTATAATCAGGGAGCTGCCTCCGAAATACAGAATGGTATTTAACCTTTATGCTATTGAAGGCTATTCTCATAAGGAAATAAGTAAAATGATGAATATTTCTGAAGGAACCTCAAAATCCAATCTCTCAAGGGCGAGGCTTATCCTTCAGCGAAGAGTAGGTTCCTATACCGGAATTAAGAAGAAAATTGCAAATGGATGAAAGAGGGGCAAATATTGATATAGTTTTCAGAAACGGACTCAAAGATTATGAGGTTCTTCCGCCACCTGAGGCATGGAATAATATAAGCCCTTTGTTAAACTCGAAGAAGAAGCCGTTCATATTCCTCAGAGTCGCTGCAATTTCAGCAGTCCTGATGATGATAGGTTTTCTTGCATACTGGCTGGGCAGTGATCTCTCTTCAGGCATTGACTATGCAGTAACAGCTCTTAATGAAAATCCTGCTCCTTCGGTTGTTACACCTCAGATCATCAGTCCTTTATATGTGATTGCTAAAGAAAGAAGCGTTTCTTCTGAAGATGTAGTTTCTGAAGAAATATCTGATCTCCGCAATATAATTACAGATGTTCCTGAGCCAGTCCGCCACGGTGAAACAGAAAATATATCTATCTACCATCAGAATCAGGCCGATAACTCTCTGCCTGCCTTAAAGAAACCTGAAAAGATTAAAATCAATACAACAGAGCCTATACTTTTATATCCTGAAGAAAAGCCAGTCATAAACAAGGGAAAACGATGGTCCATTGCCGCATTGGCATCCCCGACATATAACTCAAGACTCAATTCAGTCAATGACGATTTCTCAAGACAGCTGGATGCTTCTGAAAGCCAGGGTAATTCATATTCGGGAGGGGTTACTGTGGCATTTAAAGTCAACCGGAGATTCAGCATACAGTCAGGGTTATTTTATTCATCCATGGGCAAAGAGGTAGATGGAATAAACACATTTTCAGGATTTGAGAGATATGTAACGGCTAAGGGCAGTCATAACTTCGAAGTATTGACAACCAATGGCTCTGTGCTGACAAACAATTCTGATGTCTTCCTCATATCTGCTACAGACGGTGATCGAATAATTACAAACTATACCAGAGATTTTTTCGATCCTGAAAAAGCCAGTCTTGAATATATTGATAATACTCTCAACCAGAATTTCAGCTACCTGGAGCTGCCTATAAGCCTACGATATAAAATAATTGATAAAACATTGGATTTCAATATTATAGGAGGTATTTCCTATAATCTTCTGGTTAAAAACTCTGTTTACGCGAAAGTCGATGGAGGGAAATTTCCAATAGGACACACTGAAGGATTGAATCCGGTATCAATCAGCAGTTCTTTCGGGATGGGTATGGAGTATAATCTTTCTGATCGCTTTTCCCTTAATCTGGAACCAACTTTCCGTTATTACCTTAATCCGATTAATGAATTAACAAGTACTAACCTTCGACCATATTCTTTTGGAATATTTTCCGGGCTATCGTATAAGTTTTAGGAACTGTCGTATTTCCCCCCTCCCCTTTTTTCACTCAAATTTTATTGCTTAATACTTTCATCTCTTTTAATTTTAAGAGGTAAAAATATTAACTTTGCACATTAATAAATACCGGGAAATTAAATCAATGACAGCTACAGCAAGGAAAACAGTACTGACAACAGGGTTACTGATAACCACAACTATTATCATTTTTCTTATTGCGCAAGGATTTAAAGGATTTAACTATACCAATGAAACAAAGCTTCATTTATATGATACGCTTTATGTTAACCAGTCCTATAAACTACCTGATACCTTGAGGTTTGCCGGTGAACTGGTTCCACTTTCCAATTTTGATACACGCGAAAGCCTTGACCGTGAAATACTGACAAGCGCTTACAGGCATTCTTCAACGATTCTTATAATAAAAAGAGCTAACAGGTACCTTCCTGTTATTGAAAAGATCCTGAAGGAATACAATATTCCGGACGATTTCAAATACCTTGTAGCTGCTGAAAGCGAGTACCATAATGTAATCTCACCTGTCGGAGCAACGGGTTTCTGGCAGATAATGCCACATACCGGCAGGGAAGAAGGAATGGAAATAAACACTGTTGTGGATGAGAGATATGATATTGAAAAATCGACTGAATTTGCATGCAAATATTTTTTAAAATCGTATCAGAAATTCAGCAACTGGACCCTTACCGCAGCCTCATACAACGGAGGAAGAGCAGGTATTTCCGATCAACTGGAAACACAAAACCAGGATAACTATTATGACCTTCTTCTTACCGAGGAAACTGCCAGATATATTTTCAGGGTGATTGCCTATAAACTTATTATTTCAGATCCGGCGAGGTATGGATTCAAAATTGATGATGAAGATTTATATCCTGAATTAAATTATTATGAAGTAAAAGTTGACAGCGCAATAACTGACATGTCAGCTTTTGCCCGGAAATTCGGCACAAATTATAAGATGCTGAAGTTTTTGAATCCATGGCTCAGGAAGCCTTATCTGACTCTAAAACCAAATAAGGAATATCAGATCAAGATTCCATCTGAAGGAATGCGCAGCATCAACAGACTGGAAGCTGCGAACTGAGTTCTGCACGGAGGGTTGAGATGAATGAAGAAATTAAAGTACTTGGAGCCAGGGTCCATAATCTACAGAATATCGATGTCACAATTCCCCGGAATAAGCTTGTAGTAATTACCGGATTAAGCGGAAGCGGAAAGTCATCGCTTGCATTCGATACCATTTATGCTGAAGGTCAGCGACGCTATATGGAAACTCTCTCTGCATATGCAAGACAGTTTCTTGGCGGTATGGAGCGCCCTGATGTGGATAAGATCACAGGACTGAGTCCGGTTATTTCAATTGAACAGAAGACCACGAATAAAAATCCCCGTTCCACTGTCGGAACAATCACTGAGATTTATGATTTTCTGCGACTCCTGTATGCCAGGGCTGCTGATGCATATTCTTATGCCTCAGGGGAAAAGATGGTCAAGTATACGGATGATCAGATACTTGAACTTGTGAAAAACAAGTTTGACGGTAAAAAAGTATATTTTCTTTCCCCGGTGGTAAAAGGAAGAAAAGGCCATTATAAGGAATTATTTGAATCAATAAGAAGAAAGGGATTTATACACGTCAGGGTCAACAGTGAAATAGTGGAGCTGAGACCGGGAATGAAGCTTGACCGTTATAAGACTCATTACATTGAAATGGTCATTGATAAGTTCAGGGTCGGGGACACAACAGATAAAAGGCTTCACGATTCAATCATAATGTCGCTCGATCAGGGTGACGGTGTTATGATGGTCATTGAAAGCGATAACAACGAACCGCGGTATTTCAGCCGTCACCTGATGTGCCCTGTTACCGGACTCTCATACAATGAACCTGCTCCACATACATTTTCATTTAATTCCCCCCAGGGTGCGTGTCCTCACTGCAACGGACTGGGAGAAGTATCGAGTATTGATGAAAAGAAGCTTATTCCCGACAAGGAACTAAGCATAAGAAAGGGAGGCATAGAGCCTCTTGGCAAATACAAAAATACGTGGATATTCTGGCAGATCGAAGCCATTGCCGAGAAAAATGGTTTTACACTCGATACACCAATAAAAGACATACCGGAAGATGCTCTGAATAAAGTGCTTTATGGTTCTGATGAAGTTCTGAAGCTATCTAATACGCCGCTTGGAATGACTTCCAACTATTTTCTGACATTCGAAGGAGTCGTGAACTTTGTCGGGAATGTTGAAACCATAAACGGCACGAAGAGTGTTACAAAGATCAGGGATCAGTATGTACAGTACAATGTTTGCCCCGATTGCAATGGAACTCGGCTGAAGAAAGAATCATTGTTCTTCAGAATTGCCGGCAAGAATATCGGTGAGCTGTCGGCTATGGACATCAAGGAGTTGTCCGTGTTCCTTGAAGGCATTGAAGAAAAAATGACTGGAAGACAGAAACAGATCGCTGCCGAAATACTGAAAGAGATAAGGAACAGGCTGAGCTTTCTTCTGGATGTCGGACTGGAATACCTGTCATTGAACAGAGGTTCACGAACCCTGTCGGGTGGGGAGAGCCAGAGAATAAGGCTTGCAACCCAGATTGGATCGAGGCTTGTAAATGTTTTATATATTCTTGATGAACCAAGCATTGGACTGCATCAGAGAGACAACCGCAGGCTTATAACAGCATTGAAGCAGCTGAGGGATGCCGGTAATTCGGTCATTGTGGTAGAGCACGACAAGGAGATGATCCTGTCGGCTGATCATGTAATTGATATGGGCCCCGGGGCAGGACGTCATGGCGGTCTTGTTGTAGCTCATGGAAATCCTGATGAGATAAAAAAATCAGATACCCTTACTTCACGGTACCTCAATAATAATAAGAAGCTTGAAATTCCTGAAAAACGCAGAAAAGGAAATGGAAAATTTCTTGTTTTAAGAGGAGCCTCGGGTCATAATCTTAATAATGTAGACGTTGCAATGCCTCTTGGAACATTCGTCTGTATCACGGGGGTATCAGGCAGCGGCAAGTCATCACTGATCAATCAGACACTTCACCCTGCGCTGGCGAAAAGATTTCATAATTCAGGCAAAGCCCCATTGCCCTACAGGGAGATAACGGGACCGGAACATCTCGACAAGGTAATCGAGGTAAATCAATCGCCGATCGGAAAAACACCAAGATCAAATCCGGCAACCTATACCGGAGTTTTTACTGATATCAGAAAACTTTTTGAACAGACTACTGAGGCTAAAATCCGTGGATTCGGAATAGGCAGATTCTCCTTTAATGTAAAAGGAGGACGCTGTGAGGGCTGTGAAGGAGCCGGAATGAAAACAATCGAGATGAATTTTCTTCCTGATGTGTTTGTCCACTGTACGGAATGCAACGGTAAAAGATATAATCGCGAAACACTTGAAGTGAAGTATAAAGGCCAGTCAATCAGTGATGTACTGGAAATGACCATTAATATTGCAGTCGAATTTTTTGCCAACGTTCCTTCAATATACCATAAAATAAAGACACTTCAGGATGTGGGCCTTGGCTATATCAGGCTTGGCCAGCAGTCTACCACACTTTCAGGAGGTGAAGCCCAGCGTGTAAAGCTGGCTACTGAACTTGCCCGTCGCGACACCGGCAAAACGCTTTATATACTGGATGAACCTACAACAGGACTTCATTTCGAGGACGTAAGGGTTCTTCTGGATGTCCTTAATAAACTGGTCGAGAGAGGCAACACCGTTATCGTCATAGAACATAACCTCGATGTGATAAAAATGGCTGATTATATTATTGATCTGGGCAAGGAAGGAGGGAGAGCAGGTGGGGATGTTGTTTTTTCAGGAGTGCCTGAGGATCTGGTGAACTGTGCCGGAAGCTATACCGGAAAATATCTTAAGGAGGAACTTAAGGCATAAGAATTTAATTATATTTGGGACTATTAATTTATAGAGAGACTGGTAATGGAGAAACCTGCTGACCTGATAAAAGATGCATTTGAACAGAAAGAATGGCATGAGATACATACCACAGACTCATGGCGTGTTTTTAAGATACTTTCTGAAATTGTTGAAGGTTTTGAGAAATTAGCACGTATAGGTCCGTGTGTTTCTATTTTTGGCTCCGCAAGAACCCATTATAATGATAAATACTATAAGATGGCTGAAGATATAGCATTCAAGCTTACTCAGGCCGGATATGGTGTGATTACCGGTGGCGGACCCGGAATTATGGAAGCTGCAAACAAAGGAGCCAGACGAGGTCAGGGCAAATCTGTCGGAATAAATATTGATCTTCCATTTGAACAAAAGCCAAATCCGTATATCGATGCTGATAAGTTGATATCATTCGATTATTTCTTTGTGAGAAAGCTGATGTTCATGAAATATGCTCAGGGATTTATCGTACTTCCAGGCGGGTTTGGAACTTTTGATGAACTTTTTGAGGCGCTTACATTAATACAGACAAAAAAAATAGGCAAGTTCCCTATAGTACTGATAGGAAAAAAATACTGGAGCGGCTTAATCGAGTGGATTAAAGAAACAATGTTGGAAGTTGAGAATAATATAACTGCTGACGATATGAATCTGTTTATCCTTGCAGATACATCAGATGAAGCGGTGGACTATATCGTTAAGTTCTATTCCAGATACCTGTTAAGCCCGAACTTTTAGCTGTCCTTGCGCATTCTGTCCATTTCCCGTGTAGCATCCTTGCGCTTGAGAGTCTCTCTTTTATCGTATTCCTTCTTGCCTTTTGAAATGGCAATCTCTGCTTTCGCCAAGCCCCTGTCATTGATGAATACCTTTATTACAATAATGGTAAGACCGGTTTCCTTAACCTTTCTTTCCATTTTGTGTAATTCACGTTTTGTAAGGAGCATCTTCCTTTCGCGAAGCGGGTCGTGGTTATTCAGATTACCCCACCAATACTCAGCTATATGCATCCCCCTGATAAAAAGTTCTCCGTTGGCAAAAAAACAATATGAATCGGCAATTGTAGCTTTCCCCAGCCTTAATGATTTTATTTCCGTACCCGATAACTTTATTCCGGCTACAAATTTTTCCAGGAATTCATAATCATGCGAAGCTTTTTTATTCTTAATGACAATATTTCCTGTCCTGCCTTTCATTATCTTTTTAGGATGTGGTTTGGATGCCACGCAAAATTAAGTAAATTTATGGTATATTGAATTTGCTTCCTGACCATTAATTAAGCTGCTTTGGAATTAATACCAGACTATGACCTGTTAGTCATTACAGGTCCGACTGCCTCGGGTAAGACCTCTCTTGCCGTATCCGTGATAAGCAGGCTGAAGGGTGAGATCATAAGCGCTGATTCACGTCAGGTATATCGCGGAATGAACATTGGAACCGGAAAGGATTATGATGATTACCTGGTGGATGGTGTCCGAATACCCTGCCACCTTATAGATATTGCTGATCCCGGATATAAATACAATGTATTCGAGTATCAGCGTGATTTTATTAAAGTATATTCCAGTTTGAAGGAACGAAATGTTTTTCCTGTTGTCTGCGGGGGATCAGGCATGTATGCCGACAGTATTATAACCGGATACAGGATGTTCGAGGTGCCTCATGACAGCGGACTCAGGTCAAAGCTCGAGAAAAAGTCGATGGAGGAACTTAAAGAGAT
Source organism: Bacteroidales bacterium (assembly GCA_038325595.1). GTDB lineage: Bacteria > Bacteroidota > Bacteroidia > Bacteroidales > VadinHA17 > LD21. The sequence goes on along the minus strand of JBBQJD010000031.1, from coordinate 18,733 downwards.
TCTTTCAACTTATAAAAATCTTCATAATACGACTGATATTGACACCCGGAAACGTGTTATCAGGGCTGTCGAAATCGAGCATTTTAACCGCAACAGGGAAAAAAGGAGAACTGAATTCCCGAAATTCCGGTCGTTGGTTGTCGGAGTTCTTTTTGACAGGGACACAAGACGCCAGAGGATATCTGAACGGTTAAAACAAAGGCTTAAGTCAGGCATGATCGATGAAGTAAAACATCTTATTGAACAGGGTGTAAGGACTGAGATGCTGATCTATTATGGTCTTGAGTATAAGTTTATTACATATTATCTTGAAGGTAAGCTGACGTACGATGAGATGGTAGGGGATCTTGAAATGGCAATTCATCAGTTTGCTAAAAGACAAATGACATGGTTCAGAGGAATGGAGAAAAGAGGTACGAAGATACACTGGGTTGAGGGGCTCTTACCATTGGAGGCGAAGGTGGAAAAAGTAATTGAACTTCTTCAGTCAACAGTATGAAATCAGTTAACCCCTCTGCTTCGCATATCAAAGAAGTCGGGGTGAGTTCGTCTTCTTCCTACCTGAGATAAGTCTCCAGCCATTCAAAAAACTCCTTCTGCCAGATAATTGCATTCTGTGGTTTCGTAACAAAGTGGTATTCATCCTCAAAGAAAAGAAATCTGCTTGGAATACCTAATATCTGTGCAGCCTGGAATGCTTCCATGCTCTGAGTATAAGGTATCCTGAAATCGTTGGCTCCGGTAATGATAAGCATTGGTGTATCCCAGTTTTCTACCATCAGGTGAGGAGAGAAGTCATAGCTTTTCGGCTCGTTCCAGTAAGGACCTTCTATATCTTTATCCGGAAACCATAATTCCTCGGTTGAGCCATACCAGCTTGTGAAATTGAACATGCCGCAATGAGAGATGAATGCCTTGAAGCGGCCTCCATGCATTCCTGCCAGGTAAAATACCGAAGTTCCACCGTAGCTGGCTCCGACTGCACCAAGCCTGTCCTCATCGACATATGATTCCTTTGCCATATAATCCGTAGCATCCAGATAATCCTGGATATTCAATCCTCCATAATCACCTGATATTTGTTCTTTCCAGGCCTGTCCGAAGCCTGAATTTCCCCTTCGGTTAGGGGCAATTACGATGTACCCTTTTGCAGCCATCATCTGGTAATTCCACCGGTATGACCAGGCCTGGCTCAGAGGACCCTGGGGACCTCCCTTACAGAACAAAAGGGCTGGATATTTTTTGGATGGATCAAAGTCGGGAGGATAGATGATCCACATCTGCAGATCTTTGTTGTCTTTTGTTTTGGTATATCTTTCTTCAACTTTCCCCATTCTGATAAATTCATAAATAGGCTTATTGATGAAACTAATCTGTTTTACTTCTCCGGTTGTCATATCAACTGTCGAAATCTCGGGCGCCATCGACATTGAAACAAGTCCCGATACAAGAACGCCTGATTGAATATACAGAGGTCCGAGATCATGCACTCCTTCTGTTAATTTTTCAACGCCATCCTCGTTTAAACCGGATACGAATATCTGAGTCGTACCCAGGTGAGAACATGAAAAAAAGATTGTCTGTTCATTACCCCAGGCAATATTTTCAACATCGAAATCCCAGTTTTTTGTAACCCAGGTCCGTTTCCCATCCCTTAGATCATATGTAAACAGGCGGTTAAGATCCGACTCATAGCCATCTCTTTCCATGCTCTGGTATGCTATTTTTGATCCTTCGGGTGAGAATACCGGGATTTTATCGAACCCTTTGTTGCCCTCTGTTAGATTCACCTCTTTCCCAGTTGCAGGTTCATACAGAATTATTTCAGTATTTGTGCTTTTTGCATCAGACAATCCTGTCAGCCTTTTTGTAGTGTATGCAATATACTTTCCATCGGGACTCCATGAAATCTCAGCCTCATCATAGTATGGTGATGTCGGTGAATCAAATCTCTGTCCTTCCATAATGTCTTTTTCATCCGATACAGCTTTTCCATCGAATGAAGCAACAAAAATATGGCTGTATGAATAATCGTGCCAGGTATTCCAGTGCCGGTACATAAGATCATTGATTATCCTTACCCTGGCTTTGGGAAGATTGTACTTCTCATTTGCAGTCTGATCAAGCTTCACCCTTCTTGTAAAATATATTTTATCATCAGTAGGAGAAACACTGAAGATTTCAAAATTATCCAGTCCGGTAACTTCATTCTGTCCTGTTCCGTCGGCCTGCATTGTGTAAAGTTTGCCTTTATTGATATATGCTATTGATTTGCCATCGTTAAACCATTGAGGAGAGCTGCCACCATCGGATGTCAGCTGTACCGGATCACCTCCGGCTGCAGGTATTTTAAAGATGTTGTTAATCCGGGCTTCGGTTTCGAGATCAATGTCAGTGACTGTATACAAGACCGTTGCGCCATCCGGTGAAAGGGTAAAGGTTCCCAGTCTCCTGAATTTCCACATTATCTCCGGTGTCATTACTCCGCCGGATTTCTCTTCCTGTGTCAGGCTGTTATCAAATTTTACCTGAGATTCAGTTGATTCCTCAACAGGTTTTTGTCTGCATGAAGAAGAAAAAAGCAGTGCCAGCAGGAGTGCCGAAAAAAGGGGCCTTGTCATCTTGAGCAATTTATTAATTTTACAAGAGTCCCGGAACATCGGTTTTTAAATCCAACGTTCCGGGAACATCATAATTTAGGATTATCAGAAAGTTATTTCTTTAAAGCCTCAGATACTTTAGTCTTAAGCTCGTCATATAATTCAGGATTATCCCTGAGGATCAGTTTAACAGCATCACGACCTTGTCCCAGCTTTGTATCTCCATAGCTGAACCATGAACCGCTTTTCTTTATGATTTCGAAATCAACACCAAGGTCAACAATCTCGCCAAGCTGCGAAATGCCTTCTCCGTAAAGAATGTCAAAATCTGCTTTCCTGAAGGGTGGAGCAAGCTTGTTCTTGACAATTTTGACACGCGTACGGCTTCCAATAATTTCTTCACCATCCTTGAGCTGACTTGTCCTGCGGATATCGAGCCTTACCGATGCATAAAATTTCAGGGCATTGCCACCTGTAGTTGTTTCAGGATTACCGAACATTACGCCGATTTTGTCACGTAACTGGTTAATAAATACACAGGAGGTATTGGTTTTATTTATGTTGGCAGTAAGCTTTCTCAATGCCTGCGACATCAGTCTTGCCTGAAGACCCATTTTTGAGTCACCCATTTCGCCTTCGATCTCTGCTTTGGGTGTAAGTGCTGCAACTGAGTCAATTACAACTATGTCCAGAGCTCCTGAACGGATAAGGTTATCAGTTATTTCAAGCGCCTGTTCACCATTGTCGGGTTGTGAAATAAGAAGGTTTTCGATATCCACTCCAAGTTTTTCCGCATAATTCCTGTCAAATGTATGCTCAGCATCAATGATGGCAGCAATACCGCCATTTTTCTGGGCCTCGGCAATTGCATGAATCGCGAGTGTTGTTTTACCTGATGCTTCCGGGCCATAGATCTCAATCACTCTTCCACGGGGTAATCCACCGATACCCAGAGCTGCATCGAGGCCGATGGAGCCTGTTGAAATTATCTGGATGTTTTCTATTGCATGGTCGCCAAGCTTCATTATGGTACCTTTCCCATAGTCCTTCTCAATTTTACCCAGGGTAACCTCTAATGCTTTAAGCTTTTCTTTGTTTATCTCTTTTCTCTCAGTACTCATATTGGTGGTTATTTATTATAAATAGTATAAATCTGTTCTTCGTGATATAAAATGGAGAGTTAATAAATTTCAAATTATTCCTTAATCAGATTGCAGACATGGTTATCGGAATAATTGAATTGTGAAAGCATAAGTCAATTTATTTGAGATATAAGGCTGTCAGTTTTGGTTATTAGGGGTAAATTTACGAAGTTTGGATTGTTTTTAGCAAAAAATAATTTTAATTGTTATCAACATTGAATTTCAGCAAAATACAAAGACTCTTATTAATATTTTGAAACTCAGTAAAATTGTGAAAAATAAAACAGAACAGGAAATAACATTCGGACCTCAGGTAATTTTATTCCTTGTACTATTAATTATCAGTTCATTAGCTAATACCATTTCTTCGCAGGATAAAAAGAAGCCTACCCGGCAATCGTCAATGGAAGCTTTTTCAGATGGGAAGTATGATGTTGCCTACAGGGAATTCAGTGAGCTTTTGATAACCTACCCAAAGGACCCGGTATATAAATATTATTCCGGGGTATCCCTTATAAAGCTTGAAAAAGATCCCGATAAAGCTGTTGATCTTCTGCAACAGGCTATTCAGAGTTCATCAATTGTTAAATCACTCCCGGAAGATGCAGTATTTTACCTTGCAAGGGCACAACAGATGGCGGGCAAGTTTAGTGAAGCTGTAAAATCATACAATCTTTATACCAGTCAGGCTGGTAAAAAAGCAGCAAGGGAACACGGAGTACCCGAATTAATTCAGCAATGCAATAACAGGAAAGGAGAGGTTGCAAGAACTGCAGAGAGCCTTCCTGAAGTCATTACCGAGCAAAAAATGGACACGTTACTTTCTAAGCAAAAATCTGTTAAAGAACAAGTTATAAAGACACCACTTGAGAAAGAGCCATCAGAAAAAGTGCTTCTTCCCGTTGATTATTCAAAGATACTTGATGAAGCGCTTAATCTTCAGCATAAGGCCGATTCCCTGAATGCCCTGGCAGAAAGGCAGAAGCAGGATATGAAGAATCTCGCTCCGGCCAATCAATCTTTGCTAAAAATCAGGATCTCTGAAACTGAAAAGCTTGCAGCTTCATATCAGCTGAATGCTGATCAGAAATATGCGGAAGCCAATGCTTTGATGAATTCTCCGGATGGGACGCCGGATCCGATTGCCAATAACAGGCCTCAGCCTGTGATTAAGAAAGATTCTGTTATTAAACCTGTTGAAAAGTTACAAGATACTGTCAGGCAAACTGTCAAAAACACTGTGAGCAAAAAGGATACAGTTTTAAATATCTTACCATCTCCCCATGGTAAACAGATCGGGACATATAGTTACTTTGAGATCCTTCCAAAGCCAGTAACTGATCCATCAGTAAAGATACCGATCGATCCTGAGATTCCATCCGGACTGATTTACAGGATACAACTTGCTGTTTTCAGAAACCCTGTTGCTATAGCTTTTTTCAAGGGAATAACACCAGTTTATGGAGTTAAAACATCATCAGGTGTGACTATCTATTATGCAGGCTCATTCAGGCGATCGGCCGATGCAAAAAAAGCCCTCGCTGAAGTCAGGGCTAAAGGGTTTAAAGATTCTTTTATTGTATCCCTGTTTGACAGGAAGAGTATTTCAGCTGAGAGAGCTGCCGTTCTTGAAAAAGAATGGGGAAAGAAACCATTTGCAAGCGTGGCTGATACCCGTCAGGAACAAGCCATAGATACTATTCCTCCGTCTCTATTATTCCGGGTTGAAGTAATCAGATCATTGAAACCCTTAAAAGATGATGCTGTGGAAGATATCAAATCAGTCTCAGGAAGCCGGGGTTTAGATATTCTGGCACTTGATAATGGAAATATAGTATATCTGATTGGAAAATTTATTACATTTACAAGCGCCGCAGAGTATGCGGATCTTTTAATAAGAAATGGTTATCGCGAGGCAAAGGTAGTAGCCTGGCTGGGAAAGAAAGAGATCCCGGTCGAAACTGCCCGGCAACTATTTGAAAATCCGTGATGAAAGAAAAAACTTTAAAGAGGGATGACAAGAAGGAAAAGCGAAGTGACAAAAGCTCACTGATACTTTTTAATGACGAAATCAATACATTTGATCACGTTATTAAATCTCTTGTTGACGTTTGCGGACATGATCCTGTTCAGGCTGAACAGTGTGCTATGATTGTCCATTTTAAAGGCAGTTGTGAGGTAAAAATTGATATTATCGAAGTCCTTAATTCTATGAGTAACTCACTGAATGCCAAAGGGCTTCATTCAGAAGTACATACTGCCTGAAATTCTGGATATTACTTTCCCTGAAGGGTTGTCTGATCATTCCTGTGGAATACTTCTTTCAGAGCTCTGTCAAATAAAGACAGAATGCTTATTCCAATTAAAGAATATACTACCGTTGATGGTAAATTTATCTTGAACAAAGAGGAAAAAACCAGGTCAGTCAGACTAAATTTCAGATTTCTGACAGATTCAATAGCAGGCAGAACAAATTGGTCATTTTTATCAGAAAGAAGAACTGCCATGCATACCAGAATGATGATAACAGTCGCTGAAACTAAAGGAACTATATTCAATCCTTCCCATTTATTCTGAACCCTTGCAGGAACTTTTTCGAGTCTTATACCTTCCATAACCCTGGAGGTAAATCCCTCGGGAGCCTTCTCTGACATTTCCGGACTAATATATTCTTTAAATAAATCTTGCTGAATATTTTGTCTCTTATTCATAGTATGTAATTTTTTTCTTTTCAACATTTTCAATTGTTTCAAGCATTTTCTGCCTTGCCCTGAAAAGCCTGACCTTAATATTCGATGCTGTCATTCCTGTTACAGCGGCAACCTCAGCAATGCTCAGCTCTTCGTAATAGAACAGGCTTATCAATCCTCTCTCATCTTCATTTAATTTCTGAAGAGCAAAATTTACCAGGGCTGTTCTATATTCCTTTTCTGCTTCTTCCTCGCTGGGATTTTCTCCGATAAAGTCTGTGGCATCAGCGGGGAAATCCTCCAGTGACAGTGTTCCTTTCTTCTTTATTCTGACATTCGAAATTGCAGTGTTGTATACGATCCGGAAGAGCCATGTGGAAAAACTGCTTTCCATTTTAAAGCTTCCAAGCGATCTGTATGCCTTCATAAATGAATCCTGTGCTACTTCTTCCGCTTCTTCATGATTAGAGCAAATTCTGAAAGCCAGGTTATATGCTTTATTCTTATGATGGTCAACGATATAACTGAACGCATTGACATTACCTGACAATACCTGTTCAATATATACTGTATCTCCCTTATAATTCATTCTGCCTGTTTGACGAGTAAATTTATGAATTGGTTACGATATTAAAGAAAATTATTTTTTTAATAATTTTTGTAACCTCAAATCATAAACCTGTGTCTAAGATGCAAACATAGTTCTTAATCAATATTTAAATCTTTATGGAAACTTTAGTAGCTTTTATTGCACTTTTCGCAACAGTCTTCGGAATCATGTATGTTCACTACACAACACGTAACAGGGAAAGAATGGCACTTATAGAAAAAGGAGCCGATGCAAGCCTTTTCAATACGGGCCGTGAAGGTCTTAAATGGACTTTCAACTGGAACAAGTTCACTCTGAAAATCGGTATGTTTTTTATGGGAATCGCCCTTGGAATTCTTGTAGGTGCAATCATTTCGCAGGCGGGAGTTCTTGATGAAGATTCCAATTATCCTGCTTCGATCTTTTTTTTCGGAGGCCTTGCACTTGTTCTGTACTATGTAATAGATAAAAGGAATAATAAGTAAGACAAAAAGAATAATTTACAACTTCCCTGCTGTCAGACTCCTCATTTTTTAAGTTAATTTTTTCAGGCTCTGAAAGAGCCAGATGTGATTAACCCCCGGTTAGTTAGCGCTACTCCCCGGTTTCACCGGGGGTTATTCAAATTTTGTCACGTTCGTGGCAATAAACTTGTGTATAAAGATTAGTATTATTAATAGGTTAGAACGGTTTTTAAAAAGAAGGAATCATTTTATATAAAATTCAATCATCTCAACAATTGCATTTTTGCAGACTCCACAGAATCCTTTCTGAGTGTTGCTCTTCATTCTGCAATCTGTTTCCGGCCGATAAATACCTTTTGCTGAATAACCCCCTCCCTCAAATGCACCCAGACTGTTCTTATATTTCTCGGAAGGAGGTGTAGGTACAGGAATTCCTGTTCCGATCATCTTCTTCCATTTGGAATCAAAATCAACCATTGTTGTAATATTTGGTTCCCACGGCTCAATGTCGAGCGGATAGAATTCCTCGTAAGATACTGAAGATGTGTAATATTCATCAGCCAGACCAACAAAACCATGTCCGAATTCATGTACAAAGACTATTTCTGAAAGCCTGTGCCCCGCCGTTGTTCCGCTATAATAATTATATACTCCGCCACCGCCATATTTATTGCTGTTGATAAGCACCACAATATTATCATGAGGAACCAGGGCGGCATAATCGTTAACTGATTCAATATCCTTTGTTGTAAGATACCTGTCGAGATCAAATGTATAGAAACTTGAATTAAGAACTGTATTTACATATAAGTTCTCACCCGGTATATCTGTTCCGGATTCCTGCGAAATTGCCTCAACTGCCCAGATATTAAAATATTTCCTGTAGTCTGAAAATGGATCTTCTGCAAACAAAGCATCGGCCATCAATTTTACATCCTGTCTGAATTTGTCCATCTCTTCTGCGGTATACCCTTCAGCTATAAAAGCCAGATCTACTGCTTTTCCCGGATCCATTTCTCCATATATTCTTGTAACAGCTGCACTTGCAGGTTTTTCTTTTCTTATGAAATAGTCTGTAGGATTGATTATTGTTTCGTACAATTTTGTAAATAATCCATTCCTCTGCCTGATGCTGATCACGAACCTGACTTTGTTTTTTGGGAAAGGCATCGTTGCTACCTCATAGAAGCTCCTTTCCATGGTTTTTGCTTCGGCAGTTGTCTGCCATTCCTGGTAAAGTGTAGAAAATCCTTTTGAATAAATAAGAATATTTTCAGACGCATCAAAAACCTCATATCTGAAATTGCCAAAGTTAAAAATATCTGTTGTATTGGTTTTTGAACCTGACCAATGTGGTTCCTCCTTCATACCTACAGGATAAACAACAGTGTTGATGCTATTACCTGCAAGCATAAAATCGAATCTGAGGACCTTATCACTGAAATATTTATCAAAGTCATTAATTGCCTTCAAAGGGATGGAAATTCCTAATAAAATCAGTATTATGATTGTTCTCATCGATTTTTTTTTAGTTGAATAATACAAAGCTATAATAATCAATAATACGAATGATAATTTACCTATTTTTGCACCTAATTATTTAAAGCAAATTGTATGCTGTTTTTGAATGATCCCGCAAGATGGATTAAAGAGATATTTTTGAATGCGGGATTAAGTTACGGTCTGGCTTCTTTTTTAAGTAAAGTGGCACTTGTGCTGTTTGTGATGCTGCTGAGCTGGTTGTCGTTCCTTATTGCAAGGGTAATCATACTAATGATACTGGCCCGGATCGTAAAGAGGACAACCTCAACCTGGGATGATATTCTCTCGCTTACTAGAACTGAATTTTCTAAACCTCTCATCAATAACTAAAACCATGGCTGACCTAAACACCAGAATTAGTGATTTTCTTTGGAAGAATCTGAGCGAGAAACAAGTGTCGGGGAAAAAGGATCCCTTCTGGGAATCTCTGCAGGGTACCGGTACTGAATTATGGCTCGATACAGGCGACATGGAAGAAGCCGAAGCAAACTGGAGTGCTGAAATGAGTGCTCTGACTACAAATAATACCCTTCTGAATAATGAAATTCAAAAGGGATCTTATGATGTTTTTATTTCTGAGGCAAAAAGTGTCGTAAGGGATCTCCCTCCTGAAGAAAGAGTGAAAGAGATTGCTTTTATTCTGAATGCAAGACATGCACTCAGGCTGGCTTCAAAATTTACGGGAAGTTATGTGAGTGTTGAACTTCATACTCATACTGCCCACGATATCAAGGCAATACAATATTATGGTAAAAGATTTCATGAGATTAATCCCGAACAGTTTATTATAAAGGTTCCTTTTACAGCCGAAGGATTGATAGGAGCCAGGCTTCTTAAGGAATCAGGTGTAAAAGTAAACCTGACACTTGAATTCAGTGCACGTGCCAATGTGCTGGTAACCAAAGTCGCAAGACCTGATTATACAAATGTTTTTTTAGGAAGAATCGGAGCTTATATTTCCGATAATAAACTTGGAGATGGAAGCGGAGCAGGGGAGAGGACTGTAATTGCAGCGCAGAACTGGGTTACAGGTTTATCGGGCGAAAATCCATGGCAGACCAAGCTGATAGCAGCCAGTTTAAGAAATCATGATCAACTAGAGTTTCTGGCTGGAACCGATGTTTTTACCATGCCTCCGAAAGTTGCTTCTTCAGGAAGAAAAGAATTAAAGGGGAAATTTACTTCAAGAATACATGAGAATTATGACGTAGACATGAATGAGTCAGCCAAAAACGCTCATCTTGAAAAATTCTGGGAAGTCGATAAAAAAGTGCTTAAGCTTGCTGAAAGACTCTCCTCAAAAGTACCTGCCACAGGCTCTGAACTGATGCACATTGCTCAGGATGAGGGTTGCGAGGATATATTTCCTTCATTAAGCAAAGAGGAAAAAATATTCATTGCTTCTGATGGCAAGATCCCTGTACATTCACGCTGGGAAAAGAAAATAGCGGAAGGAAAGATTGCTCCTGACACCCTTCTCACTCTGGCCGGACTTGCTTCATTCACTGCAGACCAGGAGATGCTCGACCAGAGGATAAGAAATATTATCGAGTAGTTAAGGCCGATCTTTGCCTTATCATTTCATAAAGGAGTATTCCCGCTGCAACTGAAACGTTCAGCGATTCTATCATGCCGGTCATCGGAATTTTTATCTGGTGATCCGAAAGTGCAATAAGTTCACGGCTGATCCCTTTGTCTTCCGAACCAAGAATCAATACCGAGGGACCTGTTAATGTTGTTTCAGAAGCCAATCTGCCTGATTTTTCACCGGCACAGAACACCCTGAGTCCTGATTCTTTCAGAAATTCAATTGATCTCACAATGCTCTTTTCCCTGCAGACCGGAAAAGTATGCAACGCGCCTGCAGAAGTCTTAACCGCGTCGGCAGTTATCCTTGCTGAGCCTTTCTCAGGAATAATAATTGCATGGGCTCCAAGACACTCGGCAGTTCGCACTATTGCACCAAAATTCCTTACATCAGAAACACCATCCAGTGCAATGATCAAAGGATCTTCTCCTTTTTCATAAATCATTGGAAGGAGATTCGTAATATATTGATACTCAATCACTGACAACCATGCCAGTACACCCTGGTGATTTTTACGGGTCACAAGTTCAATTCTTTCAACAGGAACTATCTGGTATACAATATTATGCTCTCTTACTTCAGTCATCAGTTCATGATAAAGTGATCCCTGAAGACCTTGTTTGATCAACAGCCTGTCGATCTGTTTCCCTGCCCTGATGGCTTCAATAACGGCTCTTATTCCAAAGATGCAATCTGTTTCTTTCTGCATGAATTATTTGTTAATAGATGTTAGGAATGATATGGGAGGGGACATGAATCTTATATATCTTCAGGATTATCCAGCCTGAACACAATTCCCTTTCTCCAGCTCGCAACAGCCTGATCCCATAGTGTAACCAGTGTTTCGCTGCGACTCAGATAAAAATCATTATCGGAAAAATTATTTTCTCTTTTCTTAAAGTAAAAGAACATATAATCTTCTTTTACAGTGAACCTTCCTCCCCAACGGGATTTTACGCCGGGCTTTTTATACCCCCAGCTCTCTTCATCATTAGATTTATATACCTTATCGGGAGGGCCGTAAATCATATAGATCATACCACGCTCGCTCCTCCATCCTTCTTTATATGATGTGAAGTAATAGTTTGAATACAAAGCCCTGGTGTAATAAATTCTTATGAGTTCCCTTGCCCTGTCAATATTTCCTCCGCAACTTATCCAGAAATCATCGAGAGCAACCTTGGGTTTAGCGGCCGATCTCAGTCCTGCAACCTCATCGGGTGATGCAAGGTAACCAAGAGGTTCAATCATCTCTTCAGGCTGGGTCATGGAAGGATAGGTTCTTCCCAGGTTCAATACAGTAAAGCCTTCAGTTGTATCCCTTCCGGTTGTAAAAAGGTAAATCCCTTCTTTCGGAAACATCAACGGCAATGTATCGGAATAGGCAACAGCCAGCACCTCTTCAGGTTCGTAATCGAGAACTTTTTCGGGAAGCAGCATGGAAGGCGGATAAGGCAATTCCTTAAATGGATGAAAGTATGAAATATACAGGCTGTCGATATTTCCTCTTGAGTAAATCAGGTTTACATATTCATTTGCCCTCAGAACCGGATTAAACAGCTCATTCTTTCCAAAATGACCCTGAATCCTGAAATTATACTTATTATTATATGACAGGGTATTGAATGGAACAAACGCCTGTGCAACTTTAAAACGTAATCTGTCCAGTATTTTTATTTCAGCTACATATTTAACTCCGGGCTCAACCCTGATCGGGAAATAGTATATGTATTCCTGCCTGCCTTTTTCCTTGGCAATACTTAAAGCTGATGATGTTGTATCTGCCAGTGTTCTTCCCTGCGTGATATCGAAAAGCTTGATAGTAACCAGTATTGAGGCCAAAGGTATTCCCTGTGGATTAGCTTCAGAGAAAAAGAGATCTGCATCAAAGAATTTTATAGTCAGCAGTGACTGGTCATCCGATTCGTTGTATACATTAAAGCGCGGATTGAGAGGAACCTTGATCGGATTATACATGTATGATAAATCCTTGGGATCAACGGCTTGCTGGGTTGACCTGCATGAACCGGCAACTACAGCCAGTAATACAAATCCAATAATTGACCATATTGTTCTGAACGGAAAATACTTCTTCATATCAATATATTATTGAAGAATGCTGTTTTTCCAGCCTATTCTTATTCTGCACAGTTCTTTATTATCATTGGTTCTTATAACTGAATGACTATAAAAACCAGGATTTATTTTATCGACAGAAGTTTTTATTACAATTTCTTCACAGCACATAGATTCTGCAAGGTAGTTAATTTCAGCGGATTGTGGAAGATTATTCATAATGAAATCCAAATCATAAGAATCGCAAACCCATTTCAGATATTTCACATTATTTGTATGCAAATTGACATCAAGATCGCTGACTTTGATCTTATGAACCGGGGTGACTTTGTCAGCTTCTGCTGCCGGCTCTATTTTTGAAGCATACCTCAGAGTGGATTTGCCGGGAAGCTGATGATTATTCAGAACGTTAAACCGGGAAAGCAAGGAATCGGGTCTCTGAACCTTTTTTGTGTTTCGGTCGAGTATTAGCCATGAAGATGAAGCAGATGCAACCGGCTTTCCGTCAGGAAACCATGCCTCGTAACTTCTAAGAGCAAACAGCCTGTCTGTTCCGTCCGGCCAGGTCTTCATTATCAGTGAATTACCCCATAAAGGCAAATTATGGAAAACGGCATACATTCTTGAAAGAACCCAGAACCTGTTGTCTCTCATCAGATCATTTCTTCCGAATCCAAGCTTTTCTGCATGATCGGAGGCTATATCCTGCATGTAATTGAATAATGAATACAGGTTCAGTTTACCATCAGGTCCTGTTTCATAAACATGCACCCTGTACTCTTTCTCAAACTGAAGTGTTCCCATTTTCATTTATTCTTATAAACTCTTCAACCTCCTCACTGTAAAGAGCCCATTTATTCATCTCTTCATTCAGCTCTTCCTTTAAATCCTTATACTTTTTATAATCATTTTCATGAGCTTCCGTATAGTTGCCGGGTTCCATGAATGATTTATCAACTGCTTTAATTTCAGCCTCAAGCTTCTCTATTGTTGCTTCCGATTCCTCAAGTCTTCTCCTTAGCTTTCTCAGGTTCCTGTCAAATTCCTTCTTCTCGAGGTATTTTTGCTTATTTGTTGAAACATCCGGGTTAGCTGCGGCACTTTTAACTTTGTCCTTCCTTTCAATTTCTTTAAGATTCTCAATTTTTTTCTTTCTCAGGAATTCATAAATACCACCAATATTTTCTTTGATCCTGTTATTCCTGAACTCAAAAACCTTGTTTACTATACCATCCAGAAAATCCCTGTCGTGAGATACAACAATTAATGTGCCATCGTACTTGATCAGAGCCTGTTTAAGTATATCCTTAGAACGCATATCAAGGTGATTTGTTGGCTCATCAAGCACTAAAAGATTACTTGGCTCGAGCAGAAGCTTTACAAGGGCCAGCCTTGATCTTTCTCCGCCCGATAGTACTTTAACCTTCTTTTCAACATCGTCTCCCCTGAAGAGGAAAGCGCCCAGCATATCTCGGATCTTGGCCCTTACATCTCCCTTTGCAACATCATCAATTGTCTGAAGCACAGTTCTGTTTTCATCAAGCAATTCGTCCTGATTCTGAGCAAAATAGCCTATTTTGACGTTATGGCCTATCTTGAGAATCCCGGTATGATCAAGTTCCCCGATGATAATCTTTGAGAATGTTGTTTTCCCCTCTCCGTTACGTCCCACAAAAGCGACTTTCTCGCCTCTCTGAATCTTTATTTCAATGTTATTGAGGACATTTAATGAACCATAGTTTTTTGAAAGCTTTTCTGCTTCTACGACAATTGTACCTGAACGGAAGGCAGGTGGGAACCTGAGATTTATTGCACTGTTGTCTTCGTCATCGATCTCAAGCCTTTCAACCTTGTCGAGCTGCTTGATCTTTGACTGAACCTGTACAGCTTTGGTGGCTTTCGACCGGAAGCGTTCTATAAATTTCTCCGTATCTTCTATCTTTTTCTGTTGGTTCCTGAATGCGGCAATCTGCTGTTCCCTTCTTTCCTTTCTCAGTTCGAGATATTTCGACCATGAAGCCTTGTAATCATAAATCTTTCCAAGTGAGATCTCGATAGTTCTTTTTGTAACATTGTCGAGAAATGCTTTGTCATGCGAAACCAGAACAACTGCCCCCGGATAGGAAGCAAGAAATGTTTCAAGCCATTGAATTGATTCAATATCCAGGTGATTTGTTGGTTCATCAAGTAGAAAAAGCGATGGTTTCCTCAGCAGAATTTTAGCAAGTTCAATCCTCATCCTCCAGCCACCGCTTAATTCCCTGGTAGGTCTGGCGAAGTCTTTACGTTCAAAACCGAGACCCAGCAATGCCTGTTCGGCTTCAGCCATGAAATTTGTGCCGCCAAGCATCCTGTATCTCTCCTCAAATACTGTCAAATGATCACATAATTTCAGATACTCAGGCGATTCATAATCTTCCCTGCGGGCAATCTCCGAACTGCAATATTCTATCTCCTCAGATAAACTTGTCAGCTCAGAAAAAGCAGTGATCGTTTCATTCAACACAGTTGTGGAATCATCTACCCGCATTTGTTGAGGCAGATACCCGATAGTCACCTCCTTTGACATATCAACATGCCCCCCGGAAGGAGTCTGAAGTCCTGAGATTATCTTAAGAAGGGTTGATTTCCCTGCACCATTTTTTCCCGCAAGGCCAATGCGGTCCTGGTCATTTATAAGAAATGAAATATTTGTTAAAAGATCAAAACTGCCAAACGATACTAAAATATCCTGAACAGAAACCATATATTAATTTAAAATGTCTGCAAATATAGGAAAAGTATGTCAGTCATGAAAAGTAACCCTTCAACAGAAAACAAATGAGCTTAGTTTCTTTGCTGCGGAATGGCTATCTTTGCACCATAAAATTACATCATTGAAACTAATCAGAATTTTTGAATTATTAATAACATAAGATGAAGATAAACAGATCGTTATCGAAGCTGACAGCTCTCTACCTTATACTTCTGGTAATTTCATTTTCCTGTAAAAAAGATGATCAGGAACATGAATATTCATACTTTATTTCAAAGAAGCTTGAATACTCATACGACAAGGAATATATAAAAAGCATGATTGGCCCCATTTCCGGTACGATACCAGAAGTTGCAGGGCTTACATCACGGGTGATATCCGACATCAGTATTTACAGTATAGTTTACAAAACTACTGTTGACGGAAGGGAAGTAAATGCTTCAGGTCTGGTTTGTGTTCCCCTGGCAGAGGGTGATTACCCGGTTATTTCATTTCAGAACGGAACAAATACGGTTAATGCGAATGCCCCCAGTGTAGCCCCGGCAAATTATCAGCTGATCGGTCTGGTTGCTTCATTGGGTTATGTTGTTGTTGTTGCAGATTACCCGGGGTTCGGAGAATCGGCGGATTTACCTCATCCTTATCTGGTAAAGGAACCAATGGTACAGTCGATGGTAGACCTTTTATATACTGTAAATGAATTGCCCGGGAGAGAACTGCCCGGTTTAAACATAAAGAATGAATATTATCTTATGGGTTATTCCCTTGGAGGCTGGGCTACACTCGCTCTGCATAAGGAACTGGAACTCAATTACAGTGATGATTTTGATTTAAAAGGAAGCTTATGCGGAGCCGGACCTTATAATATATTGCTGCTCTTACAGAACATGGTGGATATGCCAACCTATCACATGCCAGTCTATATTGCCTATATTTTAAATGCTTATAAAGCCTATGACCAGTTTACTAATCCATTAAGTGAGATTCTGAATGAGCCTTATGCTTCAAGGGTGAGTACACTTTTTAATGGTATACTGGGCATGAACCAGATAAATGCACAACTGACATCATCAATCAGCGATTTGCTTAAGCCGGGATTTCTCACAGGTTTTGAAACATCGCCTCAATATGCATCTGTAAGGCAGGCTCTTATCGATAACAGTATTTCAGGCTGGAAAACCAATGTCCCTTTACGGCTGGTTCATGGTTCGGGTGACACGCAGGTAGATCCGGTTTCAACTGAAGATATTTACAATCAAATGATTGAGGCAGGTACATCAGCCGGATTAATTGAAAAAGTCATTGTTCCGGGCGATCACGGCGATGCTGCCGTACCGGCTATTGTCCAGGGCATTTTCTTCATTCAGGAGTTGCGCGGTCAGAATTAATCTGCTTGGTTCTCACCCAAATCATAATAACATACTAAAAACTAACTTGTGGGAAGAAAGAGAGATATCCCTTTGCTGAAAAATGTGAGGATTACGGACATAGGTTCCGAAGGAAATGCAGTTGCAAGAGTAGATAATCTTGTTGTATTTGTACCGATGCTTATACCAGGTGATGTGGTCGATATCAGGGTAATTAAAAAAAGGAAAAAGTACCTTGAAGGAAGAGCAATTAAATTTCATGAATTTTCACCTGACAGGATAAAGCCACGTTGCAGGCATTTTGGTGTTTGCGGCGGCTGCAAATGGCAGCATCTTCCTTATGAGCTTCAGCTCAGATTCAAGGAGAAGCAGGTAAGGGATAATCTTACAAGGATAGGAAAGCTTGAATTGCCTGTTATTGAACCCATTATTGGCTCTGAAGATATTTATTTATACAGGAACAAGCTTGAATATACTTTTTCAGACAAACGATGGAGGACCAAGGAAGAAATAGAATCTGAAAAGGAATTTGAAAAGGAAGATGCACTTGGATTCCATATACCGGGATTGTTTGATAAAGTACTGAACATTGAGGAATGCCATTTACAGCCTGAACCTTCAAATTCGATAAGAAATGCAGTAAGGGAATATTCTCTCCGGAATAGCCTGGAATTTTTCGATCTCCGGGAACAGAAAGGATTCCTCCGGAACATAATAATCAGGAATTCTCTGGATGGGCAGGTAATGGTTATTATGGTCTTCTTTAAGGAGGATATTGAAAAAAGAGAAAAATTACTTGATTTTCTGGCTTCTGAGTTCCCTCAGATAAGCTCACTTATGTATATCATCAATTCAAAAAAGAACGATTCGCTGGCTGACCAGGAACCAATACTCTACAAAGGTGTTGATCACATAGTCGAGAATATGGACGGATTAAAGTACAGGATAGGAGCAAAATCGTTTTACCAGACAAATACAAAGCAGGCATTGAATCTGTACAGGACTGCTAAAAAATTTGCAGGACTCACAGGCAGTGAAATTGTATATGATCTTTATACCGGAACCGGTACAATAGCAAATTATGTTGCTGACAGCTCCATCAAAGTAATTGGGGTTGAATACGTAGGGGAAGCAGTAAGTGATGCCCGTATCAATTCAGAATTAAACAGGATCAGCAACACATATTTTGTTGCAGGAGATATGAAAGATGTACTTTCGGAGGAGTTTTTCAGTATCAATGGCAGGCCTGATGTAATTATTACAGATCCCCCCAGGGCAGGCATGCATGAAGATGTAGTAAAGGCTATATCTATGGCTGCACCTGAGAAGATTGTCTATATAAGCTGTAATCCGGCCACACAGGCACGGGATATTGCCTTATTATCAGAAAGTTATGATGTTGTCGGGGTCCAGCCTGTTGACATGTTCCCCCACACTCATCATGTTGAAAATGTCGTTCTTCTGATCAGAAAACAGAGCTGAAAGTACCCCGGGTGGTTGTTCATATTATATGTTGAGCAGATTTTTGTCCGCTGTAAAAGAAGGAAAGATAAAGGCAGCAGATTTTGATGAGGAAACACTTGAAAATTTTTAAATGATTACCGGTTTAATAAAGGAGTTAAAATAAAGATTGAATATTTTGCACTTTCTACTTGTTTTCCTACTTTTGTGTTCCTTTGCGAAACACCCTTAATTGGAGAGATGGGTGAGTGGCTTAAACCAGCAGTTTGCTAAACTGCCGTATGGGAAACTGTACCGGGGGTTCGAATCCCCCTCTCTCCGCAAAGACAACACAAACCATCCGCCAGCGGCGGATGGTTTTTATTTTTAGCCTTCCCGTTCAAAACTTGTTTTGATAAGGGTAAGGCTAAAAATAAAAACCCCGCGAAGCGGGTTTGTGTTGTCTTTGCAAGGCTCCCC
>JBBQJD010000030.1:0-35399 GCA_038325595.1 Bacteroidales bacterium | reverse complement strand
AGCGATGCCGATAAAGACTGGTATAAAAATTATTTCCTTGATGTCGATCCAAAATTAAAAGTCGGTGGTTGTTTTACAGCTCACAATATTACAGAACGCAAAACCGGGTTTGGTGGTGCCGGAAGCGGGCAGGATATTTTTCTCGAACATATTAAAGGTCTGAAAAATTATGAGACAACCGTAAACAGCACAGGCGGCGGTGTATCAATAAGTTATAAGAAAGCAGAAAAATAGTCCGACATGGCTGAAGAATCACTCAAGAGGAAACTTGGCCTTTTTCCTTCAACAAATATAGTTGTTGCTAATATGATCGGGGCTGGCATATTCACCACTTCGGGTCTGCTTATGTCAGGATTGAATGATCCTTTACTCATGATGGTACTCTGGGCTGCCGGAGGAATTATTGCAATCTGTGGGGCTCTTTCCTATGGTGAACTCGGGGCAGCAATGCCCGGAGCCGGAGGAGAATATCTTTTCCTTTCGAGGCTTTATCATCCACTTTTTGGTTTTCTAAGCGGCTGGGTTTCATTCATGGTTGGATTTTCTGCTCCTATTGCAGCGTCAGCGCTGGGATTCAGTGAATATTTCATGCGTGCGGTACCTGGCTTTGCCGGATGGATCAATGAAGCAGGAATAGCAGGTCATGCTGCAACCGGAAAAATACTGGCCATTGGTATAATTCTGATATTTACTTTCATCCATTACAGGGGAACAAAATATGGAGTCAGAATCCAGAATATTCTGACCCTGCTTAAGATCCTGCTTATACTGATCCTGCTTATTGCGGGATTTTCCTCCGGTAAAGGAGATATCAGCAATATGAAGGCTGGCAGCAGTCTTCCTGCAGGCCTGGAGGGATGGAAGACCATTGGTCTTTCACTTATGTGGATAATGTTTGCCTACAGCGGATGGAATGCCTCTACCTACCTTGGGGCAGAAATAAAGAATCCTTCAAAAACACTTCCTCAATCACTGCTCTACGGGACAGGGATTGTTATTCTCTTGTACCTGGGTATCAATTTATTATACGTTTATGGCATCGATCCTGAAGAAATGAAGGGAGTTATATCCGTGGGCGGTCTTGCAATGGGGAACCTTTTCGGAAAATCAGCGGATATCCTTTTCTCACTTATGATCGCATTTGCCCTTTTCTCCTCGCTAAGTGCATTCCTGATAATAGGTCCAAGGGTATATTATTCAATGGCTACCGATGGGTTGTTTTTTAAATCGGCTGCCAAAGTACACAAAAAGTATGGCGTACCTTCAAATTCTATACTCCTGCAATGCGTAATAGCAGTGATCCTGGTGCTTTCGGGAACTTTCGAGCAGGTTCTGACCTATATGGGCTTTGCTCTGGGTATCTTCCCCATACTGACTGTAATAGGTGTCTGGAAAAAAAGGAAAGAGAATCCACAGGCGTTGAGATTACCCGGATTCCCTGTTGCACAAATCCTCTATATTCTTACCGGATTATCAATTCTGATCCTCTCATATCTCGAAAGGCCACTGGAATCTTCGATAGCCCTGCTGACAGTTGTAATCGGAATACCTGCCTATTTCATTTTTAAGAAAAACGGGCTTAAAAGCAACTGATGTGTTAATAAATTAACACTGATTAATAAAAATTAGTCAGTGTTGTCCGATCTTATTCCTGCAAGATCACGTATAACAACTGAAGCACAAGCAATTCCGAAGGCTGCCGGCATATAGGAAATTGTACCTACCACAGATATTTTATTCTGTTCTCCTGAAACAATTTTTATCCTGGATTTATCAACCACTTCTGATGAAAATACTGACGTGAATCCATCCCTTACGCCAAGCTTGTGAAGTCTCTTCCTTAAGATTCTTGCAAGATTACAATCAGTAGTGTCCGATATATCTGCAATTTGTATCCGGGTCACATCATATTTTCCGCCGGCACCCATCGAACTTACTACAGGTATTTTTTTTTGTAATGAATGATAAATAAGGAAGACTTTTGGTGAAAGGGTATCAATTGCATCAACAACATAGTCAAAACCTGAATCCAGTATCTCCACCATCCTTTCGTCTTTAATGTATTCAGGAACAGCAGTCAGGTCGATCTCAGGATTTATATCTTTTAACCTTTCCTCCATCACTGAAGCCTTTGCTTTTCCTTCATTGCTCAGCAAAGCTGGCAGTTGACGGTTACGGTTAGAAGGGTTAACAATATCTCCGTCTACAATAGTCATTTTACCTACTCCTGCCCTGCAGATCATCTCGGCAGCATAAGCCCCTACCCCGCCCAATCCGACAACCAGGACGTTGGATTCTTTAAGTTTTTGCAGCTTTTCAGGTCCAAGAAGCAATTCAGTTCGCGTAAGCCATTCGCCCATAGTGAGTCAGCCCATTTTTAAATTAAAAAAACTATTGAAGTTCCGGTATATTTCAGATTTTAGTTCATCAATTGCAATTCCTTTGTCTTCCGCTACTTTTTTATAAATGTCTTTTATATCGATATCGGCGCCGTCGGTTTCAAGAAAGATGCGATTGCCGGGAAGATTCCGGAATAGACCGGCTGACTCCTGGCGTATTGCAAAGTCAAACCAGACGGAAATATACATACCTTTTGACAAAAGCTGCTGTGCCAGCTGCAAGTTTCCCCTGAATCCATGTATCATCCAGTTCATATGCGGTTTCAGCTTCTTATATGCTGCAAGTATCTCATCCCATGCCCTGACACAATGAATAATAACAGGTTTCTTATGTTCCTCGGCAAATAAAACCTGCTGCTCAAATACTTTTCGCTGCAGCTCAAGCGAGGGCCCTCTCAACCTGTCAAAACCTGCTTCACCGAGTGCAATAATGTCAGGCTGACCAATAATTTTTGCAACGGAATCAATTTGGCTACCATGATTGTTTTCATCCAGAAACCAGGGATGTATGCCATAGGTATAAGCCATGCCCCGGATATTTTCAGGCAGTCTTTCTTCATGAGCCATCAGGCATTCAACCATAAAGATATCCTTTTTGGGATGCCCGTCATGAACATGAATATCAATGTAATCGTCGATATGAGGTAGTTGCATTTACTCTACACAGATATTGCTGAAATACCTTTTTTAATACGGTTAAGAGTCTCCTCTTTCCCTATCCAGCTTATTATGTCAAAGATATGCGGCCCACGTGAAGTTCCCACAATCACAAGCCGGAAGACATTCATAACCTGACCCATGTTATAACCCTTCTCTTCGATCCAGGCTTTTACAGCGGGTTCTGTTGCCGAAGAAGAAAAGTCATGAAGATTTTTCAGGAGGGAACTCAATTCCATCAGAATGGCCGGAGAATCCTCTTTCCATCTTTTTTTGATCACTTCATTATCGTATGTTTCAGGAGCTTTAAAAAAGAAATCAGTTTCACTCCATATATCCTTCACGAAGCTTACCCTTTCCTTTACAAGACCAACAAGCTTCTCAAGGTCACCAATATCATTATGAAATCCCTTCGCTCTAAGGAATTCCCTGAATTCCATTGCGAGTTGATTATTGCTTTTTTTCTGAAGATACTGATGGTTAAACCATTTAGCCTTTTCGGGATCGAAACGGGAACCTGATTTACCAACTCTTTCGATCGAAAATGCTTCAGTGAGCTCTTCCATTGAAAATATTTCCTGCTCAGTTCCGGGATTCCAGCCAAGCAAGGCAAGCATATTTACAAAAGCCTCGGGATAATAACCTTCCTCGCGGTACCCTTTCGCTGTTTCACCAAAGGGCCAGAAAAGAGGAAAGACCGGAAATCCCATTTTATCTCCGTCACGTTTGCTGAGTTTACCTTTGCCGTCAGGTTTAAGTAATAAGGGAAGGTGCGCAAATAGAGGACTATCCCATCCAAAAGACCGGTAAAGCATGAAATGCAGTGGCAGGGAGGGCAGCCACTCCTCGCCACGAATAACATGGGTAATCTCCATAAGATGATCATCAACAATATTGGCAAGGTGATATGTCGGCATACCATCTGATTTGAACAGAACCTTATCATCGAGTGTTCCGGTGTTTACGACAATGTGCCCCCTGATCATATCGTCAAAATGGATATCCTCATTGTCAGGCATTCTGTAACGTATTACATAAGGCGCTCCATCCTCAAGTTTTTTCTTCCAGGCTGATTCTGTCATTGTGAAAGAGTTCTTCAGCTTACCTCTGACAGCAGCATTATAAATAAATGTATTGCCAATGCTTTCCGATTCCTTTCTTAAGGCTTCCAGTTCTTCAGATGTATCGAATGCGTAGTAAGCATCACCTCTTTTTATCAGTATATCAGCATATTGCCGGTATACTGCCTTTCGGTCGCTCTGCCTGTACGGGCCGTATTTCCCTCCCTCATTGATCCCTTCATCGACAATTATTCCGCACCATGCAAGGGATTCCATGATATATTCTTCTGCCCCCTCAACATACCTGGTTTGATCAGTATCTTCAATTCTTAATATAAATGTACCTCCGCTTTTTTTCGCAAAGAGATAATTATACAGGGCTGTCCTTACACCTCCGATATGCAATGGACCTGTAGGACTTGGAGCAAAACGTACTCTCACATTTGTCATAAAAAAATAGATCAGTTAACCATCTGCAAAGATAGATAAAGCCTGTAACATACAATAGGATGGCATAAATCAGGTTTTGTCAGGCATAATTGTATTAATTTAGCAGCTTAATTTAAAATCTTCCTCCGTTTGGAGACAGATTGAAATCATTAAAACGAAAAACAGGTTTTTATGAAGAAGATGAAAGCCCTTGTCAAAGCCAGACCGGAAAAAGGATTATGGATGCAGGAGGTTCCCGTGCCGGAACCCGGACTTAATGAGGTAGTTATAAAAGTCAGTAAATCTGCAATCTGTGGTACTGATCTGCATATATACCAATGGGACCAATGGTCGCAGAAAACAATAAAGACTCCCATGGTAATCGGACATGAATATATGGGCTATATTGAAAAAATGGGCGCCGGGGTTTCAAATCTTAAAATTGGTGAAAGGGTTACTGGTGAAGGACATCTTGCGTGTGGTCACTGCCGCAATTGCAGGCGCGGAAAAGAGCATGTCTGTGAAAATTCAGTCGGTATCGGAGTTCATATAGACGGCTCATTTGCTGAATATGTAAAGATTCCTTCCCAGAACGTTATCCCGCTCGATCCGAGAATCCCCGATGACTGGGCTGCAATAATGGATCCGTTTGGAAATGCGACACATACAGCTTTATCATTTCCCCTTCTTGGAGAAGATGTACTTATTACTGGTTCAGGGCTGATTGGCAGCATGGCTGTGGCTATTGCAAAATTCTCCGGTGCACGGTTTATAGTTGCAAGCGACCTGAGTGACTACCGGCTTGAAATAGCAAAAAAGATGGGAGCCACCATGGTTGTAAATCCCTCAAAAGGAGAAAAGGTTTCAGATGCCGCTCATAAACTTGGGATGAGAGGTTTTGACATAGGACTAGAAATGTCAGGGTCTCCAAAAGCTTTCGTGGAGATGATAACAAACATGTATAACGGATCCAGTATCTCGCTTCTTGGCATATTACCTTCAAATTTTGAAG
The DNA here is from genome assembly GCA_038325595.1 of Bacteroidales bacterium. Lineage (GTDB taxonomy): Bacteria > Bacteroidota > Bacteroidia > Bacteroidales > VadinHA17 > LD21. The sequence goes on along the minus strand of JBBQJD010000030.1, from coordinate 29,841 downwards.
TTCCCTGGAGCGAGATCATATTCAAGGCTATTACAATGAAAGGAATATATGGCCGTGAGATGTGGGAAACATGGTACAAAATGGAACAGATGATAATAGGGGGCATTGATCTTAATCCTGTTATAACCCATCATTTTTCGATTGATGATTTTCAGAAAGGATTCGATGTAATGGAAAGTACAAACTGTGGAAAAGTGATACTAAACTGGGATTAGTTTAATTAAATCTTTTTTTTTCCACAAAGTGACTCTCCTAAGGTATATTATAGGAACATCATACCTTTTAACGCTAATGTTCTTAGCCTTTCCCCTCTGGGGGAAACGGGAAAGGGGGTTTAAAGATGCAAAATGTCTAAAGTGTATATAAAGGAGTTCTTTAGTAGTGTTCTCCCAAAAGCACAAAAAGTAACATCAAACCTGGCTTTTCAGTTAATGTATTTAAACCAATATAATATGTACGCCAATTTTAAAAACCACCTTGAAACAGTTCTGGATGAAATAAAAGAAGCCGGCCTGTATAAAAACGAAAGAATAATAATTTCGCCACAAGGCGCTGAGATAGAATTAAATACAGGTCAGAAGGTACTCAATTTCTGTGCCAACAATTATCTTGGCCTGTCAAATGATCGTTCACTTGTTGAAGCAGCAAAAACGGCTCTCGATGATCATGGTTATGGAATGTCGTCAGTGAGGTTTATTTGCGGAACTACAGACCTCCATAAAGAGCTGGAAAATAAGATTGCTGAATTTTTTCACACTGAAGACACTATACTCTACGCTGCATGTTTTGACGCTAATGGAGGTGTTTTTGAACCACTGCTGACTGAAGAGGATGCCATTATCTCAGATAGCCTGAACCATGCTTCAATCATTGATGGCGTACGATTATGCAAAGCGCAGCGCTACCGATATGAAAATGCAAACATGGAGGATCTGGAAAAACAGCTGCAACTTTCCCAATCTCAGCGTTTCAGACTTATTGTCACTGACGGGGTATTTTCAATGGATGGGAATGTGGCCCCGCTGGATAAGATCACAGAACTTGCCGGGAAGTACGGTGCAATGGTGATGGTTGATGAATCCCATTCAGCAGGTGTTGTAGGAAGGACAGGAAGAGGTGTTACAGAGTTATATAATATTGAAGGAAAAGTTGAAATAATAACCGGTACTCTTGGGAAAGCTTTTGGCGGTGCTATCGGCGGATTCACAACAGGTAAAAAAGAGATAATTGAATTGCTCCGTCAGCGCTCACGACCATACCTGTTTTCAAACTCCATTCCTCCCCTTGTAGCTGCAGCAGGCATCAGGATGATTGAGATGATGACCGAAACCAATGTTTTACAGGATAAACTGCATACCAATTCTGAATATTTTATTGATGGTATGAAAAAGCTGGGATTCGATATAAAACCTACTAAATCAGCCATTTGTGCTGTTATGCTTTATGATGCAAAAATCTCACAGGATTTCGCAGCAAAGCTGCTTAAAGAAGGTATTTATGTGATAGGCTTTTATTATCCGGTCGTTCCCAAAGGACAGGCCAGGATAAGAGTTCAGCTTTCAGCAGCCCATGAAAAGGAACATCTTGATAAAGCTATGAAAGCCTTTGAGAAGGTTGGAAAAGAAATGGGTGTTCTGAAGATGTAGGGACAGGTCGCGACCTGTCCCTACATCGGATTTCATCCACACTTCGAAGAACCACAATCCTTGCATATCAGGCAACCCTCTTCATAAACAAGGTTATCTGATCCGCATTCACCGCATTTTCCTTTTGCTTTGGTGCCGTTGGGAATGTATTTCTTCAGCGCTCTTTCCACTCCGTTCTTCCAGTTATTTATAGATTCACTGTCGAGCCTGAGTGACTGGATAAGATTGACTACATCCTGGATTGGCATTTCATGCCTCAGTACTCCTGAAATCAGCTTGGCATAGTTCCAGAATTCAGGCTCGAACATATGAGACAATCCTTCCATGGTCTTTTTGTAACCGTACTTGTCTGTATACTGGAAGTCATACCTTGTCTTACCATCCTCATCACGGTTCTTGATAATTTTCCCTTTAATAATGTGTTTGGGAATCGGGAACATCTCTTCATCGGCAATACCGGTGAATATTTCGTATGGCTTGCTTTCTTTCAGTCCGACAAATGCAACCCATTTTTCTTCATTGATATTAAACCTGATCACATCACAGTCAAGAACTTTCGGACGTTTGGGTCTTTCCGGCCGTATATCAGCCTTCCCTGCAATGAGGACACCGCTCCTTGATCCGTCGCGATAAACTGTAGCTCCCTTGCAACCGGATTTCCAGGCAGTGAGATAGAGTTCGCTTACGAGATCCTCTTTGGCCTCCGCTGGCAGATTTATAGTGACACTTATTGAATGATCGACCCATTTCTGAATAGCGCCCTGCATCCTTACCTTTGCAATCCAGTCAACATCATTGGCTGTTGCTTTGTAATAAGGTGATTTTTCAATGATCTTTTCGATCTCTTCATTTCCCATTCTGGTAACTTCATCGGGATCGTAACCATTAAGCCTGAGCCAGTCAACAAATTTATGATGGAAGACAATGAATTCCTCCCATGAGTCGCCGACCTCATCCTGGAAAGTCACCTTAACATCCTTGTCGTTTGGATTGACTTTTCTCCTGCGTTTGTAAAAAACGGAAAAGATTGGCTCAATACCAGAGGTTGTCTGTGTCATGAGGCTGGTTGTGCCTGTTGGAGCAATCGTCAGAAGGGCAATGTTGCGGCGTCCGAATTTAACCATGTTATTGTACATAACAGGATCGGCTTCCTTCATTCTGAGAATAAAAGGATTATTCTTTTCGCGTTCAGAATCGTATATGGCAAACGGACCTCTCTCCTTTGCAAGGTATGTGGATGATTTATATGATTCGAGTGCCAGTGTTTTATGTACTTCAACTGAAAAATCAGTTGCCTCATCACTTCCATATCGTAATCCCAGGCCTGCCAGCATGTCGCCTTCAGCTGTTATGCCGATACCTGTCCGTCTGCCCTCATCTGCTTTTTTCCTTATGTTTGTCCAAAGGTTTCTTTCTACACGTTTCAGCTCATCGACTTCCGGATCAGCTTCAATTTTTGCGAGAATAGCATCGATCTTTTCAAGTTCGAGATCAATGATGTCATCCATCATCCTCTGAGCCAGCCCTATATGTTCCTTGTAGAGCTCAAAATCAAATTCTGCTTCCGGGGTAAATGGATTATTCACATAGCTGTACAGGTTGATAGCCAGGAGACGGCAACTGTCATAAGGGCACAATGGAATTTCGCCGCATGGATTTGTGGATACAGTTGCATATCCCAGATCGGCATAACAATCCGGAACGCTCTCACGTATAATGGTATCCCAGAAAAGCACACCGGGCTCTGCTGATTTCCAGGCATTGTGGATTATCTTGGTCCATAGTGTTACAGCATCAATGTCTTTCGAGAATTTCGGATTATCAGAGTTAATCGGATATTGTTGCCGGAATGAGGTTTTTGCCTCAACAGCTTTCATGAAATCATCTGTCAGTTTAACTGAAACGTTTGCTCCGGTCACTTTTCCGCTTTCAAGCTTTGCATCGATAAATTTTCCTGAATCAGGATGCTTTATGGATATTGAGAGCATCAGGGCTCCCCTTCTTCCATCCTGTGCCACTTCACGGGTTGAATTGGAGTATCTCTCCATGAAAGGCACAACGCCGGTTGAGGTGAGTGCACTGTTCAGCACAGGAGTACCTTTTGGTCTGATATGCGACAGATCATGACCAACACCACCGCGACGTTTCATCAGCTGTACCTGTTCCTGATCAATTTTCATGATACCTCCGTAAGAGTCTGAGGAGCCATCATTTCCTATAACAAAGCAATTTGATAATGAGGCTATCTGAAAGTCATTGCCTATTCCTGTCATCGGACCTCCCTGTGGTACAATGTATTTGAAGTCCCTCAGGACTTCGAAAATCAGGTCCTCCGGCAGGGGATTATTATATTTTCTTTCAATCCTGTGAATCTCCCGGGCAAGTCTCCGGTGCATATCATCAGGTGTTTTTTCATAAAGATTCCCGAACGAATCCTTCAACGCATATTTATTAGCCCAAACCCTTGCAGCCAGTTCATCTCCCTTGAAGTATTGAATGCTTGCTTCAACCGCTTGATCGTGAGAATAAACTACCTTTTCCTTTTCCCGATCCTTAATTTTGTTCATCTCTTTTACTTTCTGAATCCCGGATGCAGAATCTTCCTTTTTCGCCTTTTCGATTGAAATGGCTGGTTCCTGGACAAATAAATCTTCCATATCTTTTTATTATTCTCTGATTCTATTGTGGTTAGCCAGCCAATGATACCTGAGCCGGATAAATGCTAAATTAAGCAAGCTCGAATCTGAATCCAAGTGTAATTTTTTAACTTTATTAACATTCTATAGCATAGTTATTAACTTTTTGATATTTAACTGATTATCTGATTGTTATACACTACTTGACTGAATAGTAACAATTAAAAAAGTATAATGTTCAGTCTCATTTCTTAGCTTTTAATTTTTGAATTCACATACCATAATTATGTTCAAATTCAACCATACTTGAAGCCCAACCTGCTTATTTCAATTGAAAAGGCTGCCCTTTTGAGGCAGCCTTGTATTATTTTATCCTAAAATTAGAAAATCAAACGGATTCCAAAAAGAGCACCCCATGTACTTGCAGTACTAATGCTTTTGCTAAGTGTTGTTTTGGCAGCAAAATCATCAAGAGATGATGCATTAAGAGAATAAGTAGGTGCAGTCGTGGAAAGACCGGTTGCAGTATTGATTCCCCTGTTGGCAATCCTGATCGGACGGACATTTTCATAACTTGTCAGCGGGTTAAATGTGTAGGTACCCCATTTATCATTAATCAGATTCCCTGCATTCAGAATATCGATACTGAACTGAAGAGTATATTTACGATCGGTTCCGAAGGTAGTAAAGATATCCTGGATAAATTTAACATCGAATCTGTGAATCCATGGCTGTACTTCACCAAACCGCTCGGCATATTCACCCTTATGTGCACTCAGATACTCATTATTATTTAAGTAACTCCAGAATGCTGCCTGCTGTTCCTCCGGTGTCATGCCATTGTATGTTGCAAATGTTAATTCAGTTTCATCTTTTGGAATGTAGATAAGATCAGATGAGTTACCATCACCATTCAGGTCGTTGGCATAAATATATGACCATCTGCCTGTCTGATAACCCTGGTAAACAAGCGATAAAGTTGATGCAAAGTTTCTAGCATACTCGATCCTGTACGACACATTGCCGATAAGCTTATGGGGTGTAGCAAAATTGGAATAGCTTAATCCCGGATCATTAAGACTCCCGACTGAAGTGTTTGAACTCCATGCTGATGAAGCTGATGATCCCGGATTTGAAGTAAGATCTTTCGCTTCAGTGAAAGTATAGGCAAACATTCCTGACAAGCCATTATTGAAGTTCTTTGTTAACATTGCAGTAAGTGAATACTGATAGCCTTCATCTGTATTTGAAAGTTCCATCGCGTTGCTGATACCCTGTTCAATCCTTGTATAATTAACAGCAGGACCAGCAGTATTTGGCCTCCAGTAAGGGCGTGAATCCGGGCCTGTAAGATTTCCTGTGAAAGGAGCTTCATTTATGTTTATCTGCTGAACAGCATTAACATCCTTTGAGAAAATAGCCTCACCGGTGAATACCATATTGAACGGTAGTTCGATATCAACACCTAAATTTGAACGCCATACCTGTGGAAATTTGAAGTTTTTGCCTACCTGTGCCAGTGATGAGTTGTTTGGAAGACTGCCCGGGGTCTGTGGGAACAGAGTTGGATTACTTGCAATAACAGCTTTATAATCAGGATTGAAATCCATTCCGACAAGATTCGCCTGACCACCCTGTGAGCCCCAACCTATTTCAGGTACCTGGATCAAACCTGAGTTCGTCGGCTGGTTTGTAAACCATACGAAAGGAAGAAGCCCTGTAAATAAACCTGTACCTCCTCTGATCTGCAACGAACGGTCTCCTTTTACATCATAGTTGAATCCAAAACGTGGAGAAACTATCAACTGGGATTCAGGCCATGTGCTTACATCGACTTTCTTACCTTCGGCAAAAGTAAGTTCTGATATTGCCGGATTGTTGTTCATTTTATCCAGGTAGAATGGCATTTCCATGCGAACACCATAAGTCAGTTTTAATCGTGGTATTACCTGCCATTCATCCTGAGCATAAACTGCGCCAAGTCCAAAAGTTGCCTCCGCACCCGGAGCATCTTCTCCATTGTAGCCATAAGTAACTCCAAAACCTGAAGGATCAGCACCTGTAAGAAATGCATTAACAGAATTATAACGATAATAGGATGTCCCTTCCCTGATGTAAGAGTTGAGGAACCACAAACGATCAAATGCCACACCTGCAGTAATGGTATGCTTGTTCAGGTTCATTGTCACGTTGTCAGTAAAACTTAATGTTTTATTCTGTACATTATTATTATAACTGAAAAGCTCATATCCGAATGACATGTACTGGTCACCGCCCTCCCATATGTCTACAAAAGGAAACAGATCTGAATTGCTGGTACGTGTATCCTGTATGAAGGTATAGCTTGCAAGGAATTTATTGGAGATTTTTGAGCTGAAGTTGCTATTTAATTCACCGGTTAATGAACGAACAGTATTCTTAAATCCGTAGAATGAATTGGAAAATGCCATGGACTGATTGCTTATCCTGCCTGAGTTCCTTGGATTGTTGGGGGGACCACTGGTTGGGTTGGTTGGCTGATCGGAGGTTCCGACAACATCATTATAACGTACTGTCATCTTATGATTATTGGAAATGTTCCAGTCTAACCTGGCCAGAATCTTATGGTTCTGGTTTTCAAAAAGATCGAAATCCTTATATTTCCCGGGATCATAGCCATATGTATTAATTAAATGATCCTTAACACTTATCATGTCTGACTCAAGGGTACGTGAGATCATCTGATCAGGAACTGATACGCCATCTGTGCTGGGTTTCCAGGTTACGCCCGGATTGGTTTCTTTTTCATATTCACCGCTTACAAAGTAGAATAGTTTGTTCTTTATAATAGCTCCACCTAAACGCAATCCGTAATTCTGTGAATTCCTATCGTTTGCACCTGCCACATCGTTACCGTCAACAGAATTTCCGGTAAATGATTTCGGACGGAGATATGAATAAACAGAACCTTTGAGGGTATTATCACCACTACGGGTTACAGCATTGATGCTTGCACCTGTAAACTGTGAACGTGTAACATCATAAGGAGCAATACTTACTGAGATCTCCTCTATGGCATCAAGTGAAATCGGCTGTGCATTACCGCCGGGAAGCGGATTGCTGCTAACTCCGAAATTATTGTTGAATGCTGCACCATCAATAGTAATTGTATTGAAGCGGGCATCACGTCCGCCAAATGAATTGCCCTGTGATTGAGGGGTATATTTGGCAAAGTCGGTTATGCTGCGGCTAATCGTTGGCAGATTAGTCAATTCACGGTTGCTGACATTTGTCTGTGTGCCGGAACGTTCTGAACTCAGAAGAGAGTTCCTCAGTCCGGCTGTTACAACAACCTCACTCAGTGTTGTTGTAGATTCAGCTATCTGTCCGTTCTGAACATAGGTATCTCCAAGCCTCAGGGTGATTTCACTATAAGTCTGAGTAGCATAACCTATAAAAGAAACATTAACAGTGTAAGGACCCCCTACACGCATGTTCTGGATGCGATAATTTCCTGAATTATCAGCAATAGTTGCATATTGCGTACCTGAAGGAACATGAATGGCAACAATACTTGCACCCGGTAAAGCTTCACCGCTGGCTTCAGTAATTTTACCACTCAGGGAAGATGTAGTAGCTCCCTGTCCGAAGATTAAAACAGAAATGAACAGGAAAACCAACATTGAAAACATTCGTTTGAACTGGTTTGTCATAAATTTTAGATTAAGGTTTAAATAAATTTCTACAAGACTATAGTAAATACCTGGTCATTAGGTTACATCGGAATTAATTTATTGTTAAATCCGGACGAACAATTTACGGCTCTTAAGATGAACCTTAACTAAATGACATGGAGGAGTTTTGAACAAGTTTTTAAAACTATCTGTTCATATCTTGGGAAATATTTCTGATAAAATCTTCTCTGTTGCACCGATATTTTTAGTAACATATACAGAAGCTGCATTGGCTGATTTTAAGTAGAACAGGTCATCGGACAACCATTTGTCAAGAATATTTGAAAAATCCTTATATGAACTGAAAGTCATTGCTCCTTTTTCGTTAATTAAATTAACTGCTTCCATAAATTTTTCATGCCTTGGACCGAACATTACAGGTATTCCCCAGCAGGCCGGTTCCAGTATATTGTGAATACCTTTTCCAAAACCTCCTCCTATACCGGCTATGTATGCATATTTGTAAGCCGACGACAGCATACCTATATTATCAATAATCAAAACACGGGCATCGGATGATTCTTCAGTGAATTCTGAGAATTTAACGGTTTTGACTTTAAATAGTTCCTGAAGCCTTTCTATATTCGATTTGTCAATTTCATGAGGTGCGAACACCCATTTCATCTTCTCCGGAAAGTTATTAATATACTGCGCGAAAATCTCCTCGTCCTGCCACCAGCTGCTACCTGCAAGGAACAGCTTCTCTCCGTTCCTGAATTTTTCAAGCTGAGGAATTTCCCTGGCAGTTCCTGCTATCTGAACAACTCTGTCGAACCTGGTATCACCGGCAACTGAAACATTTTTCAGCCCGATACCTTTAAGTAATGTATATGACTGGGTATCCTGTACGAATATGCCCGTGAATTTTCCAAGCATCTTCCGGAAAAACGATCCGTACCATCTGAAAAAATGCTGCCCCGGCCTGAATATGGCAGAAACCAGATATAGAGGGATGTTATTTTTATGCAGAACTGAAATGAAATTATTCCAGAATTCGTACTTCACAAAAATTGCAAAGGATGGATTAATAAGATCAATGAATTTTTTTGCTTTTCCCGGAGTATCGGCAGGAAGGTAACAGACAACGTCAGCCTGGGGATAATTCTTCCTTATCTCATACCCTGAAGGTGAAAAAAATGTTATAACAATCTTTAAATCTGAATGATCTGACTTTAATTTTTCAATAATCGGCCTGCCCTGTTCAAATTCGCCCAGCGATGCGCAATGGATCCAGCAGGTTCTGTCACCCGGACTTATTTTACTCCTGACTTTTTGAGGCCAGTTTTTTTGTCCGTTAACCCAGAGCCTTGCCTTTGGATTAAATGAAGCTGCAAGATAAGCCAGCGCGTTAAACAAGTAAATAACCAGGTTGTACAAAACTTTCATAAGAATTTTCGATCCGCTAAGTTAACAAAAAGGCGTACTTGAAATCAAGCTCAGAAATTTAAGGAATATTTTATTTGCAGCGGGTGTTAACACATTAAAGTTCAGCAAATATTATAATTTTGAGATTTATATGATTTAATCCCTTGCACCTGGAAGCGGCTGAAAAAAAATAACCATTGTTATTATGGTAAGACTTATTGCCCTGATCATTTCCATTGTTCTTCAGATAATTGCAGCTGTTATTGCATTGCGGTTCATGAAACTCACAAAATACAGGTTATCATGGATTTTACTTTCTCTCTCGTTTGCATTCATGGCTGTCCGGAAGTTCATTCAGTTCTTTGAATATTTCCGTGGAAAACCTTCTTATACATGGCAAATGATAGATGAATGGATCGGAGTTCTTGTATCGGTGATGATCGTTGGAGGCGTAATACTCATCCGCGAGCTGTTCATCTCGCTCAAACGCGCTGAGACTGACAGGCTCCGTTCTGAAAAAAGGGTAATAAATGCCATCATTAGTACTGAGGAAAATGAAAGAAAAAGATTCGCTAAAGATCTTCACGATGGACTGGGACCCATACTTTCCACTGTAAAAATGTCAGTTTCGGCTCTTTATGACCGTATTAAGGATGCGTCAGGAATGGTGATACTGAATAATACAAACCATCTTGTGAATGAAGCTATCAGCACTATCAAGGATATATCAAACAACCTGAGCCCGCATGTGTTATCTAATTTTGGCCTTTCAAGCGCTATCGGGGCATTCACAACAAAAATAAACCAGACAAAGGCAATCGAAATTGATTTTAAAACAAATATGGCATCACAAAGGCTGGAGAACGAAAAGGAAGTAGTAATATATCGTGCTGTATGTGAGCTTATTAACAATTCAATACTTCATTCCGGAGCGTCAAGGATAGAGATTGAATTGAACAAACATGAAAAATTCGTTACTTTGCAATTCTATGATAATGGTCGTGGTTTTGATACATCCACTCTGAATATTGAAGACAGAAAAGGTATGGGATTATCAAACATTGAAACAAGAGTCAGAACAGTAGAAGGAGTATTCATTATTGAAAGCACTCCGGGTAAAGGAACCAGCGCTATTATTAAAATGGTGGATTGATTAAAGAGAATGTTTATGATTGAAAAGATAAGGATTATTATTGCAGATGATCATCAGCTGTTTCGCAACGGTTTGAAAATACTCCTGAATGCATTCCCTGAATTTGAGGTAGCGGGAGAAGCATCAAATGGAGTGGAATTTCTGAAAATTCTGAAAAATACCCAGGCCGGAGTTGCTCTGATGGATATCAACATGCCTGAGATGGATGGTATCGATGCCACAAGGGAAGGACTAAAGATTAATCCTGAAATCAAAATCATTGCATTGTCAATGTATGGTGAAGAGGAGTACTATTATAAAATGGTTGATGCCGGCGCCAAAGGCTTCCTTCTTAAAGATTCCGATATTTCTGAAGTAAAGGAAGCAATACTTACCATCGTTAAAGGGGGCAGCTATTTTTCGCAGGAACTCCTTTATCATGTTATCCAGAAGATCAAGCACAGGGAGCATGAAAGCAAAACATCCAATCTGTCAAAGAGAGAAAAGGAAATACTGTTAAATATCTGCGAAGGTTATTCGAACCAGGAAATAGCTGATACATTATTCATCAGCAAAAGAACCGTTGATAAACACCGTGCAAACCTTCTCGGCAAAACTAACTCCAAGAACACTGCAAGCCTGATCCTTTTTGCAATCAGAAATAAGCTAATAAAAATATAGACCTCAGTAAAATCAAATTGAATGTCGGATTCTCAAAATCTTGGTCGGAAAGGAGAAGATAAAGCAGTCGAACTTCTTGAATCCAAAGGCTTTAAAATTCTTGGCCGCAACTGGAAGTGGGGAAAAAATGAAATTGATATTATTGCTGAAAATAAGGATTTTATAATCTTTGCTGAAGTAAAAACAAGGACTGAAGATTTTATGATGGCTCCTGCCACTGCCATCACCCGCGAAAAACAAAGAGCAATAATTTCTGCGGCCAATGGCTATGTAAAGATAAACAGAATTGACAAAGAGAGCCGTTTTGATGTTATCACAGTTGTCAATAAGAATGATGTTTTCGTTTCTGATCATATTGAAAATGCCTTCTATCCAACACTCCGATAGCTGGAACTGTTTCAACTATTTCAACGTTACTGAAACATGGACATAGTGATTTTAAGAGACCACTGCATTTCAAAAGAAAACGCCACTGAAAGTTTTTCCCGATGGAGAAGTTTATGCACAAATTGGAGGTGCCAAATTGGTATCTCCAATTTAAAATTGCTAAATTTACATATACTTAGTTAAGCACAAAAAGTAGAAGGTTCGAAGTTAGACGATACGCCGAGAAGACCGTAAGGTAAGCAGACTTTTATGTATTGAGCGGTTTAACTTCAATACATCCGGCAGGGCAAACCACTTCACATGCTCCACACCCCACACATTTTTGTGATTTGACTAATGGAATGACATTTAATAAACTATCCTGCGCCATGAATTCTATTGATTCGTATTTGCAGGATTCTTTGCATCTTACACATTCCTTATTATTCACCAGCAAACAGTTCTCAAGTTTAATCACTGCAGTTCCCATAAACAGCTGCCCCTTCGCTTCAACGCTGAAGTAAGTGATTGAACCACTCGGACAAACCTGGCTGCAAAGATTACAGGTTTCCAGACAATAACCTGATTTAAAATCTATTTCAGGAGTCATCCAACCAAGGATATTATTAAAATCTGTCTGAGGCCTGATTATACCTGTAGGGCAAACTTTAGTGCAGCCACCGCATCTGCAACACAAACTATTAAACAACAGAGGTTCTACAGATGCCGGTGGACGAATATATGGATCCACTGAAGGCTTCATAAATTCAGGTAACAATATTCCGGCAAGTAATCCTGCTCCTGACATCAGGAAATAGCGTCTGCCTGAATTAACTTCAGTTTGTTCTGGAATTTTTTCAGTAAAGATCCTGTTCACTTTATTTTTCATGTCAAAAATCACCATCTGCAATCCTCCCAGGGGACATAGCTTTGTACACCAAACTGATGGATAAAAAAAGTGGATAATCAGGAGAAGTGGTAAAACTGAAAAAGAGATTATTACTGCAAAACTTAATTTTCCTGAAAAGAATGTAAAAAACCCGTTGAACATAGCCATAGGGTCGATGAATATGAAAAGCGGGAGGCCGGCTATTGCAGCAAAAAGAGATAGTAAAGCAAGCCATCTGCTGATTTCAGGTATACGTTTATGTATTAGTGAATTACGGCTACTAAGACCCGAAACAAGATCACACCCATAACCAACAGGACAAAGATTACGGCAAAACCATCTCATCCTGAAGGCACTAATAATAATTACACCCACAGAGACTAAATTTAGCCAGACGAATGATTTCAGTACAAAGACTGAGTTAAGCATTATAAATGGGCTTAACCATGAGTAGAACCCTGTCAATCCATTCCAGGAAACCGGAATTGCCAGAGTAATAGCAACCAAAGCTGATACAGATCTCAGGTTTGATAACCTGAATAGTTTTTTCATCCCATCCAGGCTCCTTGTTGTTTAAGAATTTCTTTAAGCTTTTCGGTGTCAATGGTCCTGACCTTTTCATTCATTTTTACAGCAATTCCTGCAGCAACGCCCGCCCCGTGCCCTGTAACGAGGCAGGTCCCAATGATCCTGGTATCTTCAACCAGTTCACGTTCAAAACAGAAACACCGGCCCGCAACAATAAGATTATCAGTTCTTTTAGGAAGAAGCGACCGGTAAGGTATCTGCCACATCGGACGTTCGGAAGCCGGAACTTTTTTACCTTTATAAAGCATAGTTGTCCATGCTCCGCTGATACCGATAACATCATCAAAAGATCTGTAAGTCATTGAATCTTCAAGTGTGAGCCTGTACTCACCATCAAGAATTCGCGACATTCTTACACCCAGCTGCGAAGCTGTATCAAGGAGGAACACCTCTTCATGTCCCGGAGTCTGCCTGATTTTCTGGACACTATTCCAGATTTCTTTCCGGTAGTCAGACTGCAGATCTGAAAGATTAACTACGTCAAGAGCATTCTGATTCTCCTTTCCCCACATATTCACCCAGTTAACACTTGGAATTGGAGTGGGGTTACCCAGATTCATTTTGATATAACCCGGTTTTTTTGTGTTTATACGGTCAATATTACCTAATCTGTGTACCAGTCCAATAGCATAGTTCATAACATCATACTGGTCTCCGGCAAGATGAAAAATATCACCATCGCCTGTACAATCAATAACCACCTTTGCAAGGATAGCCTGTCTGCCTGATTTACTCTCCACAAATACTCCCTTAATGATGTTCCCTTCCATTATTACATTTGAGCACCAGGTATGGTATAGCACTCTTACTCCGGATTCTCTGACCATCTCTTCAAGAACATATTTGGCTGCCTCCGGATCAACTACCGGATTTACTTCATCTATCGACATTCCAAGATCTGCCAGTCTTTTTGACATCTCTCCACCTATGCCGAAAATTACCTGCTTTCTCCTTTTTTGTTTATCAAGAGCGTGAGTAGATAGAAGCGGCAATACAAGCCCTCCTGTCCACAAACCTCCAAGGTGATTATATCTCTCTACCAGGTATGTTTCTGCCCCGGTTCTGCTTGCAGCTATGGCAGCTGCGGTACCTGCAGGTCCGCCCCCAATCACAAGAACATCTGTTTCAGCAAGAATGGGTATTTGTTTCTCAGGTTCTCTCATGGTTCTGCCTGATTCAGCTTTCAACAATGCGGATGTTTTTTCTTCCGCTTCCGATACGGGCTCAATCTTTCTCTTACACCCAATACCCAGACTCAGAGCACTTCCTGATATAAGAACTCTGGAAACAAAATCTCTTCTTTTCATAAAAATCTTTTTACATAACAATCTCAATTCAAATATATCTAAATATCCCATGTTAATGGTCAACTGGTATTCTGTTTTATTAAAGGTGCAACGGCACTCTGATTTCGTTTTTTTCTAATGTTCTTAATTTTTTTTAGTTTAGCATGTTTTCGATCAATGTTCTGTTAATAATTTCACACATGAAAAACCAAGTTCTCCTTGTCCTGTCAGCAATCCTCTTTATTCAGCCTTCCTTCAGCCAGAGGAAAAAAACTGAAACTCCTTCGCCTTCAAAAGAAGTTCAATACCAGTTTCAGCCAGTGGCCGATCTTAAAACAACTTCGGTTAAAAATCAGGCAGCAACAAGTACCTGCTGGTGCTTTGCAACAACTTCATTCATTGAATCGGAATTATTGAGAATGGGTAAAGGAGAATACGACCTTTCTGAAATGTTTATTGTCAGGTATAATTATATCGACAGACTGAAAGACAACTATCTCAGACAGGGAAAAGGAAATCTTGGCGAAGGTGGACTTGCACATGACTGGATGAGAGTTTTTACTCAATCAGGTATGGTGCCGGATGAAGTCTATAATGGCATTAATTATGGTTCGTCCACACATAATCACAAGGAATTGAATAAGTACATCAATGCTATTGCAGAAGTTACCATACAGCAAAAGAAAGAGAGTGCCCAATACCATGAAATAGTCAATTCAATCCTTGATACATACCTTGGAAAATTGCCTGAAACATTTACATATAAAGGAGCAAGCTATACCCACAAATCTTTTGCTGAAAGTCTGGGTATTAATCCGGATGACTATGTTGAGATTACATCTTTCACGCATTTCCCTTTTTATACCAAAGGCATTCTTGAAGTACCCGATAACTGGAAAATGGCAAGCTTCTACAATGTTCCCATTGATGAAATAATTGAGATAATGAATTATTCGCTGAACAATGGCTTTACAGTTAACTGGGATGGCGATGTAAGTGAAGGCCAGTTTACTCATTCAAAAGGTGTTGCGACTTTTACGGAAGCAAATGTTACCCAGGAAATGCGTCAGTCTGGTTATGAAAATTTCTCGACCACCGACGATCACCTTATGCATGTGACAGGGATTATGAAAGACCAGAACGGTACTGTCTATTACAAAACCAAAAACTCCTGGGGACCGTCAAGCAATACTACGGGCGGATACCTTAATATGTCGGAAAACTATGTCCGGGCAAAGACCATATATATAATGGTACACAAGGATGCAATACCTGCCGGGATAAAGACGAAGCTGGGAATGTAGATTTTACAGGTCGCCCCCAACCCCCTAAAGGGGACTAATACGTTATTTTTCAGTATTTTATGTGCAGGATAACTAAATCTCTTAGGCAATCAGCCATATGACAATATTCTCATATCCAATGAATTAGAACCCCCTTCAGGGGGCAGGGGGCTAGTCTGGGGCTTTGATGCATGATCTCACTCTGCCATTAAATTACACCCTCGTATATCGCTGTTATCGAACCTCCCCAGAACCTCAAAACCACCATCCTCATGCAGCTTTCCAAGGTCACTTGTAGCAATAAATGCACATGAATTTATATTCGCGAGATCGATAATATTTATTCCCCCTGTCCTGCCGGGAAGGTTATAGATTGTAAGCGGATCCTGCGGATCGCGGACAACAATTTTCATCCAGGGAGGACAATGGAATATTCCATCTCCTAAGGAATATGCCTGACTCAACAGTTCGGTCATTCCATATTCCGAATGAACCGAATTGATATTAAATTTTTCTTTCAGGATTTTATGCAACTCCTGCCTGGTCAATTCTTTTCTCCTTCCCTTCATCCCTCCCGTCTCCATAATGATGACTCCTGAAAAATCAGGTGATTCATTTTCTGCCAGATCAAGAAGTGCAAAACTGACTCCCAGTAGCAAAATCTTTCGTTTTTCCTCAGTTACTTCTGTGATGGTCCTGATAAGACCAGCGGTGTTTTCTTTATAAAATCCGCTCTTCTGATAATTGCTTTTTTCTATGAGTTTATTGACCATGTATACCAGTGAGGAGCCTTCTCTTTCGGTATATGACGGAAGAAGTGCAAGGATAAGATAATCTTCGGGATTACCGTAGAACAGATTAAATGATTTTGTAAAGCTCTCCTCGTAAAGACTAAGGTCTGATACAAAATGTTTCCCGGGCAGAACTCCAGATGTACCGCTGCTTTCAAACACAATCTGTATCGGGGAATCACCGGTGACTATTTTATGGTTTCTGAAGAATTCCACTGGAAGGAACGGAATTTCTTCAACTAAGCGAACTGTATCCTTCTCCCTTCCAAGATTTTTGCAAAAATCGTGGTATATTGAATTATGATCAAATTGATAATGAAATACTTCCAGAGCTGTTTCCAAATACTCCTTTTGACTCCTTCCATTAAAGATCCTTTTGCGTAAGTCCGGGGTGATCATTCAGGAAAAGTTGATGAGCCGTCAGGCTGATGTACCCATTCAAATGTGCATTCTCCATATGGTACACCCTCACGTTCCTCATTTATGGTACTTAAAATTCTGATTTTTGTGTATGTTTCATTTTCACTTCGGTAAACCCAAACCTGGTTAGTTTGTATGGGATCGGCCATTCCCGTCCATTGTAAAGTACCGACTGTCTGCAGATTACTAAATGCCTGTTTAGCTGAAGCTTCATCAGGGAAATCTCCTATTTTGGAAAAGGAAGGCTTGAAATTATTCGTCTGAAATGTTAATCGTGGCGGAGGCGTATCAATGTTTACGAACAACACAATATCGGGCCATGGATCAACCAGGGTAGTAATACTTTTTGCCTCTGAAAAGGAAAATCCATAATAATAATAAGTAGTACCGGAATATGTTTTGTTGTTTATTGTATCAGTTCCTGATGTACGATTGGTTTCATCATCCTTTTTGCAGGCTGAAACAATGACCAGTACTGCTATTATAATATATATGGTGCTCTTCATAATACATAACAAAGTTAAGAGAAATCACAGATATCGTAAATAAAACAACAAACTTCACAGGAAGTTTAATTCAGGAATAAACAAAACAGACCGCACATTGGTGCAGTCTGTTCTTAAATTTATATCATTCTCCCTTAGTAATGATTTATTCTCCTCTGATGGCTGTGATGCCCGGCAATTTCTTTCCTTCCATATATTCAAGCATAGCCCCGCCTCCTGTGGAAACATAGCTCACTTTGTCGGAAAGACCATTTTTGTTTATTGCAGCCACAGAGTCACCGCCTCCGATAAGACTATATGCTCCTTTTGCAGTTGCGGCAGCAATTGCCTTAGCGATAGCTGTTGTACCTTTTGAGAATTTTTCCATTTCAAAAACACCCATTGGTCCGTTCCACAGTATAGTCTTTGAATCCTCGATAACCGATGAAAATAATTTGATTGATTTTTCTGCTATATCAAGTCCCATCCATCCGTCTTCCACTGCATCAACACCGGTAACAGATGTTTGTGCTTCATTATCAAACTTGTCAGCATTAAGACTGTCAACAGGCAGATAAAGCTTCACCTTTTTTTCTTTGGCTTTTTCAATAAGTTGAAGAGCAAGTTCGAGCTTGTCTTCTTCACAGAGTGATTTACCGATTTTACCACCCATTGCTTTAACAAATGTATATGTCATGCCGCCTCCGATAATAAGATTGTCCACTCGGTTCAGAAGGTTTTCAATCAGCATGATCTTATCAGAAACCTTTGCTCCTCCCATGATTGCAGTAAAAGGACGCTGTGATTTGTTCAGAACCTTTTCCATTGCAGCTAACTCGCTGTTAATGAGAAAGCCGAACATTCTTTTATCAGGATCAAAGTAATCCGCAATTACGGCAGTTGTAGCATGTGCACGATGGGCAGTTCCAAATGCATCATTAACATATATTTCTGCATAACCTGCAAGCTTCTTTGCCATTTCTTTCTGCCTGATTTTCATGGCAGCTTTTGCAGCTTTTTTCTCCTCCTCGGTTACGTTTTCCGGCAATTTCGGCTTTCCTTCCTCTTCAGGATAAAAGCGAACATTTTCCAGCAGCAGAACCTCGCCCGGTTTTAATGCAGCTGTCATTTTTTCTGCTGATTCTCCAAGACAGTCATCAGCAAAAAGCACTTTTTTACCAAGGTGTTTCTCAAGAACAGGAAGTACCGGCTTAAGTGAGTATTTCTCCATCCTTCCCTCCGGTCTGCCAAGATGTGACATAAGAATCAGACAACCACCGTCATCCAATATTTTATTAATGGTAAGCAATGCTCCCCTGATACGGGTGTCATCGGTTACAGTTAAAGTTTTCTTGTCAAGAGGTACATTGAAATCAACCCTGACTATTGCTTTTTTTCCTTTAAAATTAAAATCCTGAATCATTTTCATAGAGCACCTGGTTTTATATTTTGTTGAATAATTAGCTATTACAAACCTACATTTTTTTTGGAAATATTCATTTGACTTTGATCATGTATTCACATATAAAATGGTTTTTAACTCCATAAGCATATACTTTCCTGTTTTACAACAATGCTCTGTACCCATGCATATCTTTGTTAAACAAATTAAAAGTCCCCCTCGGGGGATTTAGGGGTAAAAAATGCGGGAAACAGAACCATTGAAGAACTTACACAGAGTTTCACAGAGAAGTCACAGAGGAGCACAGAGAAGAAGGCATGTTTTTCAATATCATAAAGATATAAAAAGAGTTATTTAGTAGTCCGCTGAGATGTAGCAAAGGATGCAAAGTCAAACGTTGAGATATAATCCTTTGCGATCTTTGCCTAAATCCTTTGCAACCCCTGCTGTTAATGGATTTTGTTTGTTAATTTTGGTAACTTATTAATTGAATGAATTTACCATATTTCATAGCACAGAAGCTCATCAAAGGCAGGCGTTCGGAAACATCCTTTTCCCGTCCCATCAATGTTATAGCTATAATCGGAATTGCTATGGGACTGGCTGTGATGATACTCGCAGTTTCAATTCTCACCGGTTTCAAAAAAGAGATCAGGGAAAAGGTTGTTGGATTTGGATCACACATACAAATTGTAAATTTTGATTCAAATATATCATTCGAAACTGTGCCCATAAGCGATACCCAGGAGTTCATTCCGAAGGTCAAAATGATCCCCGGAATAAAACATATGCAGGTATTCGCCACAAAGGCAGGAATCATAAAAACTGAAGAGGAAATCCAGGGTGTCGTACTTAAAGGTGTTGGAAGCGACTTTGACTGGTCATATTTCAGCAGCAACATGGTTGATGGAACCGTTTTTAAAGTTACTGATTCATCACGCACAGATAAAGTTATAATCTCAAAAAAGATATCTGACCTGCTGAGATTGCGTACCGGCGACTCATTCGCGATGCATTTTGTACAGGATCCTCCGAGAATGAGAAAATTCACAGTGAGCGGAATTTATGAAACAAGTCTGGAAGAGTTTGACAAAATATACGTCTTTTGTGACATTGGCCATATTAAGAGGCTTAATGGATGGGAAGATGATCAGGTAAGCGGCTTTGAAATCTATATTGATGATTTCGACCAGCTTGATAACACCACAATGGCAATTAGGGATGCAATAGGTTATCAGATAACAGAGGAAGAGACAAAATTCAAGGTTACAAATATCAGGATAAGATATCCCCAGATCTTTGACTGGCTTAACTTTCAGGATATCAATGTTATTATAATAATATTACTGATGCTGATTGTAGCAGGGTTTAATATGATCTCAGGCTTGCTTATTCTTATCCTGGAAAAAACAAATATGATAGGTATCCTGAAAGCCCTGGGTTCTGAAGACCGCGTAATCAGGAGAGTATTTCTGTATCAGGCAGCATATTTGATAGGAAAAGGTTTATTATGGGGAAATCTGGTCGGGATAGGGCTTGCCTGGCTTCAGCTGAAGACAGGAATTATATCGCTTGATCCGAGTTCATATTATATCAAAACAGTGCCTGTTAACCTGGAAATGACTCATGTACTGTTACTTAATGCAGGATCGATGGCTGCCATAATCATCATGCTTCTTGTACCGTCGCAGTTAATAAGCAGGATCACACCTGTTAAGGCTATAAGGTACGATTAGAAGGTCAGACAGAATACCGTTTCCTTGTGGGGAACCGAAAGGACTTTTATATTTAAATACTCTTAGGTTGACAGCCTTGGGGTGTAGGGTTCAGGGAAAAAATAACAGAAATAGTGAAACTAAAAGCCCGGTATCTCGTAAAAGTAGTTAATGTGAATGTCATTAGGTTTTAACATGTAATTAAAATCAGGAAGTATGGTGAGGCTTATCATATCAGTTCTGTTAGCGCTGGTGCTTGCAACTTTCCTGTCCGGGTGTACATCTTCGAAAAAGAGCACCACTAATCTGAGGGGACTAATGCTTCTGGAGAATACTCAGCTCGGAAGGAACAGGTCATATTATTCCAGGCACAAGTCAATGAAGATTGTTAAAAAGCACAAGAAATTCCACAATGAGATTAAGAAGAAGGCATTTGGAAAATGACATTCAGTGAGGGGTGTGAGGGGTAAATTTTCATGCGTTCTGGTAAGCCATGATTTAAGGAGGTGAATTTCATTAAGAATTAAGGCAGAAAAAAATATGCAAATTTTCGCTGAAAAACTAAAAATTGAGTTATCAAAAGGTCTTCCCGGGACAGAAGTTCAATTTCAGATGGCATCGAGGCATAGATTCAGCGACTTCCCGACCTCACCAGGGAAGGATACCCTTAATGCCTCTGTCCTCATACTTCTTTATCCTCACCTTGGATCAGTTTATACGGTTCTTACGCAAAGGCAGAGTTACGATGGCATTCACAGCGCACAAATTAGTTTTCCGGGAGGGAAAAGGGAACCTGCAGATGTAAGTGATGTTCATACTGCACTCAGGGAAGCAGAAGAGGAGATTGGAATTGATCAGTCACTAATAAGTGTATTTGGTACACTTACTCCCCTGTTTATACCGGCAAGCAATATTCTTGTAACATCGGTTATCGGATGGGTAAAGAACAAGCCTGAATTCAATATTGATCCTAAGGAAGTGGCATTCCTCATTGAGGCTGATCTGAAAAAGCTTATCGATCCGGGGCTTGTCAAAATCAAGGCACATGAAATAAGAGACAGGATAATAGAAGTGAAATACTTTGATTATGAGGACAATATGATATGGGGTGCCACTGCAATGATCCTTCAGGAATTATTGGCAATCATAAAGAACTCCGGTATTTTCGACACCTAATATGACATGCCTGATGGTATGACATTCTTATAATGCTCATACCTTTCAAGAATCTCCGAAACAAAAGCTATTGATTCAGTTCCCCTGAAATAGCCGTTTTTCACAACGGAGTCATTATAATATTTCGGATCATATTTTTTCTGTAACCAGACTGCCACGTTTCCTTCCCATTTCTGCGGATCCATTCCATTCTTTTCAGCAAGCCTCATTGCATCAAGAATATGTCCGGGACCTGCATTATATGAGGCAAGTATAAACATGATTCTCTCTTTTTCATCTGCTATCCTTGGATCAAATATTGAATGCAGCCAGTTAATATACAGTATGCCTGCCTTCATATTATTCTTTGGGGAAGAGGTTATATCTATACCGTAAATTTCACCCGTCATCGGCATGATCTGCATAAGGCCGTAAGCACCTGCTCCCGATTTAACATTTGCTTTGAACCTCGATTCCTGGCAAATCAGCGATGCAAGCAGCCGCCAGTCCCAGTTAATGCTGTCGCTGAACTGTTTTATCATATCATCATACTGCGATACCCTGCCTGTACTCAAAGCATAGTAGTCGCTGTTTACAATTATGGTTGAACGTGAGTTCCTGTAATACTTGGCATACAGGAATGCATAAGTTCCTGACTTCTTGTACGTTTCTATCCATCTATTAAGTTCATTCAGGAGATCCTCAGAATTCCTTTTCCTTACAGCCCATGCAATGTTCTGGGGAAAACTTACGGGAGTCCTGACATCAATATTACTATAATACCTTTCATTGACAAGAGCAATATTCTCATCACAAATAGTAAAATCTATCTTCCCTTCTGCGACCTCACGAATAAGCTTTTCGGTTTCGGAGGGAACTTCAATGACCTTAATTGAGTCTCCTATTTCAGATGAAAGAGAAACAAGCCTTTCCTTATATGAGGAGCTTTTCTGAACATAAACGGTCTTCTTTGCCAGATCCAGCTGGTTTCTGATAAGCCTTCGTTCCAATACATCCGCAGTCATTGATCTCCATTTAGCAGGCTTTCTCTGAACAAGGACCTGCCTGGTTTCATCAATCGGATCAGTAAAATGGATCTCCTTTTTCCTCGAGTTATTTACAGTGAGGTTTAAGGCAAGAAGGTCAGCTTCACCTGATTTCAGCAAGCCAAAAGCATCTTCAATGTCATTCTCGGCAATAATTTCTATATCAATACCGATATGATCGGAAAAGGATTTAAGAAGCTCATAGTTGAACCCCATTGGTTCTCCCTTGTAGACAAAATAATTTATGGAATTATAGTCTGTCACCGCAATAAGCTTTCCTCTCTTCCTGATAAAATCAAGATCGGGGTAACTCGAATGGCCAGATATCCTCTCAAAGGCTTGATAGAAATAAAAGCATGACCATAGAACTATTCCAAGAAACGCTGTTAGAATTACTAACTTTTTTAACAAATCTTCTGTTTAAGTTAAACACTATTTAACGCTTCAAAGATAAGCCAATTTTTCTAATTGTAAAATGTCCACGCCAGACCATAGCGTAACATCCTGATATTCATTGGGTAAAAGGGAACCATATCGTAGTCGGATCTATTCACGCCAGCATTCACATGGTCGAACATAAAAAAGGCACGGGTGCGCTTGATTTTGAAATTAAAAAACAGGTTTATGAAAGGATATTCTCCGGTGTATGTTTGTTGCTGACGGAAAAACCTCCCTGTGGCGGGCATATAGGAATACGGATGGTAAAGTGTGTGATAGGTTACATCAGCTCCAAGTTGGGTATTCAGCCTTCCTGAAGTTGACTTAAACACGAAAAGATGCTCGATAAATATACCTGCACGGAATGTTGCAAGGGGCAAATCAAGAACTTCAGTATTACTGCTCTTTTGAACAAGTAAATCTGTATTGAAATGTACTTTCCATACGCTGAATTCTTTTTTTATTGAAAGAGCTGCCACTGAAAGACCTCCCGAATGTTGGGAAGGCAGGGCAAGCGTATCAAAATCAGTATAATTATCAATAATTGCATAGTTAATTCCAATATCGGCATGCCTTGCCGGATACACATAAGATGTGCCGAGATCCAGCCTTAACTCTTTATCCATGTTGGTACTCCATTCAAAATGATTGCTTCCCCATTGTCCATACCAGATTGATGGTTGCCTGTTGGATAATCCTCCTTTAATTATCCATGAAGCCCTTCCCTTTTTCCAGTCGAAAGCCTTGACTATCTCACCTCTTACATCAAAATCACCTGCACGGTAACCGGTCAGAAATAATTCTCCGGTTGCTACCCATCTGAACTTGTCACCGATATTATTGTAAAGTCTTCCGAGCACGATATTATTCCTTCTGGTCCAGCTGGCAGTGTCGGCTGTTACAAGGGTGTCATGAGTGGGCTTTATCTGGCTGTATTTGAATTCCTCATTTCGATAACCAAAACCAGCCCCCAAACGGAATTTTCTTGTTTCATCTGTTGTAAGATCAAATCTCAGGGTATTCTTTATATTATGTGTGTAAAGGGAATCAAAAGTTATACTTGTATTAATATAGGTTGTATCATAAAAATTACCTGCCGGATATGAATCAGAATAGGTTCTGCGGTTATTTTCAAGCTGAAGTATATGCGAGAAAGTTCCGCTTAAGCCAAAGAATCCTGATCTTTTTTGAGGTATGCTATCGTTTTTTCTGATAGGTTCCCCTCCTAAAGTATATCGCTGTACCAGAAGAATATTCCGGTTTTTAAGTAGGCTTACAGCTTTGTTCAATCCTCCAAGATTGACAGGAATATCCCTTTTTTTTGGCATAATAAGGTCACTTCTGCTTACTATCCCGCCATTTTCAAAACCTTTCATCGTATTTACCCCTGCAGAGAAATAAAGCTTATATCTGGGTCCTGTGTACGAGGAATAAAATGTAAAATTCTTATTCTCAGCTCTTTGGTAGTTATATTGACCTAAGTTGTAAATAATATCATAAATAAGTCCGAAGTTCAAAAACCTGTTAACATTCTGTGAATGCCGAATCCTGAAGGTTTGTTCCGAAGTCTCTTTCGGGCCCCCATTTGTCCACATCAATTCTGTAAATGGAACCTGGGTATTCATGAAAACGGCTCTTTCAGGAACATACATTAACGGGTAATAGTAACTATACAGAAACTTGTCAGGATCAGTTACACGGTCGAAAAAATTTATCTGGTAAAATGGCAGACCATAATTCCCCAGTGTTGCATTGAAAGGTGAATACTTGTCGGCAACTCTGTAACGGTGAAATAATGAAAAGACAGTATCAAACGGTACCGGCACTTCTTCTGAAAAATCAGGAGACAGGTGCCATTGTCTGATAATCCTGGTTTTTTTTGATGCATCCTGATTCCGTAAATTCAGAGAATCCTGTTTCCTTTCAGATAAAGGATTCTGTCTGATTGTTAAAGAATCCTTTCTGATATTTAAAGTATCCCGTTCCCTTACAACTATCGTATCCTGTTCCCTTACTACACTGGTATCCTGTTTCCTGAAAACTGTAGAATCCTGTTTCCTGATTGTGATAGTATCCTGTTTCCTGATAATTATGGTATCCGGATTCTGGGCATATAATCCTATGGAAAAGGTAAATAGAATTGCTATTGATAGTTGTTTTATCATCAGCTGCAAATATAGATAATATGAAAGGTGGAATTAAAGAAAATGAAGGAAAATTAATCCACATTGTCATTCAGGTATGCATTATTCTCTCTCAGTACCGGATCCTCATTTTCGTTTGTGGTAAGTGTGAATTTCGATAATTTGCTTTCTGTTGTCTTATCCTGAGTGCCGATTGCCATGTTTCGTCTGACGTAGGCCGGCACATCTTCAAAGGTATCAATGTTCTCTTTCATAGCCTTATTTGACAGGCCCTCTCTCTTGAGAAGGTTTTGCATATGTTTCACTTTACGCAGTGTTGCATCAGGCTTGTCGGTCATTTCTTCCTTATCTGAAGTGCTTCTGTTCCTTATTTCATTTTCTTCTTCAGCATCCAGGCTAAAATCAATGATTCCCTGTGATTCTTCTTCAAAATCGGTAATGATCGATTTCTTACCCTTATTATGTACAGAGAAGACATCTTCGCCTGTCTCAGGAATAATCCTGCCGGGAATAGCATTTTTACTTGTAAGCAATTCCACCTTATTGGGTTTCTTTGGCTTATAAGGCTGAAAGATGCTGTTCGATTCAAATCCGGTTGCAATAACCGTAACAGAGATCTCCTCGTTGAGATTTTCATCTTTCGATAAGCCCCTTATTATCAGAGCTTCTTCTGAGGCTGCATCATACATGTAGTCAGTTATTTCACCCAATTCATCCATTGTGATCTCATGATCGCCAGTACCTGAAGAAATATTAATAAGTATGCTGCTGGCACCTGTGACATCATTTGAATTCAACAGAGGAGAGTTAAGCGCATTTTCTATTGCTTTCAGGGCTCTGTTCTCACCTGAAGCTTTTCCCATTCCCATAATAGCGACACCTGAGTTCTTCATTACCGTTTCGACATCGGCAAAATCAACATTTATGTATCCGGTAACAGTTATAATCTCTGCAATCCCTTTCACGGCTGTTGTAAGGATATCATCAGCCTTTGCAAAAGCTGTGGAAACAGGTTGGTTTCCATAGATCTCCCTAAGCTTTTCATTGTTGATTACCAGCAATGAATCGACATTATCCTTTAGTTCGGTAACACCATCGATAGCCTGACGTATACGAACCTTGCCTTCCGACTTGAATGGTATTGTAACAACAGCAATTGTAAGGTAACCGGATTCCTTACATGCTTTTGCAATTACCGGTGCAGCACCGGTTCCTGTACCTCCTCCCATTCCTGTAGTAATGAAAACCATCTTGGTATTCCCCGATAAGGCATCCATCACATTATCGATGTTTTCAATTGCAGCCTGCCGTCCAACTTCCGGTTTGCTTCCTGCCCCCCTGCCTTCTGTAAGGGATTCCCCAATCTGCACTTTAACAGGTACCTGGCTTTTTATCAGTGCCTGATGATCAGTATTGCAAATCACAAAGTTCACATCTCTGATCCCTTTATCAAACATGTGATTTACAGCATTATTGCCACCACCACCAATCCCAAGAACCTTAATGATGGATGATCGCTCAACGGGTAAATCAAAGTTCATAATATCGTCTGACATAGCTTTGAATATTAATAGATTACAAACAGCATGTAATAAATAAAATTTATTTTATAACCTGATCTTCAACTTCAAACATTCTCGACAGCATCATCTTGATCTTCTCTGTCAGCGGTGTTTTTTCTTCTGCAACAACAGGTGTTTTAAGTACAACCTCCTCCACTTCTTTCTTAACCTGCTCTGAGTTTTCCGATTCCTCGTATACCGGGACTACCGCGACTTTAGGTTTTACATACTCCTCAGTGATTCCGGCATTGAATGATTTCTTGTATGTGTCGAGATACTCGAATCCACGCATAATCAAGCCAACACTGGTGGCGTACATCGGTTGATTGATCTCATTTTTTGCTGATCCGGCCAGATGTTCATTTGGCAAACCGATCCTTACATCCATAGCAGTTTTGAATTTCATCAGCTGCGGAAGGTGTTTCAGCATAGCACCGCCGCCTGTTATAACAACTCCGGCAGCAAGCTTATCGGCATAACCTGAATTCTGTATTTCAAAATTCACGGCATCAATAATTTCCTCCATTCTCGATTGAATGATGTACGAGAGACTTTTAAAAGAAATTTCCTTAGGCTGACGTCCGCTAATACCGGGAATCGATACTACCTTGTCTTCAGGAGCCAAATCTCCCAAAGCTGAACCATACTGAATTTTCAGCTGCTCGGCATGGCGCTGCAAAATTGCGCAACCTTCCTTGATATCTTTTGTAACTACATTGCCTCCAAATGGAATCACCGCCGTATGACGGATTATGTTATCGTAATAAACGGCAACATCAGTCGTCCCGCCTCCGATATCCACCAGTACAACTCCTGCTTCCTTCTCATCCTCGGTAAGAACAGCATCCGATGAGGCAAGGGGTTCCAGTATCATGTCTTTAACTGTCAGGTTTGCCTTTCTTATGCATTTTTCGATATTCTTTGCTGCAGCAACATGACCGATCACGATATGAAAGTTAGCTTCGAGACGGCGTCCGCACATTCCAATGGGGCTTTTTACACCGGTCTCGTTATCAACTATGAAATTCTGAGGAATTACATGAATTATCTCCTCCCCAATCTCAATATGAATCTTATGCATATCTTCGATCAGTTTAAAGACCTCCTCCTTCTGGATTTCATCATCATATGCATCACGTATGATATAACCACGGTTTTTCATACTCTT
This sequence comes from Bacteroidales bacterium, assembly GCA_038325595.1. Taxonomy (GTDB): domain Bacteria; phylum Bacteroidota; class Bacteroidia; order Bacteroidales; family VadinHA17; genus LD21. The sequence goes on along the minus strand of JBBQJD010000030.1, from coordinate 1,930 downwards.
GATATGCTGTCCGGCAATTCCGACAAAAACCTCTGAGAACTGAATACCGGATCTTTTCTGCACATCCGCTACAGTAGTCTGAATTGCGGTAACTGTCTCTTCAATATTCAGGACTACTCCTCTTTTAACACCTTTTGAAAGGGCCTTACTGAGCCCGAGAATCTCAATCTTCCCGTTCTCATTTTTCTTGCCGACTATAGCCACTATCTTTGTGGTTCCTATGTCAATTGCTGCTACATACTGTTCCTTTTTATTCATAACTTTCATATGCTTATCTGATTATTTTTTTTTACAGACTATCTGATCTTTAAATTCAAGGTTTATAGAAGAATATTCATTCCATCCGACTTCAGGCAAAACCTGATCATAGAAGGCTTCCAGATTCCTTAGCTTCCCTTTGAAATTTTCAGTAGTACCAAGATGGATCAACTGGTTGCCTACACGGGGAATAAGGTTTATTTCATCATTATGGTCCACATAGATCTGATCGATTTGTGCCGACCAGAAGCGGTCACTATTAATGTAATCGACAAGAAAATATATATCTTTTAATATTGAATTTTTAATACTGGTATCCAAAACACTTACCCCGTTAAGCATTGATGAACTTATGTTAACATTACCGCCTACTATGTGCATCCTGGGGGTATACAGGTTTCTTTTTCTTATTACAACACCCTCTTCATCAATAAAATAATCTCCACCGTTGTCAGGCATCACTCTCATTATCGGATCACGTTGATTTGCATAAACATGTATAGTTCCGTCAATTGCAATGTAAACTTCAGCCTCCTTCAACTCCCTTAATACCTTTATTTTATCCTCAATTTCAGAAACCGGGATATTTTTTACCGGTCTGCCAAGTACCTTTCCTGCATTTCCATAAACCAGGTTCCATATTTGCTTTTCTGTAACGAAATGATAGTCTGTTGAATCATGAATGTCAATCTTAATAGCTCTGCATGGCTTCGCATTTGTAACAGATGCAAGATAAACTGGTATTATGATAAGGTATAATACCGGGATTAAGAGCAATATTTTAAAATACTTCTTCATTGTTGTCTGTTCTTTCTCAGCTTCTCTTCAATCGGATAGACAAGTGTATCAATATCTCCTGCTCCTATTGTAACAAGAACATCAAGCTTCTCAATATCAAGCATTTCGGGCAAATCCTCTTTTTTCAAAAGTTTCTTGTTTGCTGATCTCATCCGGTCAAAGATCAGTCCCGATGTCACTCCCGGCATGGGTTTTTCCCTTGCAGGGTATATCGGAAGGATTATCACCTCATCGAGCTCGTCAAGGCAAGAGGCGAATCCATCCGCATGGTCATTTGTTCTTGAAAAAAGATGAGGCTGAAAGATGCCGGTGATTTTTCTTCCTTTAAAATATTCTTTTGCTGACGTAATAAATGCTTTGATTTCCTCAGGATGATGGGCATAATCATCCACGTAGGCAAGTCCGGGCAGGTTCAGCCTGATATCAAATCTCCTCCTTACGCCGCTGAAAGTTATCATTGCCTTTCTGATCTCCCCCATGGTAGCACCACAGAACATTGCAATGGCAATGGCTGCAGTAATATTTTCAATATTGATTATACCCGGAAATGCAAAATGCATATTTTCAAAGGTCTCTGATGGAGTACTGAAATTGAAAATATAATGCTCATTTTTGCTTTGAATATCAAATGTCCTGTAATCTGATCCCTGTTCAAAACCGTAAGTATAGCAACTTACCCCTTCGGGTACAATAATATCTTCACGTATTCTTTTATTTACCAGCAGAGTTCCGCCCTTTTTTATCTTTCTGCAGAATTCATTATAAGCTTCTACCATGGTTTTCCGGTCACCATAAATATCAAGATGATCTGCATCAAGTGCCGTAATGATGGCCATATGTGGTTTAAGACGAAGAAAGGAACGGTCGAATTCAT
>JBBQJD010000029.1:0-35658 GCA_038325595.1 Bacteroidales bacterium | reverse complement strand
CCCATCTGATCAGGAAATAATCAGACTGACGACTGAAAGTTTTGAATTAAAGTTAATTCTCGGCTCAATAAGTCACAAAGTATCACCTCGAGATTAACTTTCGCCTTTCGCCTTAAACCTTTCGCCTTTTGTCTTTTATCTTTGATTGAACCCTGAAACCCTTCCAAAATCGCAGGGTCTGCAAGAAATTACAAAAATTATTTCTAATTTTGCATCCTGTTTAATTTTAATGACCCATGGTGTAATTGGCAACACGTCAGATTTTGGTTCTGAAGAGTCCAGGTTCGAAACCTGGTGGGTCAACCAAAATTTTTCCCCCAAACTATTTCCCAAATGGTTTATCGTATCAGAACCGCTTAGAATCAATTTGTTAGCGGTTTTTTCTGTTTTTAGATATGTATGTTAATTTCAGAGTATTGAAGCCCAGGCGAAAGAATTGATTCCCGGATTGAGGGATTGGGGGATTTACTCTGAATTAAGTAATTGATAGAATGATTATAGTATTTTTAAACAAATTTCTTTTGTTTATATTGGTTTCTTTCTTATTACTTAACAGTGTTACTGGTGGACAGCGAGATTAACAAAACAGCCGCTTGCATCGTTTCTGCATACCTATACCAATGAACTTATCAGAAACTTTGCAGGGACAAATACAAAGCAGACGGGATATTCAGTCCGGTGCATAAAGTTCCGTAATGGATAGTAGAAGTTATGTTCTTGTTTTTCAACAATAATTGAGATTATTATGACCAAAAAAATGCAGGATCCGATTTTAAGCAATAAAACCTTACCTGTCGAAGTAGTATTTCATCCCTCATGGTGGTTTAAACATACAGGTCTGACATTTGATCAGGATTTTTTTTATGACCCGTTAAAAAGAGTTGAATCCGAAAAAAAAATGGAGAAAGAGTTGTATAACAGATTCGGAATGTTTGGCCTTGGCAAGAACAGGGACAGAAATTTACCTGAAATTGGAGCGGTTCATAATGCTGCCGGTTATATGGTTTCAGAACTCCTCGGGTGCAAAATTGGTTATTTTGAAGATTCACCACCACAGGTTTATCCTGCTAATCATGAGGAATTAAAAATTATTATTGACGATATCTTCAAGACTCCTGTATTTAAAAGATTAGAGCATCTGCTGGACAAATTAAAAGTTAAATACGGTTATCTCAACGGAGACATAAACTGGGGAGGTATTCTGAATACTGCACTTGATTTACAGACAGAAAAAATCTTTACAGATTTCTTTGAAAAACCGTATGAGACTAAGCAGTACTTTAATGAGATTTCTAAGGTAATAGAAAAATTCACTGGTTTTATTAAAAATGAAACCGGATCCACATCTGTTTCAGTAAACCGTATGGTATACCACTTTGATAAACCTGTTTATCTGCATTCGGAATGTTCACATACAATGATTTCAGTTGAAGATTATGAAAAGTTCCTTCTTCCGTTCGATGTTAACTGGAGCAATAAATTTCGTCCTTTCGGAGTCCATTATTGTGGAATTGACCCACATAGGATGGCCAAAAGCTTTGCCAAAATCCCTAATCTCGATTTTCTAGATGTAGGTTGGGGAGGCAATTTAAAAATTCTCCGGAAACAACTACCCACGACATTCCTAAATATACGGCTAAGCCCTGTGGACATAATTAACCAGACAACAGATCAGATAAGAGAAACAATTATACGGCTTGTTCATGACTCTGGAAATATAGCACTTACAGGTGTTTGTTGTATTAATATGGATGCTGAAGTAGATGATGAAAAAGTTATTGAAATATATAAAACAGTTGAAGAGTTAAGAAAAGGATACCTTACGGTGGATACAGGAGAAAAAGCAAACTATTCTTAAGTTGAAATATCCGGATTGTTTAAAGGATTAAATGATACAACATCCTACATCATTAGTTACTTTCTTCTTCACAATTAATATTGGAGAATTCATATCTGGCATCCTGAAGGGCATCTTCCACTCGAGCTCTCGAAGGGCCTGTAATCGGTCATTGTTCATAACGTTCCAGACCTTCATTATATGCTTTGCAGGCTGCTTTATAAGCATTACAGTTTGCAACGGTTCTATCATTTTGATATTCTATTTGTGCGGCTTGGCCTGAAGACAAAAAACCTATTCCAGCTATGTTGACTTATGCAGCTGGATTTTATTTCCCCTGGTAAGAATTGCATAAACTTTAAGCATCCTACTGCAGTTTTAAGAATGCCCGGAAAATAATTACGGTTTTTTGAGAGTACTGCTTAAAAACAGATTATAGACAACTACCATTATCACAAGACAAGTAGTCCCGATTTATCGGAGATCCGTTTATTTTAAAGCCAATGCGTTGAAAAATCCATTTTTCTGATTATTTCAGAAAGTCTTTTCTTATTTTTATAAAAAAACCATACGATGAAAATATATCAGATTCATATTGCATTAACCGGATTTGAACCGAAGATTTGGAGAAGATTGCTGATCCCTTCGAACTTATTATTGTCTGACTTTCATAAAATAATTCAAACATCTATGGGTTGGACTAATTCACATTTACATCAATTTATTAAAGATCAGACTTTCTATACAAAAAGATACCCGGATGATGACACCTGGGAAGAACTGAATAATGCAGATTACGCTGAGATAAGAATTTCTGACCTGCTTAAAAAGGAAAAGGATAAAATTGTATATGAATACGACTTTGGTGATGGGTGGCAACATGAGGTTTTATTAGAAAAAATTCTCCCGCCTGAACAAAACATAAAATATCCGGTCTGCCTGGCAGGGAAGATGAACTGTCCTCCTGAGGACTGTGGTGGAGTATGGGGATATTCAGATATGTCAGAAATATTAAAAAATCCAAAACATGAGGAATATGACAGCTACATCCAATGGTTAGGCGGAGAGTTTGATCCTGAGCTTTTTGATAAAGAAGCTGTAAATGAATTACTCTTGACTTCAGATTTTGGTTGCATAGAATTAACTGATTAAAATGTGTTACATAAAAGTACAATTTATGTAATCTCCAGCCCTGTAGAAGCCCTACAGCCTATTTAGCGAAAGGCATGCGGAGAATCTGCTTGGTATTCACCGCATAAAATGCGGATAATGTTTGTTTAGCGGAGAATAATTAATATATTTACCGCATAAATTGCGGAGAATGAAAATCTATATATACCAACAGGCAGACTGGCCAAATTTCCAATGGGATAGCAAAGAAATTCTTCTACCTCTTGCCAGAGTAAGACATTTGCAAGGAAAGCTCATAGGAAAAATGGAGGCTCTTGGGTTCAAGTTAAGAAATGAAGCTGTTTTGGAAACGTTAACAACTGAAGTTATCAAATCATCCGAAATTGAAGGACAGATATTGGATCTCAACCAGGTCAGATCTTCAATCGCACGTAAATTGGGAATCAAAATATCGGGACTTGTCCCTTCAGATAGAAATGTTGACGGTATTGTGGATATGATGATTGATGTAACCCGGAATTTTAACCAAACAATGACTATAGACAGGCTATTTGGCTGGCATTCAGCCTTATTTCCTTCTGGTCGAAGTGGAATGTATAAATTAATTGTGGGCAGTTGGAGGGATGATTCTATTGGTCACATGCAGGTTGTTTCAGGAGCCATGGGAAAAGAAAAAGTACATTATCAAGCTCCTCCTTCAGGAGATATCGAAAAGGAAATGAAAACGTTTCTTTCATGGTTCAATAAAGAACCTGAAGATGATTTAATATTAAAATCTGCATTAGCCCATTTATGGTTTGTGACCATTCATCCATTTGAGGATGGTAACGGTAGGATTGCCCGTGCTCTGTGCGAAATGTTACTTACCAGATCCGACGAAACACCTCAGAAGTTTTATAGCATGTCAGCACAGATAAAAGCAGAGAGGGAAGATTATTATAATATTCTGGAAAAAACACAAAAAGGGACACTTGATATAACTCATTGGTTACTTTGGTATTTAAAATGCCTGGAAAATGCTCTTAATTCAACGGATGTCATTCTGTCGAGAGTCCTCTATAAGCATAAGTTTTGGACAAAACATACTGCTGAAATCTTAAACAGCCGACAAATCCTATTAATTAATAAATTATTAGATGACTTTACAGGTTTGCTGACAACTTCAAAATGGGCCAAAATTGCAAAATGCTCTCAGGATACAGCGCTTAGGGATATTCAGGATTTACTAAACAAGAAAATACTCCAAAAAAATTCATCTGGTGGACGAAGTACAAGCTATAATCTTGCTAAAATAAATTAAAAAAATAGCACGGCAGCTAAGCCGGCTTTGATGCAGACTGAATACCTGGTTTTCAGATGCTACCATGAATTGTTTTTCCTGCCACCGTAAGATGGTACTGTTATATTATTAACAGGCCTTTGCCTGTATTCAGTTCTTTTTGCTGTGAAATTGGCAGAACGATATTCTCCAAGGTACAATACTCCTGAAAATGAATCTCCGTCGAGTAGTCCGTCAAAGGTGAAAGGAATTGATTCTGCATTATCCCGGTAGTTGCTCTGCAGCCTGACTTTCTTTCCATCAATAATTCCAGCCAGGTCCAGCATTGAGAAAGTGCTTTGATGAATTCCTCTGATTTCATTGCCTTCCTGTTTTTCAAGGAAAAGTTTGTGCTCGCCTTTGCCTGAATAGTATTCGATTGCAACATCCCAGCTTCCGGTAAGATTGGCAGCAGGGGGCTCAACAGTGATGATCTTCTTGTCGCGCTTCTGTGATAATATCTTATAAATCCTGTCAGCAACAATCTTATCATCACCGGGTTGCATCATATGAGCGCTGATTGAAATTGAAGCGGTACCATCGCGGGGACTGGTTCGTCCGGTGAGTACAATCCTTGGTTTGTTGTTTCCAAGATCTTCTACAGCTTCCTCGCCTGTGAGATTAAGAACCTTGGGATCCCATGATATTGACAGACGTGCACTCCGGTTATCCACACCCTGTGGTTCAGTGATCTTTGTGGTAACCCCGCTTATTGGTGATACTTTTTTTGAAATGTACTCCATCCATGAGATCCACAACCTTTCCTCTTCCGGGTGATTTCGTTTTACCCATGTTTCTACTGCTGCAAGCATTCCCACATGCTCTTCCTTGCCAACTTTGTTATCCCTTCCGGGGCCATGATGGGGAGAACTGGCCTGCCAGGCTGAGAATAATAGATCTTTATTACCAAGGAGCAACCCTGCACACTGAGGGCCCTTTATTGCCTTTCCGCCGCTGTAAGCTACAATAGTGACGCCGCGTTTAAGGTGAATATTCGGAATCGTCAGAACCTCTGCAGCCGCATCAACAAGTATGGGAATGTTCTTTTCTTTTGCCACTGCTGCTACATTATCAACTGATAATGGCCCATTGTCATAATCCTGTGGAGCAGAGAACAGATATATCATTGCAGTACGGGAGCTTATTGCATTTTTGAGCTCTTCCATGGTATCAACTGTGATCAATTTAACTCCCGCATTCCGGATTGCATGGTCATATTGATTTCTTGAATAACGGGGAGCTATTACTTCTGTTTTGGTAAAACCTGTCAGATCAGGAACCCTTACAAGCTTTTCCGGATCGCCATCCGTAATGCAGGCTACAGCTACATGCTTCATTCCTGCTGCGCAACCCGAGGATACCATTCCCCATTCAGCTCCTGTGATCTCACCAAGCCGCTTGCCTACAGCCATAGCCAGTTCATCAATATATACATAGTTCCGTGAAGCATGATCGACAGCACTGCGTACTTCCGGCAATTCCAGGGAACCTCCTATTGCTGTAAAGGTACCTTTGCAGTTTATTACTGGTTCAACTCCTATTGACTGGTATATCTGAGGTCCCAATGCAAGAGCTCCTTGTGCAGGATTTGATAGAAGACCGGCATCATTAGATGGTTTCTTCTGTCCGACTGTGCCTATCAATGGCTCGATTGACATTATGCCTCCTGCAACAGGGATAGCTGTCAGTGTTTTTATGATTTCTCTGCGTTTCATGATTATTTCTGGTAACGGGTTAGTAAACAAAAATAATAAAAGGAGAATTCATATTACCTGTTTCAAATGTTAAAACAAATTAATTTAATGGGAATTATAAACTGAAATTGGAATACAGGAAGGACTGATATGCGTGGGTAATTCCTTTAAGGTTCATCGGCCTGAACTCTTTACTATAGAAAAAATCCAAGATGCCCATCATAAAATCCTTTGAGGAATGACCTGGCATTTATCCCAAGTTCCCTGTTATTATAGCCGCCTTCCTGTATGATTATAGTTGGCAGGTTTAACTGTCCGATAATTTTTCCATTTAATGTAAAATCATTATGATTAAGGCTCCATGTTCCTGTAGGATCGCCCTTTGCTGTATCCAACCCGAGAGCCACCATAAGGTAATCAGGTTTGAATTTTTTGATAATCAACAGAGCTTTTTTAATTGTTTTACGATGCTCTTCACCATTTAATTCCTGTTTCAAAGGGAAATTGAAGTTATAACCCTTGCCGGCACCTTCTCCTCTTTCTTCCCTGAAGCCGGAAAAATACGGATATGCAAATGAGGGGTGACCATGAATTGAAATTGTCAGAACGTCAGAACGATCATAAAAAATTTGCTGCTGGCCATTGCCATGATGATAATCCACATCAAGAATGGCAACTTTTCCATATTTGCTGAGATAATTAGCTGCAATGGCCGCATTGTTGAAATAACAAAACCCGCCAAAAACAAATCGTTCAGCATGATGTCCCGGTGGACGGGTCAGCACATACGCTATGTGGCTTCCGGCCAGAACAGAATCAGCTGCCGTTAACGAACAGTTTACACCCCATCTGGCTGCAAGGTATGCATTCATATTTAATGGAGTAAAAGTGTCGATGCAATAATAACCAGCCCTTACAGACAGATCTTTTGGGGGCCGCGCTTCATTACGTATCGGAAATACATATGGATAGACAGATTTCCCGGGTTTTAATCCTGCACATACTGTTTTAAAATATTTTACGAAACCTCTGTCATGTATCTCAAGAATATATTTATCAGGATACTCACGTACCTTTGTCTCAACACAAATACCCAATTTCAGTATTTCTTTAAGAATACTCTTGACCCGGACAGGTGATTCAACGTAACCAACTTCAGTAACATGATGAATTGCATGCCTGGAATTAATAAATAGCTGAATTTTTAAAGCTGGTTCGTTAAGACGGCTGACTTTTACTTCTTTAAGAATGTACCGTGGGGGTCTTAATTTAACCGGATCATCCTTGACACTTGCTACAACCATCTTAATGTATTCGGCTGGACAATAATCGTTGTATTTACGTTCCAGAATAGCCCGGTAAATCTTCTTTAATTCTTTTAATGAAAGTTGCCTGTTGGAGCCAAGATTATCGTATAGGAGGAATGGGGCGCATTCATCTCCTTTATTTACCGGATATTCGTAATTCGTGTTTATAATTGGAAAAGCGCCAAGACGTTCATAGAATGCAAGCCTCTTTTTGTTTTGAATCAACAATGCAGGGTCCGGACAATTTGCAGGATCATCGGTAAGGCATTCAAGAAATATACCTATTGTATTCAGAGAAGAGGCTTCTTCCCTGACTTTTTCATAAATTGATCCTCCAACTCCTGAAGTTGGAGTGCCTGGCATTACCGCAAGGAAATCGAGATAGCAGATTTTTAGATCAGACATGTACAACAGGATTGCAAATCCCCTGATGTTTCCACGGAAATCATCAGCAACTATCAAAAGTGAATGATATTTTGATTTGACGGGATTAGCCATCTGCTCAGAAATATCTTCAATAACCTTTTCCCTGATAGTTGGAAACTGTACACGGATAATGGATCTTACCCGGTCCATTGTCTGTTTATTTCCAGGGAGGTAAGGGTTTATTATTTTACGGATCCGGAACATTTGAATTTACAAATATTCCTTTACCCTGGCCCAATAAGTAATTGTGAGGGGACCTGAACCATTCCAGCTTTTGGCTATCCTTTCAAAATCGGAAGGCCCGATTATTGAAGCATAATATAGAAATATCTTTTCCGCTATCTGGTAATTGTACATGTCCTTAAGGGAAAAGTTGCTGCCGGTTCTTATATTATAATCTTTTACACGCACAGGACGTATCTGGAAAAATCCTGTTGCTTCTTCTTCGACATTGTAAGCGAGAGTGTCAAGGCGGGTCTCGACCATACCTATTGCATGAATAAGCTTTCTGAATGGTTCTACCGGGCTCGAACTGATAATTACAAGGGATTCACTGCTGGGCGCATATAGTTTTGCTGCATATGAAAAGAAAATTGTAATTACCACTAACTTCCTTAATAATCCTTTCATTGTTTACTTTATATTTATCATTATCTGTTAATTATTATGTAAACAACCATTTCTGAAAAATGTTTAACCGGATGAAACAAAACTAATTAACCTCCAGACTATCAGATATATACAAAATTATCAAAACTGATTGTGATATTCTTAATCAACATAAACAGGGATAATATACTGATTATTAAGATTATAAATACTTCATGATTAATATTGAAAAATATGCCGGTACTTACGGAAAATCTTGCATAAATTAGACGCTCAATACCGGAAGTCCTGGCAGCAGACAGGACCAACATTGGTTAAAAGCAAATTTAAATAATTTGGAAGCTTCATATCAGAATTATGGAAAAGAATAAATCAGCAATTATCTCTCCTCTGCCTGAAAGAGTTACTTCAGTGGATTTTTTTCGTGGATTTACCATGTTTCTCCTGGCCGGCGAAGCAAGTCGCCTTTATGAAAGGCTACATGATTTTGACAATGGTATAATTCAGTTTTTTGCAACTCAGTTAAGCCATCATGAATGGCATGGATTACATTTCTGGGATTTGATTCAGCCTTTCTTTATGTTTATTGTAGGAGTCGCCATTCCTTTTGCAGTTGCGAACAGGCTGAAGAAGGGTGATACTTACAGCACGATAAAACTTCATGCGTACAAACGCGCATTCCTGTTATTATTCTTTGGGTGGGCATTGTATTTTATAGGAGCAGGAAGATTGGTATTCAGATTTCAGAATGTTCTTGCACAATTATCTGTCACATACCTTGTTGCGTTCCTGTTAATGAAGAAAAGCTTCAGATTTAATTTAATTTTTACATTCATCATCCTGATTCTTATTGATCTCGCGTACAGGTTTTTTCCTGTCGAGGGCTTTAATCATCCCTGGGTCAATTATGAAAACCTCGGTACATGGTTTAACCGTACAATTGAAGGTGTAGAAAAGACAAGCGAATGGGCGAGCTTAAATTTTGTATCGACAACAGCACATACTGTCTGGGGTGTATTGTGTGGTAAGCTGCTGATGAGCGATATGACCAAAATGAAAAAAATAAGGACACTGATAATTGCAGGTATCGCCGGTCTGATTATCGGCTATTCACTCGATCTCCTGAACATTACTCCGATAATTAAAAAGATCGCAACCTCATCATTTGTATTTGCAAGCGGTGGATGGGCAATACTTGCGCTTACCTTCTGTTACTGGCTTATTGATGTTAAGAAGCTTTTCCTGGAAGGTTCGAGAATGTTTATAATAGTAGGAATGAACAGTATTTTCATTTATATATTCTTTGAAATCGGAGGAGCCGGTCTTCTTAACAAAATTATTTCACCATTCAGCAGCCTTCTTTTTTCATGGGCGGGCGAACATGCTGTCGGAGTAATGACCAGTCTCGGAGTGTGGGCAGGGTTATGGTACTTATGTTACTGGCTATATAAGAACAAAGTATTTATAAAGATTTAATCTTTTAATCTGTATTTAAAAACTATTACTTTTCAGCCAGTCAATGCAAAGAACCGGCCAGGATGATTGTGTTCCATTGCCCACTGAAAGGCCATATCCATGGCCGCCTTTCTCAAAAATATGCAATTCGGCTGGGATTTTATATCTGATTAAATTTTCAAAATATACAATACTGTTTCTTACCGGGACTGCATTGTCATCGGCAGAATGAACAAGGAAGGCAGGAGGAGTTTTTTCATTTATCTGAAGTTCATTAGAAAAGCGCCTGACATCGGTATCAGATGGATTTTCACCTATGAGATTTCTCCTGGTTCCGGAATGTCCGAATGAGGCATCGAATGAAACTACCGGATAAATAAGGATAGAGAAATCAGGTCTGGCAGTAATTTTATCTTTGACTTCATATACAATTTCATCATAATGTGTGGAAAGGGTTGATGCCAGATGGCCTCCGGCCGAGAATCCTATAACACCTATTTTCTGAGGATTTATTTTCCATTCTTTCGAGTTACGGCGTATTATTCTCATTGCTTCCTGTGCATCCTGCAGGGGACCGATTCTTTTATCTTTCATTATAAGATCCGATGGAAGGCGATACTTTAAAATGATTCCTGCAATGCCATTATCATTCAGCCATCTTGCAATCTGAAAACCCTCATGATCAAATGCGAGCATGCCGTAACCTCCCCCGGGACAGATCAAAACTGCAGTTCCGGTCGATTTTTCAGCAGGAGGCAGAAATACTGTGATTGTGGGATCTGTAACTCTTTGAAAACCGGTAATTCCTGAGGCGGAGGTTGTTGATTGTTCAAAATAGCTTTCATTAATGATTGAACCGGGGATTCCCTCCGGCCATACTTTCAGAATCGTTTGCTGAGCATTGCATAAGATCTGTCCGTCAGATTCGAGTTTTGATTTTATCTCATCATAGGTCAGATCATACATAATTTTGTTCTTATCAAGAGCCATAGCTGCAACTGTGCCTGCACTTTGTCCCAGGATCATGAAGACTGGTTCCATTCTTATTGATCCGAACGCAATATGAGAGCTTGACACACAAACCGGAACAAGAAGGTTCAGGCATTCTTCCCGTTTTGGCATTATTGAGCCAAGATCAATCATATATGGTTTTCCCGTTGGCAATTCGATGTCTCCTTCATTTTCTACGAATCCATCGGGCTTTATATAACGTTGCGCATTATGAGAATCGAGGTTATATGAACCCATCCCGATTGAATGATTAACAAGCCTTTTACTGAGAACGTCGTTCTCCGTCATTATATACTCACCTTTCATCCGTCTTGCTTCCCTCACGTAAATATTATAGGGCCAGTTTCCATTTTCAGTGAATTCATCCTTTGCATATCCCCATTGTTTCATCTCATTTCTGACTTCTTCAGGAACACGTGTGTCGTTTGCAATAAAATAAAGCAATCCTTTCTGATACTTAATATGTTCATCAATTATCTCCTTCCTTCTTTCATAGCTTGCCTCTGGGTAATCGTAATTCATTCCGATATTGTCAAAACTGAAAGGTCCGTGATTGTTGACATCAGTTTTTGCATTTGGGATTGCATCGAATTTATTGAAAGTTCCCCTCCATCCGGCTTCATAAATGCGGATAAGGAGTTCATACTGAGTTGAATCATATCCTGATGGCTTTGTAAACTGAACTCTGTTTTCCTCATTTTTTGTAAGGCAGGTTCTGAAGCAATATGCCTGTATCCTGTTATCACCTTCGCCCCGGTTCCCAGGATCTTTTGTTGAAATTAGGGGTAATACGCCGCTTGAAGCATTCCCCGGTACAACATAGGGATCGATATTCAGATTATCAAAATCGTGATGTTTTATCGGGAAGTCTCCCACCTGAACTCCATTCCATTCTTCATTATAGACAGAACCTGCTTCACGTCCGGTGTGATAACTGATCCCTGCAGATGCCATCAGATCACCTTCATAAGTGGCATCAACAAAGAATTTTCCTATGAATATCTTACCACTTAATGTTTTGAATGACATTATTTTACCCTGGTCCTTTTTTACTCCGGAATTTCTGTCAAGCCATTCATCTCTCAGTACGGTAATATTGTTGTCTTTTATCATTTTTTCGAAGGCTTCTTCAGCTGTATGAGGCTCGAAGATCCACATAGTGCGAAGGTCTCCATCTATTGCCGGATTCCCCTGTCCCTTGTTGCCATATTCTGATTGTTTCTGCCATTTCCATGCTTCCGGTTTCATATAATGCTGATAAAGAAGCTGGTAGAATTCTCTTGCGAGGCCACCGATTACTTCCTTATTCCCGGTGTCGGTATAACCCAGACCTGAAGAGGATAGTCCTCCAAGATGTATATCTGGCGAAACTATAATAACAGATTTTCCCATTCTTGAAACCTGAACAGCAGTTGTCACGGCAGCTGAAGTGCCCCCATATACTATTACATCAGCATTGTATGTATCTGTTTTAGAATCAGATCGGCATCCTGCTAAGATCAGGAAGGCTGAAAGAAGAAGGTAGAAGATTGATTTCATCAGGAAAACAGTTTTGAGTATAATTATTTTCCTAAATATAGTTTTTTAATGTTTTTGTTAAGTATATATGGTCGCTAAAATTAATCTGTCAGATAAATCAAAAAGAAAGATGAAGAACTTTCGTATTTTCTAAGATTTTCAAAAGATGACAACACCAACAACCACAGATTGTCACCGGATTCATGGTTCGCAAAGCCAATTATAGTTGTCTATGCAGCCTTTTGTTACAAAAAATATTGATTCTTTCTTAAAAGTCAGAGTGCGTCTGAAAATAGGAATTAACCAGTAAAGTGTATTGTAAGTTTTTTGTTACTTTCGAGGAATCTTAATTCCGACCGCAGGGTTAATCAATAGTTTATCTGACGTGATATACTTTTTTGACACTAATTAAACAGGTTTTAATACTAACAACAATGGATATTAAAAAAATAATTGTCATTCAGAAGGAAAGGCTGAAAACTCATTCGGACAAGAATGAGCTTGCTTATGGTGAGATAATCTTTAACAACGGACAATGCCAGGTATTGTCGCAGTCTCCTTCTTGTTTTGAATTACTTGTGAACGATGAGATTGAGAATAAGATTTTGGAATATGCTCTTTCAATTAATGAGGATGGTACTATAACCCCATCTGTAAACGGGAGGGCTTCAGGGTGGGATAGAAATGCCTACGCCTGTCTGCTACGTGTAGAAAACGAGTTGCACCTGTTAAACCCGGTTGATCATATGGAGCATAAGAAATACACTCGGGAAGGGATGAAGAAAAGGGTTTTAGGCGAACGGAGACTGAAATCAGAACAGGCAAAATACCATATGCAATGGGCTGAAAATATTCATGGAGATCATGTACTTACGAACGAAAACGGAGTAAAGTACAAGATTTTCCTCCGGAATTTTGAAAATGAAACTGGTTATAGTAACAGCATGGATTCCAGGTATAATAAACTTGGCACAACCAAGCATATCATGTATGCATACCGGATGCTGAAAGAGGATGAAGCGCTTTTCAAAAAGCTGGATAAAACATACCCCTTTATAGAAGTATTCTGCGATCCGTTGAATGATTATAAAATATCCTGGTATTATCCCCATAAACCCGCGGTGGAGGACCATCTTCTGATTTCTAAGTATTTTAAAAGATCATGTTATATTAATGATGGGGAAGCTATAACCCTATTAAGCTTTATCAAAGATGCTGCTGATCATCCTAAAATATGTATCCGTCAGGAGGTGGTAGAGAAAATAGAAGCAGCATTTGAAAAAAAGCTTCTAGAGGATATCAGCAATAGCTATAAACCAGATTATAGCTGTATAAAAGCAGATCTGTATGACTATCAGAAAGAAGGTATAAACTTTGCCCTTTTCAAAAAACACTCGATAATTGCTGATGAAATGGGACTTGGTAAGACTGTTCAGGCTATTGGCGCAGCCCTGTTAAAAAAGCATGTTTTTGGTTTCACAAAAACCCTGATTGTTTGTCCGGCATCATTAAAGGATCAATGGAAGAACGAAATTGAAAAATTTACAGATGAGAAGGCATTGGTAATAAACGGTACCCCGGAAGAACGCAGTGTACAATACAAGGATGAAACCTACTTTTTCTTTATCGTTAATTATGAGACAGTACTGCGCGACCATCTGGCAATGAATAGAGCAGGAGTTGATTTCCTGATACTTGATGAAGCCCAGAGGGCTAAGAATTATGAAACCAAAACAGCTTCATCCTTAAAAAGAATTGAGGCCAAACACAAGCTTATAATAACGGGAACCCCTATTGAAAACAAGCTGATAGATATATTTTCCATTATAGGAATACTCGATCCGGCTTTCCTGGGACCTTTATGGGAGTTCTCATACCAGCATTGCTTGTTTGATCCGGAAAAGCAAAACAAAATTAATGGATATTATGATTTACAAAAGCTGAATAAAAAGCTTGAACATATTTTAGTCAGGCGTGAAAAAAGAAAAGTAATAAGCCAGTTGCCGAACGTCAGGCAGATAGATATACCTGTTAACCTGTCGCCACTGCAGGGAGAATATCACGCCTCTTATGCCAAAGGTTTGTCGCAGATAATCAGGAAAAAATTTCTGACACCTTACGATCTTCAGCGAATGCAATTGCTTCTGGCGAATATGAGGATGGTATGCGATTCCACATATTTGATCGATGAAGAGACCAATGAATCACCCAAGCTCGATGAGCTTAAATATATGCTGCTTGAAAAATTAGATGTGCCTGGCAGGGAGTCCAAGATCATAATTTTTTCCGAATGGATAAAGGTGCATAAATTAATAGGCAAGCTTCTACTTGAAAATAATATAGGTTTCATTGAGTTAAACGGGCAGATACCTGTTAAGTACAGGGGTGAGCTTATCCGTAAATTTGAATGCAACCCACAATTTAAAGTATTTTTATCTACAGAAGCAGGAGGTTCAGGGTTAAACCTGCAGGTAGCCGATACTCTTATAAATTTTGAGCTTCCCTGGAATCCTGCAAAAAAGAATCAACGCATCGGAAGGATAGACAGAATTGGGCAGAAAAGCGCTAATCTTACTATTTACAATTTTATTACCCGTAATTCAATTGAACAGCAGATTGCATCGGGACTGCTTGTCAAGCAGAGCCTTTTTGACGGGGTTCTGGGTGATAATACAACTACTAATTTTGTGGATTTCAGTACCAAAGGACGTTCCCAGTTTATCAAACAACTGGAAGAGTTTATTGCCAATTCGGAAAAATGGGAAAAAGCTGATGTCGATTCGAACGTGGATCTGCAACTGGCTGAACCAGTTACACCTACAATTAAAGAAGGCATCGCAGCAGATGAGCTTAATTTTTCTGAAGACACTGTTCCTGAAGAACTGCAGGAACCAACAACCGGTGAAAAAATTGGAAATTCAACAGTACGTGTTGCGGAGCTGGAAACAGTTATGAACTCAGGGATGCAATTTCTTGCAGGCTTATTTAAAATGACAACGGGAAAGGACATGGTGATCGACAGCCATAAGATAGAAGTAAACAAGGATACCGGCGAAGTAATCATGAAATTTAAATTACCGGTTTAATAGATATCCCTGACTAATCAAAGAGAAATTACTGTCCTGTGTAACAAGTTTGGAAGTTGATTTGATTTTTATCCCGTGAACTTTTTTCCTTTGTTTTTATATCCTCGTTTTTGTATATTTATAGCAGGGGAATTTGATATTGACAAATGTACGAAACACTGATCTACAATGATATAGATGCTGGTAAAATCCGTAAACAGTTTGAAAGGACAATAGAGCAGCTTTCAAGAGGCGATTTTATGGCAGCAGAGGTGAAAAAAATGGCTGGTACGGGTTTCTACAGAGCTAAGCTTGATTATGAAAACCGTCTGTTATTCAGGTTTGCCCTGTTTAACAAACAAACCTGCCTGTTGGCGCTGGAGATTATCTATAATCACGATTATAGTAAGTCGCGATTTCTTCGTGGGAGCGAAATTGATGAATCAAAGCTTGTATCAATAAAAGATCACCGGGAGGTTCCCTCCGGTGAATTCCTGCCTGTTATTTACCTTAACAAACGTTCTCACTACTTCCATCTGTTGGATAAAGTCCTGTCATTCGACGATGACCAGGCCGAGATACTTGCGTTATCCCTCCCGCAAATCATAATTGGTTCGGCCGGAAGCGGAAAAACAGCGCTCGTCCTTGAAAAAATCAAATCACTGAAGGGTAAAGTATTGTATATAACTCTCTCTCCATATCTTGCCGAAAACTCAGCTCATCTTTTTTATTCGAACAAATATGAAAATGAAAACCTCGAAATTGATTTCCTCTCATACAGTGAGTTCATTGAATCTCTACGTGTGCCTGAAGGAAAAGAGATGGACTTTAAAGCATTCGAGATCTGGTTTTCGAGGTATAAGCAGGCTTCCAGACTGAAAGATGCACACAAGACCTTCGAGGAATTCAGGGGTGTGATCACAGGTCTTGATATTTCAAAGGAGTATCTCCCGCGTGAAGAGTATCTGGCGCTTGGAATAAAACAATCAATATACCTTGCTTCAGAAAGGACAACAGTATATAGCCTTTTTGAAAAATACCTGAACTATCTTAAAGAGAATAAGAATTACGATATAAATATACTCTCCCACAAGTGGCTTGCACTTTGTTCACCGTCGTATGATTATATTGTTGTTGATGAGGTACAGGATTTTACCAATATTCAGCTTCATATTATTCTGCAATCTTTGAAAAAACAGGCAAATTTCATGCTTTGCGGTGATTCAAACCAGGTTGTTTATCCCAATTTTTTTTCATGGTCCCATCTCAAAAGCATGTTTTACAGGAGCGATGTTCAGAAAAATGAAATAAAAATATTGCATGTTAATTACCGGAACAGCCAAACCATATCAAGGCTGGCAAACATCCTGCTGAAAATAAAGAATGCACGTTTCGGTTCAATTGATAAAGAGAGTAATTATCTCGTAAATACAATTTCTGAAAACAAAGGCGAGGTTGTTTTTATGGAAAATAAAGGCAACATTATAACCGATCTCGGCCGGAAAACACACTTATCGGTTAAGTACGCGGTAATTGTTTTGAGGAACGAGGACAAAGCAAAAGCAAGAACGTTGTTTCAAACCCCTTTGCTTTTTTCCGTGCAGGAATCAAAAGGCCTCGAATACGAAAATATAATACTTTACAATTTCATCTCTGAAAACGCTGCCGAATATGACGCCTTAAGCGATGGCGTAACCCAAAACGATTTGCGGGCTGACGAGCTGGTATATGCACGGGGGAAAGATAAAACCGATAAGTCAGCCGATGCCTATAAGTTTTATATCAACTCCCTGTACGTGGCTGTAACCCGCGGCATAAATAACATTTATATTGTTGAGCAATCAAAGGCACAAAGGATGATCGGTCTGATGGGAGTATACGAAATCACTGATACCAGGAACATTAAAGAAGAGGTATCATCGGCTGACGACTGGAAACGGGAGGTGCAGCGGCTTGAAAGGCAGGGTAAAGATGAGCAGGTGGAAGCAATTCGTAAAAATATACTCATATTCTCAAAGCCGGTTTGGCAGTCAACGACTTTCGAAGTATACAAGACTCTTAAAAAAGATGCTCTGAACCCCGGACTATTTAACAAAAAAGCCAAAGACAGACTCTTTGATTTTGCTTTGGTTTATAACCAGACACTTGTCATGGAAAAGCTCGCAGATTTAAAGTACAGGCGAGCGGAAAATTATGAAAGTGAACGTGGTTCCATATTCCGGAAATACTATCAGCATTACAGGGAGGATAATGCAAAAATGATCATCCCGCTTATTAATAAGTATGGTATAGATTACCGCGATGTTCACAACTTCACTCCATTGCATGCAGCCGTTTATGCAGGCGCTGTTAATATAATTGGTACACTTCTCAGCAACGGCGCCAGTCCGGCATTATTCGATACCTTCAATAAAACTGCGATACAGATATCGTTGGAACAGGCTTTTGTATTGCCCGACTATGCAAAAAACAAGCTGGGTAATATCTTTCCTCTCCTGCTTTCCGATTCGATGAAGATACAGGTCAATGAACGCTTAATAAAGATAGATTCGCATAAGATAGAGTACCTGCTGATAAACCTTTTAATTGCCGTTCAATCGGTCATTCTCCGTAAAAAAAGTCACTTTCAGTCCCTGGGGGTACGGATAGACGATATCATTGACAGTCTGCAGAACTTCTCAGAAGCAGTTATTCCCCGGTACCGGAAGAAACGGGAGTATTTATTGTCATTGTTTGCGAAGCATGAAGTCGATAGCAACAATCAGTACAATAAAAAAATATTTAAAAGAATTGCCCGAGGGAATTATATTCTGAATCCTGAAATGCAAATACTCTACAACGATCAGTGGGTTTCAGTAAGGAGTATAACAGGAAGCCAGGATGTATCTGAAGAAGAGATCATTCAACATTCACTTGAAAAACAGAAAAAAGAGTGGGAAGAGTATCTGATTAAATATGAAATACAAAAAAAGAAAAGAGAAAGAAGATCAGGGGATTGGTAAGTTGACCAATACTTCATCACTCCTGCCTGATATAATTCTCAATTAATCTCACGCCCGGGTATCCCATTCCTGCAAGCTCCGGATAATACATGTAAGTTTCCTCACGTGTGAAGAATCCTGTTATTATAACATGATAGCTATCCCATTGCTTAACAATTTCAACAGGAAGCTTGAGTTTTGACATTATTCTTCTCTTAGCCTGGAGAGCCTGTGATTCTTTCTGAAAGACGGCAACCTGGAGTGCAATGGTAGGTTGGGCATGAGCTTCAGGCACTATTATTTTAGTTCCGGCAAGTTTTAATGTATCGTGTTTGTAAAATGGAGGTATTTCTATCGATATTTCAATTTTATCCAATGAAATGAATGTTCTTACCAAAACTCCTTCTTCTTCTTCCAATTCTTCTTTTCCGGACCTGATTACAGGTACTTTCCATATCTCACTGAATTTAAGTTTTTCAACTGGTCTGAGCCTCTTCATCTCCTCCAGCACTGTCTGATCAATCACCGGAGCATCTCCAATCCTGAGTTTGTAGAATTCCGGACCAAAGACAGGGAATTCCATTATTTGTCTGACAGTATCCTGTTTTTCCACCAGCACAAGCTGCTGCCGTTTTGCCTTAAGGCTTATCACCCAAAGCTCGGTAATACCTTCTTTATAAAGTTTTGCAATTATATCATCAACTTCTTTGCGCTCTTTGATTTCGATAATCCTTACTTTAAAATAGTCATCTTCAATGACTATTTCCACCTTTCGTCCGAGTAATTTTTCCAGACGTCGCCGCATGATCTCTGCATTTGCTTTATTTCTGAATGCTCCCAGCTGTATTGCATAACTATCTTCGGATATTGTGACAAGTTCCTGGGTTATTTCATGAACAATAAGGAAAGTAGTATCCTTTTTTACAGCTGTCACACGGGTAGATGGAATACTGTCTGCATCAGCAGTGATTGTCCTTATTGTGAAATCAAGGCCGTCAATAAAGTCACCTTCCTCGTTTGCCATTATATTGAAATTAAGGTAATCAGGATATGCAAACATTCCAAGCCTTCCAAGCTGACCTGTATCTGCTTTAGCTTTGTATTCTCCGGGAGTAAGACCGAAATAACTGAAGTATCCGTCGTCCTCTGAAAGAGTTCGTCCAACATATTTATTATTACCGGAGTAAAAGTTAACAATCATACGTGCAAGGCCCGAAATCTCACCGTTTCTGTCAATCATAACTGATCCTGAGGCTTCTCCCATTACAGTAACAGGTATTTCAATCAGCTTAAGCATATTCGGATCAACAGCCACTTTGATTGTTTTATCTTTCAGTCTCCATGAAATGTTTTCAAAGCTTTCCTGGTCAAGTTCTATAAAACAATCGGTATAAGGCTCTATTCCAAGGATCCGGATTGTACTATCTCTGTCGTTCCTTTCAATTCGTCCGCCGCTGCTTCGAATGTTCATTCCATCTACCTTTGGTTCTCCCAGATCTCGTTTCCCGTTTGCATTTATATCAAGGTAAGGTATTACAGTAATACCTCCCCTTCCAACATTAGCCCGGTTATCTGCTCCCAGGTAATTACTTTTCCCGTCATTGATAAGGCTTCCCCTTGCATACTGAATAAAAGTGGTGGTACTTTCTGACTGCCTTGTATAAAAACCGGTCTGGGCAAACTTAAAGTCATACCTGAATCCGATTTCTCCCATCCGGATGTTACTCCTGAAATTCTGTTCATAGGAGAGATTAAGATATCCGTTCTTCAAAAACCGTTTTTCAACTCCGACCTTAGCAGTGAGCAATTCTTTGTCAGTATAGCCGTACTGTGCCTGTGGAATGATTGTAAACCCTGCGGGAAATCTTAATGAGAGTGAAATATTGCTGTAAGAGTAGGGAGTGTTCTTTCCAATAAAAAGAGCATAAGTTGTAATATTTGTATTTACCCCGAAGAGAGAACCTGAAACCAGCCATTCTCCTGTTGTATAATTTATTGTTGGTAACACTAATTCATTGACAGAGAGCCTGTTGTATAACATGAATTTTTTCATTCTCAACGGGATTGAAACTACAACTTTCCTTTCTTCGAGATAGTTGTAATTTATCGCTTTCTGATCCTTATTATACCTTGTGTAGTTGAGATCGATCTGAAGATTTGAAGGCATTCTGTAGCTAAGACTTCCCTTAGCCCTTACTGCGTTTGTATATTCTCCTGAGAAAAGCAAGTTTGACGCAAGTCTGAATGAAGCATTAACATAAGGCATCATGGGACCTGAAAGGACTGATGAGAGATACTCATAACCGGCCCCGATTGTTATTCCGCGTGATAAGCCGTAATTAAAGCTTGTTCTTGAGAACCGGCTGAACAGGCTATCCTCAACCAGTCCTGCACTGATCGTATATTCGAGTGTATTCTTTGGAATGAAATTAAAAGGTATTGTAATGTTTTGTTCACGTGTCCTCTCTTCACCCCATGGTCCGTAGAACTTCAGCATAACATTCGAATTTCCATACACAAGAGGAACTTCAAATGTAAAAAAGCCTGAAGCATCAGCTTTCACATAGTTAACAAGGACATTATTTACATACAATTCAACAATCCAACCCGGCTCGGTTTTATCACTAAGTGTATATGATCCGAACGATCGTCTGAATGTTGTCGGAGTATTTGTAAACTGGACACCTACAACCGGATTATAAATTGATGAAGTTGCGCCGGCAGCTATTTTTCCAGCTCTTACCTGACGAAGGAAGCTATTATCATTGTTTACAAAGCGCCACAGATAATATTGCTGTTTTTCAGTGAAAGGGTCCTGGCTGTTGTAATTTAATGCCACTGTGGTTTCTCCTCCGGCAATTATTGATCCAATGGCGAGGTTAAGCCTTGTTTCTGATTTCCCATTTATCTGTTCAGAAGCAATTGCCGACCAGTCTGCCATTCCAAAATGAAACAACGGATAGGATCTGCCAATCGTTGTATCGGCTTTAACTTCACCTTTGAGACGGGTAAGGTTTGTTCTCATTTCTTCAAGTCTCATTTCGCGCATTACGGGAAGCTCGAGCCTTGTATTTATCAGTAATGAGAGATTACGGAAGCTGAAAATGCAATCCAGTCCGAAAACCTCTCCGAAATAATCTACTCTCAGATACAGGTTTGTTTCTGTCCGTATTAGAGCCTCGGGTTCAAGCACAAATTCTTTATCCCCATAACTAATTATGTTTGTAGTACGGTCTATCCGGTATGAAGCTTCAGGAGATATGAAGAACCCTGTTATATTGTCCAATCCCTGCGAAGGTATATTCCTGATTTTGAGGAAATCAAACAGATCTGTTACGGGAAGGTAAACTGTTTCTCCTTTAATTACTGCGTTAATTTCTCCTGTTCCCAACCTGGGAACATCAAGAAACACTGAAATTTCATCATACTCTTGTTCGGACTGTGCAAAAACCGGTTGGGAAGAAAGAATGAAAACAAGAAAGATTGAGAAAAGAAGATGACCCGCCGGACTACCAGGCATACGCCCTGAATTTTTTTTAAAGTAGGAGTATGCTTCTCGGTTTATCATTGAAAATTCAGCCTGTTTCAGCGTTATATTATTCCTGGAAAAAAGTTACATTGAAAAAGCCGCTGTAATTTCCCGGAGGATTTAAGAGAGGATCTCCTACCATTAAAGTTCCGCCTATTCTGACCTGAATCGTTGGAGAAGTTAAAATGAACGGAATGGGAGGGTCGTAGTCGCCTATCTTAAGGATTAACGTTCCGCCACCGCTCCCTGTCAGGGCCGCATCGGGCCCGTTAAGAATCGTTATCATAGTGCCAGCATTTCCGCAAACACTGTATAATCCGGTCGAAAATGTGCCTGGAAGCAAAATCACGTCTCCTGTTGATGAGCGGGATCCATCCGGATTAATAATAACTGTTCCTCCTGAATTACCATGGCAAAAGGTTCCAAAATTAAGATTCTGAATCACACTGACAGTTACGGAGATCGGGCGGGGCGGATGCTCCTGTCCATAAGCGACCTGATGGAATCCTGATAACAATAAAACGAGTATGACAAGAATTTTGAAACACTTCCGGGCTGGCATTATGGATTTCGAATGTTTCATAGATCAGTATATAAAGATCTTTTTTGTTTCAATAAACTTTCCTGTCACAAGAGTTACCATATACATCCCTGTACTTAATGAAGGATTAAATTCCATATAGCCGGTGCTGTGGATTTCCTTCCTGAATACCGGCATACCTGAAATATTATTTATCACGAGAGTTCCGGTACCACCGGAAAGGTAATTAATTTCGGTGAACAGGATTCTGCCGGAACTATATGCACTGAATAAATTGATTCCAGGTCCGTTCTCATTAAGGTCTTTTGCATTTTTAAAGAATTTAAGAAAAAATCTGTCATTATATTCACCCTCGGAAAGGGATACTTTGTATTTTCCTGAAAGGTCTAGCCTCTGATCAAATCCCGTAATTTTATCATGCAGATATACCTGTGATTCAGGCATAAAATTATCCATAGCAGATATTCTGAAAATTACCGTTCCGTTCCGTAATAACTTGACACCCAGCGGTATAGTCAAAAGATAATCCTCCGGCCGGGGCAAGGCATTTATTGAAAGATTGTTCCCGTCGGGAAGAACTGCATATAGGTTTGGTGTTAACCGGTCAGTATTCATAAGTTTAAGGGCATCCTGCCTGGAGTCAAATCCCGGGGTTGCCTTCTCATCAAAGTATACCACGACAGGATCATATGAAGCAGTATCGTCAGTAAACCATGCTTTGAGCCTGATTAAAGGTACATGATTTCCACCATCTGATTTAATGAAGGAATGAGTCATGTCGGTGATCCTGACAGTGTTATCCGTCGCAAGTACACCCGAAGGGAAAGTGTTTGTAACATGAACAAAGAATCCCTGCATGGAAGGAATTATATTCTTAAATAATACACCGTCGTTGGAGACACCATTTATGTAAGTGCTGTAAGTACCTGAATACTGATCGGCTCCGCCTGCCTTGAAATAGTAAAGAGCATTATCAATATTTGTTTTCGTCCAGCCGCCGGCATTCCAGTCAACAGGTGAGGGATATGGATTTCCAACAAGATTGAATCCAAGAGTATAGGGATTATTATGGTTAAAAAGTGTGACTGATTGAATTCCGTTATTTACGATCCCGGTTACATTTACAGTTTTCGGTGCAACCAAAGATCCGAAGTTCACTGCATAACCATTCATCGGAAGCAGCAGCCCGGCTGGATTTGTATAAGAAACCCAGCCGGCAGTTGCCCTGCTTTCGTCATATTTATAAAATGTGGGGAATGCGGCCATCAGGTTCATTTCTTCGGTAAATTCATTAACAGTGGCGGCCTGAAACGGTGAACTGAAATATTTGTATCCGAATCCTGAAGGAAGATACCTCTGCATGGTTACATTACCTGTAACCTGGCCTGTTCCGGATCCGTTTATCAATGCAGTTCCGGCAGCAGTTGAAGTTAAAGTAAGGAATCCTCCTGATGCCAGATTTCCACTCTGGGCAGTTACAATACCCGTTACAGAAAAGGCTCCAAGCAAAGTTACTCCTGCAGGATTGTTGATGGTCAGATCTTTGATCGTGTTACCTGCAAAAACATTTGCACCGATTGACTGGGCAACAGATCCTCTCATCTCTATTGATCCGTTGGTAGCTGTGAAAACACCACTATTACTGATTGCTCCGGCTATCTGTAGTATATTTCCTGTAACTGCAAGTGAAGAGCCAACTTGTATTGTTAAATTATTAACAGCACCGGTAGCTCCGGCACTGAGAATTGGTTTATTTGCGACATCCGGGATTATTATGGAATTTATCAATCCCGGAACCAGCCCGCACGACCAGTTGCCAGGGGTATTCCAGCTGGTGCTGAGTGTTCCGGTCCATAAATAATCGGAGACTATTGATATAGGGTTTGTAGCAGTAACAATCCCGCATCCACCTGCCGCAGCTATTGTATTCGTTACAACATAATTACCGGGGGTGCTGGCGCCTAAGTTCACCTGTCCGGTTGATGCATTTACAAAGACTAAACCGGCAGTTGATGAAAATGTACCTGCAATGCCCCCTCCACTGAATGCAGGTAGAGGGTTTGCCGCATTAGGGCAATATGGGGTTCCGGGATAACTGAATGAGGCAACAGGTGGAGCATTAACCGTTATATCAACAGTTCTGGCAATACTTGTGCCACAGGAATTTGTTGCCGTTACACCTAAAATACCACTTGTAGCTGTTGAATTAAAGTCGACAATAACCGAATTTCCCGATCCATTTATAGTGTGACCTGTACCGCTATATGACCAGTTATAGCTAACTCCCGGGACATTTGGTACCCTATAGACATTGCCCGAAGAACCCTGACAAACTGTTGCTGGAGCAGAGATGAAATTTGATGGTCGTTCGGCAACAACGGGGAAAGATATTACAACTTCATCTGAGGAAGTACATGTAAAATTACTGATAGTCCATCGGAGTGTATAGGTAACTCCCAGAATTCCGGTAAAAACAGTTGTATTAAGTGAGCTGTTAATCAATGTGCCGCCGGCACCACTGACTATTGTCCACAGACCTGAATAAGGAGCAGGGCTATTGGCTTCCAGAACAGTACCGGAAACTCCGCAGAGTGATTGATCTGACCCGGCATTCGAAACCGGGGGGTCAGTAAGAACCTCCACGATGGTTCCGTCAACTACGCCGATCTCAGCACCGTAATTATATGAAAAACCTGTTAGCTTATATTCACCCGGAACAGGCGTTGGCAAGACATAGGGCAAAGAGGTTACGTTAATTACCGGTTGTACAATCCCATTTAGAGTATAGCTAAGTGTGTAATTTAAAGGAATTGGATTATAAGAAGTAAAGTTGACCAGGATTCCTTCAGAACTGCAAACAGGACCGGAATGAGATAATGAAGCCCTGGCGATAGTAGGGGAAATGCCGGCTGTAGTATAGTTCCCGGGTGTAGTGGTGATAGTTACGTTATTAATTGTTGCTACATCTCCGATATAATTATCTCCCGAAGTAACAGAAGCCAGTTCGTTCCATGAACCGCCATTAAATTCAGCAACACGCATATCGCTTATTCCTTTTTCAGTCATCAGTGGTGTAAGAGCGCTCATGGGATCCCAACCCAGTTTAACTTTTGCTGTAGTTGCAGTACTTGTGCTTACACTCCAGTATTCCATATTATTAGCTGCTTGCAAAGGTGCAACCAGTGAATTGGCGGTAGGATTTGGCATTATGTACTCAACAGTCCAAAATAAGGTGTTCCCGGCAGTTGAAGTAAGAGTAAACTTATGTCCATATGAAGTCCCGAATCCTAACGGATACAAAAAACTTCCACCATTTGATATCTGTTTAACGAGAGGACCATTAATAAAAGAGGTTGTTCTGCCTCCGGCTAGAACAACTGCTGACTGTGAAGTACTTAATAATATCAACTTATTGGCAGAGGTTGAATTAATAACACCATTTGTAAGTAGCAGGTTATTATTCACTTCTATAGTTCCATTTACACCGATGTTCAACCCTGAAGAATTGTCAATCTCCAGATTATTGAACTTATTGATTCCGGAAAAATCACCGGTGGGTCCCCCCAGGGTTTGACTTGATGTACCTGCGAATGTAACAGTTGAAGAAGGCGAAGTACCGGAGCCGCTTATGAATCTACCGGTATTATATCGCTCCATTGTACCCAATATTGTAATTTTGTAATTATTAACGCTGTTATCAAGAGAAGGTCCGTCAATGACAAGTCTTTTACAAATTGTTAAATCCTTATTTGGGAGTACTCTTGTACCTGTACCTGTAAAAAACATATTTGGCAGGTTGCTGAACTGGCTTGCAATTACTGTATAATCACCTGTTCCGCCATATTCTATTGTTCCGTTTCCTGAACAATCGGTAAATGAGGTATAATTTCCGCCCGGTATATTGCCGTTCTCAAGATAAATTGTCCCGTTTCCATTCACATTTCCAAGGTTGTGCCCGAATGTTGGAGATAATACTCTAAGCTTATTGTTGATTTCTATGCTTAAAACAAATATGTTATTAATATTAGTTGTTACTATGTGGTCAATTATCACATTGGCACCATTCGGCCCACCGACAGGGCAGGGTGGAGAAGAACCGACAGAAGTCCATATAGTCTGATCTGTCCAGTTACCGTTACTGTTTGTCCGGTAAGTTGGAACCTCATCAGGTATGGCGGCATCAATGCCTGCAGTGTAATTACCGTTAAGATTACTTGTTCCTGAATAATTAAAGGTGATATTGTGGCTTGTCTCATCAACATTATCGGTAGCAGGTCCGGGAATTGCTTTGGTCCAGGTATTTCCCGGAAATGCAAGTTTTGCGGCAACATAATCACTTTCCACACCTGCTACGTCACCGGGGAGGTATTTTAAAAGCACATTCCCGGTAAATCCCGAAATTCCGGAACTTTCAATATGCCAATAGTACCTCAGAACATTCGAGAGATCGGAAACAGACGGATGGTTCGCATCAATTGGATTCAAATTAATATAGCCAACAGTTCCATTTGCCGTGATATTGAAAACAGCAGGGGTATATTTTCCGGCAACTCCGACCGGGAAGGTAAATGATTGGGGTGTAGCCGTGAAGAATTTTCGCACTCCCAAACTGCTTGTCACTCCATCAGACATTATCATTCTGGTAATATCAGGAGTTCCCTGAATATTACTTATTTGGCTGAGGGTGAGAAGATTTGAATTTATATTAAAAATACCCTGAGTCAGTACAAGATCGTTTGAAAGCATAATGTCGTTAATCAGTCTTGCTCCTGAATTATTATTCAACTCGAGTCTGTAAAAGGCTCCGGTACCCGAGATCGACTGCAAAGTAGTTCCCGATAAACTTATCCCGCCAACAGTATTGTCATCAGTATAAGAACCATTATTAACAAGATTCCCTGACAGGATTAATTTTCTGTTTCCGAGTACAAGTGTGCCTGTAATGATATTTAGATCCTTTTGAACAGAAAAACTGTTATTGACAGTGAGAGTATTTAATGATGATACGATCAGATTATAAAAGTTGGTTACAGTGTTTCCGCTAATTGCCTGTATTCCTCCATTGAAGGTTGTAGTATTTGTACCAAAATTATAAGTACCATTATTGGAGAAATCGCCTTTAAGTGAAACATTAATATTATTTGAATTAAAAATACTTTGTGCATTATTTAAGGTCAGTGTTCCATTAAGCACCAATGGATTAATGAGCAGATTCAGATCAGCATTTAAACCCACTCCGGCAGCTCCGGTAACAGTAAGGTTGTTTAAAGGGATATTTGCATCTATTTTATAATTTTGAAGAGAATTAG
The DNA here is from genome assembly GCA_038325595.1 of Bacteroidales bacterium. GTDB lineage: Bacteria > Bacteroidota > Bacteroidia > Bacteroidales > VadinHA17 > LD21. Next base: position 7,927 of record JBBQJD010000029.1, on the reverse strand, counting down.
GAATTGTATTGTTGAAAACAATTGTTCCTCCTGATACCGAAGAGCTTGCGGGTCTCAAATACAGATCTCCAAAAGTAGTCCCCCCTCCACGGACAATAGTAAGAGTGCCCCCGGACATATTGAACTCACTACCGGCATTCAATACCTCCAGTTTAGCATAACCTGCGATCGCACCATTTCCGTTTATTGTAACTGCCCCTCCGGTTTGAATATAATTAAGAATACCATTTGTTGTGGATGTATTCCTGCGAATCTGGCCGTTCACAGTGAGGGTACCTCCTTGTATCTCAATAGCAGAAGCCCCACCTCCCGAGTATTCGATATCATTATTATTTGCAGGAGCAGAAACAGGACCTATATAGACATTTCCACTTATCAATGTGATTTTTCCGCTCAAAATCAGATCACCTGCATTATTTGCTGAATTACCAATCAGGATGTTTCTATTACCTGCATTGGCATAATCAATGCTGAACCCGGCAGTCGATGGTAAACTGATTGGAGTAGTTGTTGAAACAGTAAAATCTGTGCCGGGGTTGGTTCGCATATATATGAAAGTTCCTTTCTGAAGAGTCAACCAGTTGTCAACCGGAGTAGTCAAAGTACCGTCGATATTACACGTAAGCGTTGTTGCCTGTGAAGTGCCCTTATTTATTATCACTTGTCCAAATACTGTGGAAGGAGTTCCTATTGTGTTTGTTATGGCGGCTGATGTTGATCCGAAGAATGTCACAGGAATAGTGGAAAAATTACACCATGCTCTGGTTCCTGATGGTGCATTTATTAAGCCGTTTGCGTTGTTAATCAGGCTACCTCCAATTGATAAACTTTGATTTGTTGCCCCCCCACCATTATCAATGGCACATAGAGGAGCTACTATTATATTCCCGTTTATCACAATATTCTGGGCAATTGCGCCATTTCCATACCAGATAAGCGCTCCACCCTGAATATGCAGGTTCCCGTTTATTGTAATAGTTTTTGGAACCCTGACAACAGGTGCAGTCGGATAGTTGCCATTCCATGTTGGACAGAACCAGGAATCGGCATTTTGACCTCTGGTGACCAGATCTCCATAAATCGTCAGGTCATTATTTGCAAAGATAATATTTGAACCACCAAGGGGTGATAATATTAAATTACCATATGACAGTACACCATTGGGTAACCAATATGTAGTTCCGGCTGCCGGATTGGTTGAGTACAAATCTGTAGTGCCCAGATTGACATTGAACTCTGAAAAGTCACCTAACGGGAAAGTAAAAGTACTTCCTGAAGTCCAGGATGTTGTAAGCCTGAAATTCCCATTACCATTCGGATGATTTTGAACTATTCCAAAATTAGAGTTAAAATTGTATCCAATGTCAAGAACAGAACCCATTTCAATTTGTAAACTGGCACAGTTCCTCACGTCAGTATTTGGAACAGTATTGTTTGTTGAAAGATAAACTGAATCCTGTCCTCCGATAATAACAATGTCATTTAACCCGGGTACAACCGCCGGTGGATTATTTACCGTATGGCCCGTCAGAGACCATGTTGTTAAATTACTCCATAGTCCGGTTTGGCGGCTGTAATAAATCTGAGGAGAGCCGAAGGCTGCATCACCAACGGTATAATCAGCATCCAGGAAATCGGCGCTATTTGTCGGAATTGTCCAGTCAGTTATTACATTGTTGGCAATATCTATCGGAGGATTGGTATTTGTACCATTTCTCCAGGTAAAATCGCTGTTCGTGTAGAGAGTAGGAATATAGTTTGATTCAGTACCAACCACATCACTCTGATCGTAGGTAAATGCATGTGTTACGGAATTAGGAGCAATACCTGTGAAACCTGTTGACCTGATACGCCAGAAATATGTCAGACTTTGCCCGTTAATTGTTGTGGTGGGATGTTCATATCCTACCGGAACAACTGTTATTGATCCATAATCTGCCGGCGCAGTATTAAATCCAATGGTAACAGGAGTAAATTTTACAGGTCGTCCCGGAGTTATGGTTGGTGCTCCAACAGGGAATGTAAATGCTCCTGTTGAGGTATACACTCTTGAAACGCCACCATCACCCGCGTTTCCTGATGTTTGAATGTACCTTGTTGCACTTGAATTTGCAATAAAGGCAGATGAGTTAAGAGTTAAATTGTTAGTACCAATATTGAATAGCTTATCCTGAGAGAATGTCAGTGTCCCATTAATTGTCATTCCGGCTGCCAAAGCAACAGGAGCCGCTGCTGCATTCGTATTATTGAGTTCAATGTTTTCAAAAATACCGTTACCATCAATGATCTGGGTCAATGTTCCGTTCAGCACAATTCTACCTGTACCGCTTTGTGACCCGGAATTAAAAACATTCCCGGCAATATTGATTATTTTTCCATTGTCGTTAATAGTTCCGGTAACCAGCCTGAAATTATTGGTGATATTTAAAGTATTTTGTGAACCTGCCAGGTTAACTATAACACCGGCAGGTTTGTCAATTGTCAGTTTGTTCAAAGACAATGGCCCAGTAAGGTTTATTGTGAATACCTGACCACCTGTCCCATTGAAAAAAGTTGTATTATTTCCGGGAGTATATGTAGTTCCGTTTTCAATTATAAAATTTCTGCCAATGGAAACATCAAAGTTGTTTGCATTGAAACCTCCGGAATTAAGACTAAAGTCATTAAGGATAACCAATGCCGTGTTCAATTTCACCAATGATGCACTACTTCCCCGGTTGATCGTAAAATTATAAAATGGGGCCATTGAAAAAATTGAATAATTGGCTGCATCTGCCAATACTGAACCTGCAGTTAGCACAATTTCAAGTGTACCACCGGTTACATTAAAATTAGATGAGGATGACTTTACATCAAATGCTTCCTGTTCACCGGCAGCAATGCCACAGACATCGTAAATACGAATTGTTCCACCGGTCATCGTAAAAACATTTGTGGCTTGCTCAAGATTAAAAGATCCAAAAGTAGAATTGATACCGTTTGTAACTCTTAAAGTATTCAGAGTAGAGACCGAAACATCTGTTAAATTTGTAACACTAGAATAAGCGCTAGGTGTGCGCTGGAATCGACCACGAAGAATAAACAAGCCTCCGTTCTGCGAATATGATGCAGAACCTGTGGGTGAAAGAAACTGCTTGGCATCGACAGTTCCCGAATTAACAATGAATTGCCCTGATGCTACATTTGAAGTTATTAATCCACCTGACTCCCGCGAAGACATGAATCCATTATCGATCTGCAGTTTACCAAATATATAAAGAGCACTGAATCCGCCCCTGGTGATTCCGACAGTTGCATCGTTGGGTGCGGCGACTGAATATGCAGTATTTATTTCCCTGTAGTCATCCGCACTTGTGAGTACCACAACATCGACACCGTCAACAATCACTGCTCCGTTAGCCGGGATGTAATAATCGGCCGACCCCGCTATCCCTTCAGATAATGAAGGGATGATCAACGACCCTTTTAGTTCGAGAGTACCAGATCGTATCCAAAGTGCTTTCCGCAGGTTTGGATTAGCTGATACGGCGCCGTCAAGCGCCAATGAGTTAGCCCCAAATAGTTTGAAGTTTAAATAATTGGTAGAATTGATAGTCAATTTATAAGTCTGGTCAATCCCTTTATCAAGAATAAGATTATAGAAATCAGTAACACCATTACATGTAAGGGTATTATTACCGTCTCCCTGGAAATATACCGTAGCGGCTCCCGACGTTGGACCTGAAACATTCGGTGGGAAAGAATTATATATTGGATAAAGCAGATTTGTAAACCTTACTTTACCGTTATTTGTGAAATCACCTTTGATTATAACAGTATGGAAATTAAGGTAATAGTTAAGGAATGGAGCTACGCCTCCGGCACCACCTATCACAGGGTTGGTTGCTCCGTTTCCAACAGTAATAAACGCACCATTGTTAACCGTAACATTTCCATTTATTGTCAGGGTAAGCTTTGTAATCGATATGTTATTGTTTATTTGAAATGTGCCGCTTTTTATATTTAGATTCCCATTAATGGTGATGTTGCTTAATTGTGTCCCTACAAAAGAAGAGGTATTAATGACTAAATTATTATATATGGGTTGTGCCGCAGGAAGAGTAAAATTGGATGTATTGTTATACTCCGTTGTTCCTCCACCGGTATTCACAAAAGTATTTATGTCCGAAACCGGGAAATTTACAGAAGCAAGTTTAAGGGTGCCCTGCCCGCGAAGTGCATAAATCCCATTTGTAAATCTGTAAATACTCTGATCCAGAAAGCCTCCGGCTTCAATAGTAATGTCAAGGGTCATAGTTGCAATATCGGCCGGTAATGTAACAGTACGGCCTGGGAGGATTATTACTTTATCATTATCGCCCGGAACGGTAGAACCAACCTGAAGTGTGCCGCTTGGATCTGAAGTCCATGTGGAAGGAGTGTTCCAGTCTCCTGTCTGGTAAGAATAATATGTATCCAATATACTTGCGCCAATGCAGAAATAAGGGCCGGGATTAAGAATGACCGGTGATATTATTGTGGGATCATTACTTGAACCACCGATAGCGGAATAATCTCCTCCGACGGCCAATGACATTCCGATGGTTTTTGAAAGATCAAGACCACTTTCGTACAATTCAACCTTCGCACTTGTTAAATTTCCGCTGTTTATATTTAGTAAAGACCAATATCGTGGATTGACAGTTCCCATTGTAACACCATCACCGGTTAATGCGCCGGTTGCGCTGACTGATGCTCTGAGAACAGGACCTGCAGCCCCGGTATTTACCTCTCTGATGCTAATACCTTTAAAAGCTCCATTTTCACCTACGGGAAATAAATAACTATTGGTTGAACCAGACAGATTTGGCAATAATGTTCTTTCAACCCCGCCGGTAGTTACATTGACGAAAGATCCGGGTGTCCAGGCAATCGCTGTTGTGGGATTTTCATTATTTATTTTAAGATTATACGTACCTGCCTGCAGAATTCCGTTTGCAAGTGTAAAAACCCCACCTATTGCAAGTGTAATGTCACTGTTCATTGTGACACCATTTGCATTATTTACTATAAGATTATTCAAATTTGTCACACCAGCCGGAATAAAAACACCGGCAGAGAATCCTCCAAACGACAAACTTGACGTAGCAAGAGTTATCAAATTATTGGGAGTTCCTGCAATTGGAGGGCCATTAAGCGCTAGTATTCTGGAACCAACAGCAAAAGAACCTGCAGCGAGAGTAAGGACTCCGTTTATAGATAAGTCAGCCCCCAATGTTACATTCCTGCTTGTATTGAAATTATTCAATCCGTTTGCAATTACATTCAAGGTAATATCTGACCCTGTTCCGATTGTCAGGTTTGATGATGCTCCTCCTGTCAATGAGCCTGTTCCGTAACTGAGAGTTGAACCATCAGATATAGTAAGTGTGTTGGCTGCAATTGATAAGACTCCTGAAGAAAACGTTAGAGTTCCCATTACGGTAACATTACCACACAATGTAACTGCCCGGGCGATATTAAGACCATTCAGTGTGACACCTGATAAAAATGCTGCACCGGCGCCACCAATTATAATGTTGGAATTAGCGCCCCCAACAAGAGTTCCGCAATTTATCTGACCGTTAAGTGTTAATGTGTTTGCACCTATTGATAAACCTCCTCCCGACGGGTTGAAGGTTCCACTGATAGTGGGTGAACTCTGCAGGGAAACAAAACTTGTATTGGTTATTGAAAGTCCATTTAATGCTAAAACGCCGGAAGGAATCAAAACTCCGGCTGTAGAACCTCCAAAAACAAGGCTGGAAGTCTCCAATGTTGCTAAATTTGATGGAGTTCCGGCAATTGTGGGTCCGTTAAGTGTAAGGGTATTTGCACCAACAGTAAAAGTTCCATCAGTAAGTGTAAGAGTCCCATTTACAACAACATTTCCCTGAATTGTCCGTTCCTGGTCGTTGGTTCGGGTTTCCAGATTAAAGTATGTCCCTGCAAAAATTTGTTGTGGAACAGCTCCGCTGTAAACTACTGAGCCTGAAGCTGCAATAAAAGATGCGATAGCATTATTTGTACCATTAAGTGTAAGTGTATGCGCCAAAGTGCCACCAGTCATATTGATAGCTCCCCCCCCGCTTAAATTCCCGTTAACAACAACATTTCCGGCAACTGAATTATCAAAATTAAAGGTCCCGGTTGTAAGAGTAAGGTTATTATTTACTGTAATATCTCCCTGTATTGTCCTGACCTGGTTACTGGTTTGTGTTGTAAGGTTATAATACGTTCCACCAAAAATCTGTTGGACTCCGGCACGGCTGTAAATAGTAGTGCCTGTTCCTGGAATAAAGTTTCCAATTGAATTATTGATTCCGTTCAGAGTAAGCTGATGTGCCAATGATCCACCTGAAGCCATGTCGAAAGTTCCGGCTCCGCTCAGGTTCCCTGTTACAGTAACATTCCTTATAGCGATGTTTCCAAAATCCAAGGTTCCTGCAGCAATATTCAAACTACTATTAACAATTATATTCCCCTGCAGAGTCTTGTTGCTGCTTCCTGAAATTGTTAAATTATTATATGTTAACTGAGCAACATTCTGAGCTGCACCGTTGTAATTTACTGTACCTGTTGAAGGAGTAAAAGTTCCAGTTCCCGGGTGAAAATTTCCGCCAATATTGATAACACCTGCACCTGTAAAAGTAATGGCATTTTGTATGGCTGTAGCCATTGTAACATCACTGTTTATGTTTATGATACCGGTGTTTAATGATAAAGTCTGTATTCTGTTATTATTCGTAGTCGTCACCATAGTTACTGAAGCACAGCTCAGTGTACCGGTACCAACACTTAATGTCTGATCACCATTATTATTTGCGCCGGGGACAGTGTAAGTGACTGCACCGGTAACATTTAAGGTCCAGTTTCCTCCGAATACTACAGAACTCAGAGCGATGTTTCCGGGTGCAAAGGTTAATGCACCGATTTGATTGGCAGGACTTACGTTAAGAGTAACTGCATGTCCGCTTAAAATATTTACAGAGCCTGAACCGGGGGTAACCCCCGGGAAATCTCCAACGAGACAGTTATTCCATATTCCACTGGCATAGACCTGCCAGGTAGTGTTTGCACTCCAGTTTCCGGTTGCCCTGGTTTGGTAATCACCATCTACCTGTCCGTTGCTTATCACTGAAAATAATAAAGCCAGAACCGGCAAAAATGACTTTTTGGTAAGATTTGGCTTTTTCATAATCAGGTGGGATTGATGCAATTGTTGCACCATAAATCTAATTATTGAAGCTTCAGTTCCGCTTCCGTATACTTCTCAGGCCTGACATCTGAGGAGGATGAAAATACGGCCTTCAGAGTTCCGGTATCATAAGCTATGCCGGGAATAATATTTAGTCTGAGCTGAAATTTCCTGACAATACCTGGTGTATAAACAGCAACTCCATTGGCAACACCAACCTTTGACTCTTTCCCCTGGGGAGAAATATGATAAACTACCAGATCGCCATACGCTGACATATTACCTGTGCGATTAAAAACGAGCGAAAAATTAGGTATTGTGTCATTCACCATACTTAGTGCAAGGTCTGAAAGGATTATCTTGGTAGTTGATTCGCCTATTCTGATTATAGCAGGAATTGTTATGCCAAATACAGGAGTCAGTCTGACAGAAATAGCTGAAGTATCTGCCACCACCTCCTCTTCACCAAGAGGTTCTATTTCAGGAACGGATCTGAAATAGAAATGGGAACGGTATTCTCCGGGAGAAAGCTGGTTCGTTCTCAGAAGCTGAACTTTTACAACCTGTGCGTCATTTGGCGGGAGTGTAACCGAACGGGGAAAAAAGCGCAGGTTCTTATCGGCAAAATTCTGACCCTCATCAGGTATAGTGATAGTCTCAAAACTTCCATCCTCTTTCATTCTTACCTGTACCAAAGATATTGCATATACT